>CANRPL010000021.1 GCA_947632495.1 uncultured Bacilli bacterium
CCTTCCCAGGTCGTCTAGGTAATGGTCGTACACGTGGACATAACTGGGCAATATTGACAACATCAGATATCGAGACGATTTTAAAAGATGGTATTTATTCAAAACAACCAATTTATCAAATTACTTTAAATTCAGCCAATATTAATGCTATTCGCAAATTAAATAAAGCTGCAAGAAATAGCGGTATAGATCCATACACGGAAATGACAATGTATAATAAAACTAGTGATACTGATACAACGGGTCAAACCGGATTCTATTGTGTTGATAATGGTACTAATAAATTCTGTGCTAGTAGATTCTTAACTTATTTAGCTACTAATGCTCCATATAATAAACTTACAGGCACATGTATATCATCTAGTGATCGAACATATGATAGAGCATTCAAATATGCAGCAACTAATGGTTGTAAACAATAAAAATGCAGATTATCTGCATTTTTTGGTATTAAAAAAAGCATGCTTTTAGGCATACTCTTTTATCCGTTTTGCGTATTGTCTGTTGTTTGATCTTGCTCTTGTGTGTTCTCTTCTGGAGTTGGCACACTAGGAGCTGCTTCAGGAGTAGGTTCAGGTTGAACTGGCTCATTAGGAACTGTCTCAGGAGCTGGAGTAGGTTGAACTGGTTCACTAGGAACAGGTTGTGGTTGAGGTACAGGTTGTGGTTGAACAGGCATTGGTTGTGGACCTGGAACTGGAGTTCCTGGCATTGGCTGTGGAGGCATTGGCGCACCTACTATAGGTTGTTGACCATTACTCTTCTTACCTTTTTTACTAACTAATAAAACAATTACAATTAGTAAAACAACTACAACACCAGCTATTATTCCATACATAAACATATTTTTGTCACTTGTAATACCAGCTTTTTTTGGAAATTCAAATTCAAACTGAATATTTTTTCCTGTAAGGTCTGCAGTATCCCATGTTAATGTTTTACCATCGTCAGATACTTTAGAAGCATTGTGACTGATTGGTTTTTGAGGTAAAGTAATAACAAAAGATACATCCATAATACTACTTAAATCAGCACCTTCATATTCTTGAGCCTGTTCTTCGCTATCACTTGTATCAAGCTTGAAGTCAGCCTTGTATGTGTTGCCTTTCTTTAGGAATAACTTTTCTTTACCAGTCATTTCACTAGTTTTGGCAACTTCATCTTCTTTTTCAGAACTTATTTCATCGATGTTATCGATTGTAGTTGTAAATTTTTTACCCTTGAACTTTCCTTCTTCATATTTTTCGCCTTTTAGGTTTTTAGCTATACTAGAATTTTCTGAATTAAAAGTTTCTTCAATGAATTCCCATCTTTCTTCATCGGTAAATTCTTTATCAGTGCTTGAACCTAATTGATTATCCAATGATAACATACTATCGATTAGTTCGTCATCTAAAGCAACAATAACGGCTAAATCGACAGATTTATCATCTTTGATGTTCATATTTACTTCTTCTTTCATGGTGCAGCCACTAACTAAAACAACCGCTAGTAGCAACATCATAAGCTTTTTAGCTCTCTTCAAAATTTCACTCTCCTATTCTAATTGGTATTTTATCATATTTATGTCGAAATAGCAAAAAAATATATTTGACAAACGATATTTATGAGTGATAACATAATACCTATGCAAAGTGAGGATTAATGTATGAAAAAACGTAATATTTATGATAGTGTCTATTATGTTGCGATGATTGGTGCCCTTATGAATGGTGAAAGCGAGTCTTCTTTTGGTGGATATACTCTTCACTACGAAATGTATCCAACTAAAATGGTGAAAGATGGTAAAAAAGAGAGTTATCTTGCTTTAGTAGCGGCTCTTGTTGATGATCATACACAGATGTTGGAGTGGAAAGAAACTTTTTATAAACCATATCAGTATGATGAAACAAAAAGCGAAGAAGATATTATTACCGATTTAATTAGCCAACCATTAGAAAATAAAGCTGATTTTATTATGCAACCAGCTATTGAAAAAAGTGATAGACCATATTGGCGTAAAAAGAGTTTGTATTTATATGATGATTATGAGGATGAAGATGGTTATCACGATATAACTTTTATCCTATTTCCACGTATACCAGGCTATGTAGCATATAATATTAAAGCTTTAGCGCAAGGTTATCTAGGCGAATTATCACGCACTATTTTAAATGGCAAATTAAAAGATAAAGTGTACGAAAAAGAGGCTTAATACCTCTTTCTTTTTATCTTATGATATAATAATGATAGATATGATAAAGGAGGATTTATGGATTTTTTAGATTTAGTTAAGGAACGTTATTCTGTTCGTCGTTATTCTGACCAGGTTGTAGAGCAAGAAAAATTAGATTTAATTTTAGAAGCTGGGCGTGTAGCGCCTACCGCCGTTAATAATCAACCCCAAAAAATATATGTTTTACAAAGTAGAGATGCTTTAGATAAGATTAATAGTGTCGCTAATACATATAATGCTCCAGTAGTATTGCTATTGTGTGCTGATATGGATCAAGTTTGGAAAAGCCCATTAGAAGAAAATTATGATACATCAGAAATGGATGTTAGTATTGTAGGAACACATATGATGTTAGAGGCTTGGAATGTGGGTGTAGGTTCACTTTGGATTAGATATTTTGATTCAAAAAAAGTAAAAGAAGTATTTTCTTTACCAGAAAATGTTAAACCTGTTTGTCTTTTATGTTTAGGTTATCCTAGTAAAGATTGTCATCCAAGTTCTCGTTTACATGGTAATCGTAAAACGATTGAAGAAACGGTTACCTATTGGTAGGTGTTAAATGAAAGTACCACCAATTGAAAAAATACCGGAAGCCTATAGCGCTATCATCGATAACCGAATTATGCTACATGATAATGACGCCATAGTTAAATCGAGTGATATGACTAAAGAGTATTATGTAAAATGGAAAGATAATATTTATTATTCCAACGATAACGCTACTTATTGGCAGAGTTATCCTGGTTATCCTATTATTGCTGTTTTGATGCTTCAAAATAAATTACCTTTGGATATGATGGTAGCGGAGAAATTTAAGGGTATTAATTGGAATATTATCAACAAAGAAAATAAAAGAGACTATCAAAAGTCTTTGAATCAAGTATTAAGTGATATTTCTTCTAATGAGAAAGATAAAATTATTAGTGAGATAAATAAAGTATATGAAAATTTATTAAAATGTGATTTAATAATAACCAAAAAGAAAAATTTAGATTAAGTAGTGGTGATGGTTGTGGTGATAAAAGATCTTTATGATGGTATGGGAAGCGTCTATTTTGAATTAGCTTTTAAAAAGAGAATTTTAGAGCATGCTATTCAAAATAAGACAGTTGATATTGGAGCAGCTAAAAAGAAGATAACAGAAATAAATAACGGAATGGAAGATATTAAAGAGGGCAGGTTCTTTACTAAAGAGCCTCTTAAAACAGATGGTGTGATTGATATACGCACTCCCTATATGAGTTTAGGTATATATTATATATGTCTTCATAATCAAAAAGAAGTCATCGGTGTTTTAGGATATCGTGGTTATCATGAAAGTGATATAGGTGATCTTGGACTTGAGATTTATAAAGAATATCAAAGACAAGGCTATGGTACGCGAGCTATTAATTTATTTGGAGAGTTCGCTTATGAAACTGGGGTTCCCGATTTTATGATTAAGTTATATGCTGCCAATGTTGCTTCATACCGAATAGTTGATGCTTATGGTGGAAAATTAGTAGGTAAAGAAAAAACTTCAGAAGGTTTGATTTTAAAATTTCTTTGCCCAACTAAACCAAGGCAAAAGAATAAAGAAAAAATAATAGGAGAGATTGATAATGGATATAGTAATTAGAAAATATGACGATGATGACTATGCAGCTGTTAATGATATTATTAAAGAAGCTTTTGATTTTCAAAAATCACATTGTCATGATGATAATAATCTAGAATATGTCGCTCTTGTTGATGGCGTTGTAGCTGGTTATTTTATCTTAACAAAAATTCGTGATGTTATTCTTGATGTAAATTATATCTATGTGGAATATGTATGTGTAAAATCAGAGTATCAAAATATGGGTGTCGCTACTAAAATGATGCAATATGCTATTAAGGAAGCACAAAAGATGAAAGCTAGTTATATGGAACTAACATCTAATTGTAAGCGTCTTAGTGCTCATCATGTTTATGAAAAGGTAGGATTTATTAAACGAGATACATTTGTATATCGCATTTATCTTTAAAAAATAAAAAAGGCAAGGTTTTCCTTGCCTATTCTATTACTTTGCACTGACAATATTCACAAATTAATTTGCCATTAGTAGGAGCGCTACAATGTGGACAAATAGCTGGAATATTTTGTAATTTTTGACGCTGCTCAACAGCTTCGTGATAAGTATTCATTTTTTCTTCATTTTGTATTTTCATATCTGTTGTAACAGAGTTAATACCTTCACCGGCCATATTACCAATGGCATTTCCTACAGCGTTACCAATAGCATGACCAGCTGAATGACTCATACTACTAACAACATTATTAACAACACTATCAAAAAGGCCCATACATATCCTCCTTTAATCTAGCTTGATTATAACAAAAATAAATTATAAATGCTATTTATCAGTAAAAAAAAGATAAATGTTTACACTATTTAGACATAAAAAGGAGAAAAAAGAGAGTTTGTAGATTGAAAAAGAAAGGAATATGCTATACTAAAAATAGATAGGGAGGAACTATGAAAAAATTAAATTTTGGTTATGATAATGGTAGAAACCCATCAGGAGCTTTTGAAGGAATTGGTGTAACCGGAATAGGCGAAGGACCAGTTGCTGGAGATTATCTTGGTGTTGTTAATGTAAATAGTGCCAATTATATTGTTACGCGTGTTACCCAAGCTTTTAAAGATATGGGTGTCGGAAGAATTGTTGTTCATGAAGCGCTTGCTGATATTTATCCTGATGCATCAGGTATATTGTTTATTAGTCAAGATAAGTCACAAATTTGCTTTCAATTAGAACAATTATTTAATATGAAAGAATCACAACAGTTGATTGAAAAAGGTGTACCTCTTCGTGAAATATGTGATGGTAAAATGGCTCCTTTCTCTTTTGAATGTGTTACTAGAGGAGAAACGATTACAGCTACCGCTATTAGACCTGATGTTTTCTTGAGTAAGAAGCAAGCTATCAATAATTGTCATTCATCTTTCTCACGCATGCAACAAGAACTTACTGCTATTTATGAAAGTGAAAAAGAAAGTGGTAAACAAATGTAGAACAGGAAGCTTTTATAGCTTCCTTGTTTTGATTATTAATTAGTGATAAAATATGAACAACACGTCGATGTAACTAGGGAGGAGGATAATATGTTTGATTTAGTATCAGAGTATCGACCTAATGGTGATCAACCTAAAGCGATTGAAGAATTAGTTAAAGGTATCAAAGATGGTAAAAAAGATCAAGTTTTATTAGGCGCTACTGGAACCGGTAAGACTTTTACTATTGCTAATGTTATTAAAGAAGTAAATAAACCGACTCTTGTTTTAGCACATAATAAGACTTTAGCTGGTCAACTTTATGCTGAATTTAAAGAACTATTTCCTAATAATCATGTCGAATATTTTGTTTCATACTATGATTATTATCAACCAGAAGCCTATGTTGCTAAAACCGATACATATATTGAAAAGGATGCTGCTATCAATGATGAGATTGATGAATTACGTCATGCAGCGACAGGAGCTTTATTAAATAATAAAGATGTTATCGTTGTTGCGAGTGTCTCTTGTATTTATGGTATTGGTGATATTGAAGATTATCGTGATAAAATGCTTGTTTTGAGATGTGGTGAGACAGTTGAACGTGATACGATTATTGAAAAGTTAATTGAGATGTTATATGAACGAAATAACATTGATTTTAAGCGTGGAACATTTAGAGCTAAAGGCGATGTTCTTGAAATTATTCCAGTCAATCAACATAGTAAGGGAATACGTGTTGAATTTTTTGGTGATGAGATTGATCGTATCTGTGAATTTGATGTTGTAACGGGTGCTATTGTGACAAATAAGCAGACAATCAGTATTTTTCCTGCTAGTCACTTTGTAACATCAGAAGATAAATTATTAAAAGCTTGTGATAATATCGAAGAAGAATTAAAAGAAAGATTAGCGTATTTTAAACAAGAAAATAAATTATTGGAATATCAACGATTAGAAGAACGTACCAAGTATGATTTAGAGATGTTAAGAGAGACAGGTTTTTGCCGAGGTGTAGAAAATTATTCTCGTCATTTAGCGCTTAAAAAAGCTGGGGAAACACCTTCAACATTAATGGATTTCTTTGGGGATGATTATTTATTAGTAATAGATGAATCCCATGTTACTATTCCACAAGTAAGAGGTATGTATAATGGTGATCGTGCCCGCAAAGAGATTTTAGTGGAATATGGCTTTAGATTACCTAGTGCTTTAGATAATAGGCCTTTAAAATTTCCAGAATTTGAATCTAAAAAGGGACAGACCATCTATATTTCTGCGACACCAGGAGAATATGAGTTAGAAAAAACAAATCATGAAGTAGTTGAACAAATTATTCGCCCAACTGGTTTACTAGATCCTAAAATAGATATTCATCCAACCCATAATCAAATTGATGACTTAATTGAAAATATCAACGAATGTATTAAAAAGGGTGCCCGTGTTTTAATTACTACTTTAACTATTAGAATGGCGGAAGAGTTAACCAATTATCTAAAAAAATTAGATATTAAGGTCGCTTATCTTCATAATGAGATTAAGACTTTAGAACGTTTAGAAATAATTCGTGATTTACGAAAAGGTAAATATGATGTTTTAGTCGGCATAAACTTATTAAGGGAAGGATTAGATATTCCAGAGGTCGAATTAATTGCTATTATGGATGCTGATAAGCAGGGCTTTTTGCGTAGTGAACGTAGTTTAATTCAAACGATAGGTCGTGCTGCTCGTAATGCCAATGGCCATGTTATTATGTATGCTGATAGTATAAGTGATTCTATGAAATTAGCTATCGATGAGACCCAAAGACGCCGTGATATTCAAGAAAAATATAATGAAGAACATCATATTGTACCTCAAACTATCATTAAAGCTATTCGTGAAGTTATCAGCAATAATAAAGGTGTTGAACGTAAAAAACGTGAGAAAATGTCTAAACATGAAAAGATTGATTTAATGGCTCAAATTGAAGCTGAAATGCATGAAGCAGCTAAAAATCTTGACTTTGAAAGAGCAATGGAATTAAGGGATGCTTTATTTGAAATACGTAGTGAATAGTGCTATAATTAGTCAAGGAGATTTTTATGCAAGAAGAGAATAAAAAATGGAATAAACGTGAAAGTATCAGCAGTTGGTTAGATACGCTTATTCACTTAATTGGATATACATTAGTATTAATAACTGTCTCTATGATTTTTAAGAAAACAGTTTATATCGAAAACATTTATTGGGGCTTTCTAGCTATCTTAATAATATTTGTTTTAAATAAGACGATTAAACCCGTTTTAACTTGGTTGACAATACCTTTAACCGCAATGACATTAGGTTTATTTTATCCCTTAATTAATGCTTTTATTTTAAAACTATCCGATTGGATATTACAATCTAATTTTAATGTCCATGGTATGTGGATGTTAATTATTGTTTCCGTTGTCATTTCCATAATGAATGCCATTATGGATAACTGGATTATCGATGGAATTTTAAAAGGAGGTAAACGCAAATGAACCCTGTAGCGTTCCATGTTGGTGGAATTACTATTTATTGGTATTCACTTTGTATTTTAACCGCCTTTTTAATTGGCTTTCTTTTAGTAAAGTTAGAATTAAAAAGACATCCCGAAATAAAAGATAGTTTCCTTTATGATTACTTCTTTTATTTAGTTCCCATTGTTATCGTTGGAGCACGCCTATATTATGTCATCTTTGAATGGGAAGCTTATCAACATGATCTACTTCAAATATTTGCTATTTGGAATGGTGGTTTAGCGATTCATGGTGGAGTATTAGCTGGGGCTATCTATACTATTTTTTATACTCGTAAGCATAAAGTTAATACGATTCGTTTTATGGATATCGTTGCGCCTTCTCTTGTTTTAGGTCAAGCTATCGGACGTTGGGGGAATTTTTTCAATCAGGAAGCTTATGGTCCAATTGTTTCTTTAGAGAAATTACAAAGCTTACCAATTCCTAAATTTGTTATTGATGGAATGAATATTGGTGGCTTTTACCGTGAACCTACTTTCTTCTATGAATCAATGACTTGTCTTTTATGCTTTATCATCTTGATGATTATTCGTTATTTTTATAAGAATTTGAAAGTGGGAACATCTTGTGGAATTTACTTTATTATATATGGTATTGAACGTTATTTTGTTGAAGGTTTAAGAATGGATAGCTTAATGCTTGGACCTTTTCGTGTCGCTCAAATAGTCTCTGTTATTATGGTTCTATTAGGAGTAGCTTTTATTATTATATCTTTAAAAAGAAAAGAATTATATCTTAACCCAATAAAGAAAGAGAGAAAAAAATATGAATAAAAAAGTTGTTGTTTTAGGTGGAGGAACAGGTTCTTCTACACTTTTACGTGGATTAAAACAATTTCCTATCGATTTAACGGCGATTGTGTCTGTCTGTGATGATGGTGGGGGGACAGGTGTCTTAAGAGAAGAATTTAATATACCAGCAGTAGGAGATATCCGAAGAGTATTAGTTGCTCTATCAGAAACCGAACCTTTAGTAATGGAACTTTTTAACTATCGCTTCAATACAACAAGTGATTTAGAGGGTCAAACAGTTGGTAATATACTTCTTACAGCGTGCGCCAAAATAAGTGGAAATTTATCTGATGGCATTGAAGCTTTAAGTAAAGTTATGAATTTAAAGGGTAAAGTTGTTCCTTTAACTGAAGATAATGTCGTTTTAATGGCTGATATGAAAGATGGCAGTGTTGTTGAAGGAGAACATAATATTACGCAATGTAAAAAAGAAATTAAAAAAGTTTATTATAAGGAACCTCCTGTACCAACTAAAGAAGCTTTACAATCATTAAAAGATGCGGACTTAATTGTCTTAAGTATGGGTAGTTTATTTACTAGTATTATACCTAATTTAATATGTGATGAAATAATTGACGCTATCGACCACAGTAAAGCTAAAATAATGTATGTATGTAATATGATGACGCAACCTGGAGAAACAGATAATTTTACGGTTTCCGATCATGTTAAATTGCTTAATACTTATTTAGGTAAACACAAGATTGATGTCGTTGTCGCTAATAGTGGTAATATTGCTGAAGAAATTGCTCATAAATATGAAACGTTAGAACAAAAGGACGCTGTTAAATTTGATGAAAAAGAAATCAAAAAGATTGTTCCCGAAATTATTAATGATAATTTCTTTACAATAACTAATCATTTAATTCGCCATGATACAATTAAATTAGGATTACAAATTTTCTCGTATTTATTAAAAGGATAGATGCTTATGTCTTTTACTAGTGACATTAAAAATGAAGTAAGTAAATTAAGCCATGAACGGATTGAAATGATTGCTGAATTATCTGTTATTCTACGAAATAGTGCGACAATAAATAAGGATGTTATTAGAGTTACAACAGAAAATATCAGTGTAGCACGTTATGTCTTTTCTTCAATTAAAGAGATGTATGACATCTCCTGTCGCATTACGGTTCGTCATGGATATAATTATATGAAAAATTATATTTATATTTTAGAGATAAGAAAAAAGATTGACACCATTATCCAAGATTTAAGTCTAGATACTAATATCCCTAAAGCTTATATTATTGATGATGACCTTTCTAAACGAGCTTATTTACGTGGCTTATTTATTGCGTGTGGTAGTATTAATGATCCTAAAAAGTCACGCTATCATTTAGAATTTTTTGTTGATGATGAAGAGTATGCTGATTTTATCAGTAATTTATTAAATGAGTATTACTTAAATAGTAAAGTTTTAAAACGGGATAATAAGTATATGATTTATGTTAAGGAAGCGGAAAAAATAGGTGACTTTCTTCGCATGATGAATGCGATAAATGCTCTATTCTATTTTGAGGATATTCGTATCTACCGTGATCATAAGAATATGACTAATCGCCTCAATAATTGTGAACAAGCTAACGTAGATAAGATTATTGAAACAGCTACTAAACAAGTAAGAGATATTGAGACAATTGAAGCTGAAGGCGGTTTAGATTTGTTAGATGAAAAAGAAAGGTTAGTAGCGACTTATCGTCTAAAATATCCGGAAGCCTCATTAATTGAATTAAGTGAAATAATAGGTTATGAAACTGATACTAAAATAACTAAATCAGGGCTATATCACCGTTTTAATAAAATTAAAGCATTAGCTGAAAGAATTAGAAATAAGCAGTAGTTTATTTCTTTTTCTTTTAATTGTAGAATGAGCCTTTTTATAGTATAATAGATATTGAATTGGAGGGCTTATGGAAGGTTTATTTAATCATTTAACAGAATTAATAAACGATTATGATGATGTCGTTATCATGAGTCATCATGATCCTGATTTAGATGCTTTAGGTTCTAGTTTAGGGTTGAGTTCTATTTTTACTGCCCTTGAAAAAAGTAATTATATTTTTTTAGATGTTGAAGATGAAGATAATAATTCTAGTGTTAAACAAGCTTTATCTTTAGTGCCTAACTTTAATTTTATTAACCATAAAAATTATAAGAAAATATTGAAAGGTAAAACCCTTTTAATTATCGTTGATACGCATCAACAGGAGCGTATTGAAGATCCTGATTTTATTTCTTTTGCTGATAGTGTCGTCGTTTTAGATCATCATATTAAAATGGGTAATTATATTAAAGATACTGAAATATTTTATATTGATTCATCTTTATCTAGCGTCGTTGAATTAGTCGCATTCTATAGTCGCTTCTTAAATGTTAGTATCAGTTCTATAGTCGCATCAATTATGTTAGCTGGTATGGAAATAGATACTAATGGTTTTAATATTAAAGCTACTGAAAGAGCTTTTGAAGCTGCGGCATATTTAGCTTCGATGGGAGCTGATGCTATTATTAGACAAACTTTATTAAAAGAGTCTAAAGATGAATTTTTAAGAAAAGCTGACTTTATTAAAAGCAGTTATATTTATCATAAAAATATTGCCATCTGTTTACTTACTTCTACGCATACGTCATCTGAAGAACTAGCTGAAATAAGTGAATCACTTCTTAATTTTGAAGATGTTGAAGCTAGTTTTACAATTGGCCAATTAGATAAGAAGTTAGTTGGCATTAGTGCACGTAGTATTGGTAATATTGATGTTTGTGAAGTAATGAAAAAATTAGGTGGTGGTGGTCATGCGACCATTGCTGCTGCACAGATGGAAAATACTACGACAAAAGTTGCTGAAAAAGCATTAAAGAAGGCCTTGGAGGAATAGTATGAAAATAATATTATTAGAAGATGTAAAAAAGCAAGGTAAAAAGGGAGAAATAATTAACGTGGCTGATGGCTATGCTAATTTTCTAATTAAGAATAAGCAAGCTGTTCCCGCTACACAGACAGGTGTTGATCGTCTAAACAAAGAAAATGCTTTAAAAGAAGAAGCTTTAGCTAAACTAATTAGTGACTGTGAAAAAGTTAAGGCTAAAATAGAAAATGAAACATTTAAATTTCAAGTTAAAACGGGAGAACAAGATCGTGTTTTTGGTAGCGTTAGCGTTAAACAAATTGCTAATGAACTAGTAAAAAAGGGATATAATATTGACAAAAAACAGATTAAAATAACGAGTCCATTATCTTCATTAGGATATCATAATGTTGATATTGAATTACATAAAAGTGTGGTCGCACATATTAAAGTTGAATTAGTAAAATAGAGGTGGTTTTATGCCAGAAAAGAATATTCCTCATAACATTGATGCTGAACAATCTGTAATTGGATCAATGTTTTTGACTAAAAGAGCTTTACAAAAGGCTTTAGAGGGATTAACTAGTGAAGATTTTTATCTTGATTCACATAGTAAGATTTTTACATGTATCAGGGCTATTGATGATAAAAAAATACCGGTTGATTTAACGACGGTAAGTGAAGAATTAAATAATCGTCATTGGCTAGAACAAGTTGGAAATATTGATTATCTTGTTGAAATAATTAATAGTGTCCCAACGACAGCTAATATTGATGAATACATTAAAATTGTATCAGAAAAAGCTCTATTACGTCGTCTTATTGATGAGGCAACCGGAATAGTTAAAGATAGCTATAGTGTTGGTCGTGATATCGGAGATTTTCTATATGAAGCTAGTAAAAAGATTACTGACGTATCACAAGGTTTAAAAGTTAGTGAGTTTAAACCAATTCAGGATGTTTTAGTAAAAACACAATCAGATCTTGAATTTTTAGCAGCTAATAAAAATGATGTTACAGGTATTCCAAGTGGTTTTTATGATTTAGATAAAATTACTTCTGGATGGCATCCTAATCAATTGATCATTATTGCCGCTCGACCAGGAATGGGAAAGACTGCTATTGCTTTAAATATGGCTACTAATATGGCAATAAACGCTAAAAAGTCAGTTGCTATTTTCAATATGGAGATGGGAGCTGAACAGTTAGCGACACGTATGTTATCATCAGTAGGTCAAGTTCGTGGTGAAAAACTAAAGACTGGTAATTTAGAACATAGTGATTGGCGTAAGCTTAATGAAGCTATAAGTCGTCTATCTAAAACGCATATTTTTATTGATGATAGTGCAACCCAGACTGTTTCAGAAATTCGTTCTAAATGTCGTCGTTTAAAAAATTCTGAAACTGGATTGGATGTTGTTATTATCGACTATATTACTTTAATTCAAAGCGCAACTAAAGGTGGCGCTACTGGACAAAATAGGCAACAAGAAGTAGCTGACATATCGCGTGCTTTAAAGACCATGGCCATGGATTTGGGTATTCCTGTTATTGCCTTGTCACAATTATCACGTGGTATTGAACAACGTAATGATAAACGACCAATGTTAAGTGATTTACGTGAATCGGGAGCTATTGAACAAGATGCCGATTTAGTTGCTTTTTTACATTGTAGTGATGAAGAAAAAGAAAAAGAAGATAGTCTAATGGAACTAATCATTCGTAAACATCGTAATGGTCCATTAAAAGATGTTAAATTAATGTTTCAACGAGCAACGAGTACACTTGTTAGTGTAGCTGATGATAATCAAGAAGAAGCTTAGGTGATTTATGAAAAAGTATTCAGTGTATTTCTTTGTAGGAATTATTGGCATTGCTATTTTTTTCCTACAGTTTAATTACGTTCATAAATATCAACCTCATAATTTATATCAAGTTTATTTAGATGATGAAAAAATTGGTGTGATTGTATCTAAAGAAGAATTAGAAGATCACATTTCTAGTCAAGGAAATATTATTCAAGATCAAGTTATCGATTATCAAAATCAGGTTGAACGTATTAAAAGTGTCCATGAAGTTATGGAAAAACGTATCAATCGCAAAACGATTTACTATCGTGAATATTTAAGTCTTCTAAATCTAGAAAAAATTTATCGTGAGTTAAGTTCTTATGTAGAAGATGATGGCAAAATAAAAGATGGCTGCTACGATAAGTTAGTTGCGTTATATAGTGGCTTTTCATCAGAGTATACTGATAAAATTAGTATCAGTTCATCACGCGTTATAAATTATGACATTTTGGATGAGCGTTTTAATTCTAATATTAAAAAGCTATCACAAGAAATAGTAAATTATTTATATGATTATCGTGATAGTTTAAATATGACTAGTAGTGAATATAGTGATTTAGAAGATTATGTTAATCAAAAATTATACGATGTTGAATATAGTAAGTTTTTAACAATGCAACAATATGTGGAAGATAATGCTATCTACTTACATACTTCTGATGTCTATGAACCACTAGGTATCAACGTTAAAAAAATTACTACTTATGATACTAGTTATACGAGTGTTTCTGACGTTTACAATAAGATAATTGATAAGAAACCTTGTACAATTGAGGGTTATCAATTTCGTATTAAATCTGGGGACTCTAGTCGTCTACCTTTAACTACTTTACTAGGAGCTCTTACATCATCATACGATCCTAATAAGGTTGATAGTAGTAATGATGTATTAGTCTACGTAACGGATGTTGATGTTTTTAAAGATGCCATTGATGAAGTAACAAAAGTATTTGTTGGTAGTGAAAAATATGAGGCATACTTAAATAATACTCAACAGCCTATTACGACTACCGGTTCAATTATTAATAATATTTACTTGCAAGAAGAAATCACCATGAAGAAGACTAATATTTCGGTTAAGGAACGTATTTTTACTGATTCTTCTTCTTTAGCTAGTTACTTACTATATGGTGATCAAGTAAGTACTAAAATTGTAAAAGCATCAGCTAAAGATACTGTTGATGATTTAGCTTATCGTAATGGTATTAGTGTCGAAGAATTTTTCTTATCTAATCCATCATTTACTAGTGTAAATAATATGTTTTATGATGGTCAAAACATAACTATTACTAAATTAAATCCCAAAATAAGTCTCGTTGTTCAAGAATCAGAAGTTGTTGAACAACCAATATACTATAAGACAATTGAAAAAGAAGATCATTCCATGACAACTGGTTCTGAATATGTTTATCAAAAAGGACAAAATGGTTTAATGCGTGTTTCACGTACTGTTGAAAAAGTAAATGGTTCAACAACTAAATTGGAAGTAGAACGTAATGAACAGATTAAAGCAGCCAAAGATCGTATTATCTATGTTGGAACAAGAAATGTTCCATCAATCGGTAGTGTTCGTAACTGGTTATGGCCAACTAATTCATATACTATTAGTTCATATTTTGGATATCGTCGTAATCCATTTAATCCTAAACGTTCAGAGTTACATCCAGGGCTTGATATTTCTAATAAAGCTGGCTCTCCAGTTTATGCTTCTAACAATGGTACGATTTATGCGGTAAATAATTATTCAACGGGATATGGAAAACATATTATCATTGATCATAACAATGGTTATTATACTTTATATGGTCATATGCGGGGATTTGCCAAAGGAATGAAAGTTGGTACGAATGTAGCTCGTGGACAGGTAATCGGATATGTCGGAATGACTGGTGCAGCTACAGGTAACCATGTTCATTTTGAAATAAGAGTTGGAACACCTAACGGTAGTGGAGCCACTAATCCATTACCATATTTAAGGAAGTAATGATGAAAGTTTGTGTTTTAGCAAGTGGGAGTAAAGGTAATTGTACCTATATCGAGGCGGGTAGACACCATATTCTTATCGATATAGGAATCTCCTGCTTAAGTGTTGAAAAAAAATTACAATCCATTGAGGTAGCGGCTAAAGATATTGATACCGTTTTAGTTACCCATGCTCATACTGATCATACCGCTGGAATTAATGTTTTCTTTAAAAAATATCATCCGCAAATTTATATGACCGATAAAATATGTGAAGAAGCAAAATTAAAAGTTGATAATTATAATAATTTAAATGATTCTCTTGCACTTGATGATGTTAAAATTACCCCAATACCAACTTCGCATGATGCGAAAGATTCAAGAGGCTATATCATCGAATATGATGGTAGTTCAGTTGTTTATATGACCGATACCGGTTATATTAACGAACGATATCATAAGTTATTAAGTAACCGAACTTTATATATTATGGAAAGTAATCACGACATTGAGTTATTGATGAATAATAACCATTATCCTCATCAAGTAAAGATGCGTATTTTAGGTGATGAAGGACACTTGTCTAATAAAGATTCAGCCCTTTATTTATCTAAATTTATTGGTCAAAATACAAAAAAAGTCTTTTTGGCCCATTTAAGTGAAGAAAATAATACAAAAGAGATTGCTTATAATAATTTGAAGGATACATTAAAACATAAGAATATTGTTTTTGATGATATTGAAATTGCTGATCAAAAAGATAGAACTGAATTGGTGAATTTATGATTAGAGTATTGTGTGTTGGTAAAATAAAAGAATCTTTTTACCGCGAAGCTATTGAGGAATATTGTAAGCGTCTTAATAAATATACTAAATTAGAAATAATTGAATGTCGCGATTATAACGATAAAGATAGTAATGTGTTATTGAAAGAAAAAGAAGAGTTAGAAAAACATATTAGAGCAAAAGATTTTGTTATAACTTTAGAAATAAATGGTAAAGAGCTAGACTCTATTGAGTTAGCTAAACAATTAGATACAATCTTTTTAACTAACTCCGATATTGTTTTTGTCATTGGTGGTTCTTTAGGAATTCATGATGATATTCGTAAACGAAGTAATCTAGCTCTTTCTTTTTCTAAAATGACTTTTCCGCATCAACTATTTCGTATTATTTTATTAGAACAATTATATCGTGCTTTTAAAATAAATAATAATGAGACATATCATAAATAGATAATATGTATGTTTGAAATTGTATCAAGATATGGTATAATATATAAAAATAAGGAGTATGATATATGAAAAAGTGTAATTCATGTGGAAGTCAAGTTAACGATGAAGTAGCTGCTTGCCCAAATTGTGGTGGAACTGGATTTACTTATGTTCAACCAGCTCAACCAATGCCTCAACCACCAGCTTATAATCCACCAGTTATGAATCCTAATGCGGGAAATATGCCTATGACATTTGCAACAGTATATACAGTCTTATTAGTTATTGGTGTTATTATGGATATTCCAACTTTGGTTAAAGATTTCTCTGTTTCAGCATTAATATCTGTATTATTTTCAGCGGCATTAGCTTTCTTCTTATATAAAAGAATGAAAGTTGGACGTATTCTCGTAATGATTTCTAATATTTTATCAGCCGTAATTGGTATTATATGTACGCTAGTTGGAATTTTGTTAGCAGCTGGTATGAGTGTCATATCTACAGAAGTAGAGATTATAGCAGCTTTAGGCGCCGCTGTTGGCTTTATCTTTATTCTAGTTGGTGCCTTTGTAGCCGTTTTTGGAATATGTTCCTTTATATATTTCAAAAAGAGAGCAAGTATGTATTTAAATTAAATAGAAAGATAGTAGGTGTAAAAAATGAAAGTATGTAATATGTGCGGAAGCCAAGTAGCAGACAATGTAACTGTTTGCCCAAATTGTGGAAACCCAAATCTAGGTGTTTCTCAACCAATGCCAGGAGCTCCAGTTCCCGGTCCACAACCAATGCCACCACAACAACCAATGCCAGGACAACCAATGTATGGTGCACCAATGCCAGGCCCAATGGTTCAACAAGTAAGTAATGACAAAGGTAATTTTGGTTGGGCTGTTTTAGGATTCTTCATTCCAATCGTTGGATGGATTTTATACTTTGTATGGAAGAATACTAAACCAGGTGATGCTAAAATGGCAGGTATTGGAGGAATCGTTGGATTCTGCTTTAACTTTATTGTGCTATTAACTAGTTCATTATAGTATTAAAGTGAATAAAATTTAAGAATATTTTTCAATATATAGTAGGTGATGATATATGAAAAATATTCTTTTTATTTTAGTTTCTATAGGATTATTAGTTGGGATTGCTAATGTTATGACACGAAAAAATCTTATTCCTGATGATGCCATTAGAATTAGAGTTATTGCTAATTCTAATTCTGATGCTGATCAAGAATTGAAACAAACTGTTCGTCAAGATATAGAACAATATTTATATGAAAAATTAGATAAAGCTAATAATGTAAAAGAGGCTGATGCTATTATTAGCTACAATATACCTAAAATTAATAATATTGTTAACAAATACACAAATGATTATAATGTTAATTATGGAATGAATTACTTTCCAAGTAAAGAATATAAGGGAATAAAATATGCTGCTGGTGAGTACCAATCTCTAGTTGTAACTTTAGGAAATGGCTTAGGTGATAATTGGTGGTGTGTTCTTTTTCCGCCATTATGTCTTTTAGAAGCAGAAGATAGTAGTGATGTAGAGTATCATTCTTTTGTTGCTGATATGATTGAAAAGTATTTTTAGGTTGTCTAGATGATGTCTACAATAGGTAAAATGCCCCTTTATTTATTGACTTTTATAGTGATAAATAATATAGTTTAATTAGGTGATACTATGCTAGTAAATATGATAAAAATGTTAAACGATGCTAAAGAGGGAAAGTATGCTGTAGCTCATTTTAATATTAATAACTTGGAATGGACAAGATTTATTTTAGAAGAGTGTGAAGAATTAAAAGTACCTGTTATTTTAGGTGTTAGTGAAGGTGCTGCTAAATACATGGGTGGTTATAAAACAGTAGTAGATATGGTAAGAAATTTGATAGATTACTTAAAAGTAACTATTCCGGTTGCTATACATCTAGATCATGCTAGTAGTTTTGATTCATGTAAAGCTGCTATTGATAGTGGTTTTACATCAGTTATGATTGATGCTTCCAAATATGAATTAGATGAAAATATTAGAATTACTAAAGAAGTTGTCAATTATGCTAAAGAACATAATGTTTCAGTTGAAGCAGAAGTAGGACATGTTGGCGGTAGTGAAGATGGCGTCGTTACGGGCATTCTTTATGCTGAAGTTGCTGACTGTAAACGTTTTTGTGAAGAGACCGGTGTTGACTTTTTAGCGCCTGCTTTAGGTAGTGTTCATGGCCCTTATCATGGAGATCCTGTTTTAGCTTTTGACCGCATGGAAGAAATAAAAGAAGTATGTAATATTCCTCTTGTTTTACATGGCGGAAGTGGCATTTATGATGATCAAATTAGAAAAGCAATATCATGTGGTATTTGTAAATTAAATATCAATACTGAATTACAACAAGCATGGACTAAAGGGGTTCGTGAAAAATTAACTAGTGATAGTGAAGTATATGATCCAAGAAAGATTATTAAAGCGGGAGAACAATATATGAAAGAAGCTATTAAAGCTAAAGTTGAATTACTAGGTACTAGACACGTGTAAGGCTTTTTATCATATAGTATTAAAGGAGGTATGTATGAAAAGAATTAAAATAGAAGGTGGCCATAAATTATCAGGAACCATTAATATTAGTGGCGCTAAAAATAGTGCAGTAGCGCTTATCCCTGCTGCCTTACTTTCAGATGAAGAAGTTACCATTGATAATGTTCCTAATATTTCGGATATCGATGCTTTACAAGAGATATTAGTCTATTTAGGCGCTAATGTCGTTCGTGAAGACGGTCGTATTATAATTAATTCATCATCTGTTGTTAATAAAGAAATACCAGAAGCGATTGCTAAAAAGTTGCGTGCATCTTACTATTTTATGTCTTCTTTATTAGGTAAGTATAAATATGTCGAAATGTACTTTCCAGGAGGATGTTCAATTGGCGCTAGACCTATTGATCAAACTTTAAAAGGATATCGTGCTTTAGGTGCTAAAGTAGTTGAAGAAGGTAATAAATTTACCATATCAGCTGATGAATTAGTAGGTAGTAATATCTATTTAGATATGCCTAGTGTTGGAGCAACCGTTAATACTATTTTAGTAGCGGTAAGAGCTAAAGGTAGAACCGTTATTGAAAATGCTGCTAAAGAACCAGAAATTGTCAATATTGCTACTTTCCTAAATAATATGGGTGCTAAAATAACTGGTGCTGGTACAAGTACTATTATTATTGATGGTGTTGAACATTTAGGAAAAGGTTTTACGGAAGTTATCCCCGATCGTATCGAGGCAGGCACATATGTTATTGCCGGTGCCTTAATGGGAGATAACCTAGTCATAAATAATATTATTCCTGAACACATTGATGCTTTAATTCAAAAATTAAAAGAAGCG
>CANRPL010000022.1 GCA_947632495.1 uncultured Bacilli bacterium
ATCAACTTCTTGGGGGCGATAACCTCTCGTATCAATCTTGAAATCTTTTTCAAGAATATCTCTACTTGTAAGAACCACACGATCTTGATACATAAAATGCCACCTCTTTACACGATAACATTATCTCAAAAAAAGGGGCTTTTGTCAATTAAACTACTTTTTTCGATAAACGCGCATTTTAATATAATTTATATCGCTTAACATATTATTGATAACCTCTTCGATATGGTGTCTTCGAACCATTTTATCACCTCGAAATTAATCTATCAATTGAAGAAAGCAAACCATGTCGAAATTAGACCCCGAACTAGCATATTTTTCCATTTTATAGTATAATGGAATTGGTGACGTTTATGAATTACCCAAATGGGTTAAAGAAAACGACTAAAGGAACAATTAATTATGGTAATCGTGGTATGAGCCTTGAAGATGATATCAATATTACGAATGAATATTATCGTGATAATGATATCGCTATTATCTATAAAAAACCGACTCCCATAACCATCAATCACGTCGATTTTCCGAATCGTATGGATGCTGTCATTACGGAAGCTCACTTTAAAATACCCTCAACGACGGATTATAATGGCATCTATCGTGGTAAATATATCGACTTTGAAGCCAAAGAGACAACAAGTAAGACAAGTTTCCCTCTAGCGAATATTCATCGTCATCAAATTGAACATTTAAAAAAAATTGCTGAACATGGAGGTATTGGATTTATCATTGTTAAATTTACTAAACTAAATCGTATCTTTCTACTCATGATTAAAGATTTGCTTACTTTTATAAATCTTAACAATCGTAAATCAATTCCTTTAGAATATTTTATTAAGTATGGAAAAGAAATCAAAATTACTTTAAGACCACGTATTGATTATTTAAAATATGTGGAATGGAAGGAGAATGATTAATGGTAAAAATTAAAAAGAAAAATACTACTAAAGTTAAAAAGGTCGAAAAAGCCGAAAAAGTAAAAGTAGTAGATAAGAAAAAGAAAAAAGGTAAAAAAAGTCATAAAATTTTGGCTGGTATCTTCTACTCATTATTGCTTATTGGCTTTCTAGGTGTTATCGCAGTTTGTGTAGCTGGAACTTGTTTCTATCTTTATATCGTATCGATAGCCCCTGAATTTAAAGAAGATGTTTTATATCGTCAGGAACCAAGTATTATCCGTGATAAAGATGGAAAGACCGTCGCTACTATCGGAACCGAGGATCGCGAACTACTTACTTTTGATGAAATACCAGAAGTTTTAGTTAACGCTATCGTCGCAACTGAAGACTCTCGTTTCTTCCAACATAATGGATTTGACTTGCCAAGATTTTTAGTCGCATCTATCCAACAAGTACTTAGTCATTCTGGTGGTGGTGCTTCAACTTTAACGATGCAGCTTTCAAAACACAACTACACGACTACCGAAGCCGAAGGCTGGGAAGGTATCGTCCGTAAATTTACAGATATTTATATGGCCATCTTTAAAATTGAACCTGCCTATTCTAAACAACAAATTTTAGAATTTTATGTTAATTCAGAATTTTTAGGTGGTGGTCATGGTGTTGAAGCAACCGCTAAAAATTACTTTGGTAAAAGCGCTAAAGACTTAAATGTGGCAGAAGCTGCAATGATTGCGGGATTATTCCAAGCACCAAGTTACTATAATCCATATACTAATCCAGATGCAACAGAAGCTCGTAGAAAACAAGTATTAGATTTAATGTTAAGACATGAGTACATTACTAAAGAAGAATACGATATTGCTTATGAAATGACGGTTGAGAAAATTATTCAACCACAGCAAAGTACTAACATTGGTATGGGTCTAGTTGATCCACTATATCAACAATATATCGATATGGTCATTTCTGATGTTGAAGAGAAAACTGGTACATCACCATATACAAGACCGATGATTATTGATACACCGCTTGATCGTAGTGCACAAAAACACGTATCTAATATTATGAATGGTAAAACCTATAAATGGCAAAATAAAAAGGTTCAGGCAGGTGTCGCTGTTGTTGATATCAATACTGGAGCCATCACAGCTGTCGGTGGCGCTCGTAATGTTACAACAGCAAGAGCCTTAAACCGCGCTATTGATTTAAATAACCAAATCGGTTCGACAGCTAAACCATTATATGATTATGGACCTGCCGTTGAATTCTTAAACTGGAATACGGGAACTCTACTAGATGATTCTAAAGCAACTTATAGTGATGGTACCCCTATTTCCAACCATGATAATGGATATAAAGGTATAAATACAATCGAATATCACCTTAAACTATCACGTAACATTCCAGCCTTAAGAGCTTTCCAGTCAACTAGTACGAGCGACAAAATTAAATTCGTTACCAGTCTTGGATTGAATCCTGAAGGCGTGTATTATTGTGATTCTGGTTATACTCGTGATCGTAATAAATGTATCAATAACAATGATACAACAGATATAGTTGATGCTAATATTATGACCAATTACTTACATGAACCACATGCCATTGGTGGATATAATGGTGAAAGTCCACTATCCATGGCTGCTGCTTATGCTGCTTTTGGTAATGGTGGATACTATAATGAACCATATAGTTTTACTAAAATATCTTATCAAGATACTGGTGATGTTTATATCAACCAAACAAAGACCGAAAGAGTTATGCAAGACTCAACTGCTTATATCATCACTAAAATGTTACAAGCAACTGCTACATATGGTATCGACTCTGGTAGTTATCGTAGTATTAATGGTATTAAATATGCAGCCAAAACAGGTACATCTAACTATGACCGAAAAACAATTAAAGAATATAAATGGCCAAGTAATGCCGTTAATGATCTTTGGGTTGTAGGTTATAATACAGAATATTCTATTGCCGTATGGTATGGTTACGATAATAAGAAAGATGGACATAATACTTTAGGTAGTACGCAGCATCAAAGATTATTCCAGGCTGTTGCGAAAGGTATTATGAAGAGTAAAGCTGACTTTAAGATGCCAGATTCCGTTGTTAAAGTAACGGTTGAATCCGATTCACCTGTACCATTACTGCCTAGTAAAAATACTCCAAGTAATTATAAAAAATCATATTACTTTGTAGCCGGTTCAGAACCAGATGCATCTCAAACATCAACTAGATTCGCTACACTAGCTAACGTTACAGATTTAAAAGCTGAAAATAATGGTAATGGTAGTGCTACTATTTCATGGACGGCTATACCAACGCCAGATCCATTAAGTTCAACTTATTTAAATAATTTATTTAAAGATTCAACTCTAGGAGCAAGTTCTAGTAAATACGCTAATACCGTCCTCAAGAAGAATCAGTCATTATTTGGTAAAGTCGGTTATAACGTCTATGTTGAAAAGAGTGATGGATCACTAGAGCTACGGGGATGGACCGAAAATACAAATTATGTTCTAAATGGAGCTACTGGTTCTTATAAAGTAGTTGTTAAAACATGTTATCAAAAATTTACAACAAATATGAGTAGTGGTGTTAGTACGACCGCCAATATAACTAATTATGGTTATACACCACCTACTCCAACAGATCCTAGTGATCAAGATGAGACAACATAAAAGTCAAGAAATTATTTCTTGACTTTTTATTTATATAACGATTGTAAATAAATTACCGGATCCTTTATTAACTAACTTACCAATTGTCTGCTGCAATTTAAAGCGGGCACCCTCTGGCATTAATGACAGTTTAGCTTGAATCCCCTCTTGAACAATAACATCTAAGCTACGTCCAAAAATTTCGCTTTTCCAAACATTATCTCGATCTTTCATTAAATGGTCTATTAATTCTTTACTTTGTGTTTCAGAACCTATAATTGGTTCAAATGTTGATTCAACATCGACTCTAATCATATGAATAGAAGGCGCTACAGCTTTAAGTTTAATACCATAGCGACTGCCTTGTTTAATAACTTCCGGTGTCTCTAATTTCATATCATCCAAAGTAGGATTAGCGACACCATAGCCTGTTTTTTTGACCATTTCTAAAGCTCCTTTAATTTGATCATAGGCACATTTGGCTTCATTATATTCTTGAAATAAACTAATAATGTCAGCCTTACTTGTGACATCGACACCAACTATTTCTCTTAAGACCTTACTATATAGATCATCTGGGGCCGATAGATTAATGGTAACAATACCCGTGGCAGCATTAACATTTGAAATATAGGCTTTAGAAATAAACTCACAAGCTTCAAAATGTTTCGTAATGGTATCAATATCACGACGCTTATCAACTTCAACAATACTCTCTTTTATTTTACTAATATAAAGTTCCTTTAGCCAATGATTAGGCTTTAAGCAGGCAATCCAATCAGGCATATTAACTTCAACTTCTAAAACAGGAAATTCGTATAGAGCTTCCTTTAAAATGTCATAGACATCTTTCTCTTGCATGTTTTGGACACTAATAGGTACGACAGGAACATCATATTCACTACGTAATTTACTAGCTAAAGTATCTGTCTCTGGTAACATTGGATGAGCGGAGTTTAGTAAGACAATAAATGGTTTACCAATACTTTTTAATTCACTTATAACTCGTTCTTCTGCCTCAATATAAGCATCACGTTTAATCTCACCGAAAGAGCCATCTGTAGTTACAACAATACCAATGCTCGAATGATCTTTAATAACTTTAGATGTTCCTATTTCAGCGGCTTCAACAAATGGTATTTCTTCATCATACCAAGGTGTTTTAACCATACGAGGACCATTTTCATCTTCATATCCTTTAGCGCCTTCAACAACATAACCGACACAGTCGACAAGGCGGACACTCGTTTCAAAATCATCTACTTTAATATTAGCCGCTGTACTTGGTACAAATTTAGGCTCAGTTGTCATAATCGTCTTTCCTTGAGCTGATTGTGGTATCTCATCTAAACAACGTTTACGCTCATATTCATCAGCAATATTAGGAACGACAAGATACTCGATAAATTTCTTAATGAACGTACTTTTACCTGTTCTCACAGCTCCGACAACGCCTAAATATATTTCACCACCAGTACGTAAGGTTATATCTTTAATAATATCAACTTTTTCCATTTCTTCCCTACTTTCTTTATACAATATATGAATAAAATAAAGAAATATGAAAAAGATATATTAAAAATTAGTCAATATTCTCAATATCCATAATATCGGCAAAGGAGATGATAGTATGTTCTAATAAAAGATAGTCTTTGGGCTTATCAATCTTACTAACTAAACCACAAGTATTAAGACATTCACCATTATAATAGTATTTAACTAAAATATGCTTACCTATAACTAATTTTTTTATTTTTTTATCAATAATATCATTATCCTTAATATTAAATGTTTGACCATTTTCCACAAGTTTTTCCA
Organism: uncultured Bacilli bacterium; assembly: GCA_947632495.1. Classification (GTDB taxonomy): domain Bacteria; phylum Bacillota_I; class Bacilli_A; order RF39; family UBA660; genus UBA5578. The sequence goes on from CANRPL010000022.1 coordinate 5,381, forward strand.
CTTCTTTAAGTACATCACGATAACCACTTAAAGCGTCAAAAACTTGAAATTGTGTAGCACGATTAGGACTATTCAGCATTATGACCACCAATTAACTTATTTCTTTCTCTTTGCGTTGCATCATCTTGATAACTAATAGCGCGTAAAATAGAAGAGGCACCATACTTATCCTTAATGGCTAAAATAGTATTAGCTAAAGCATACTCATCTTCATAGAAAAGTGATGGCGTAAATAAGGTAAGCTGATGATATTGATATGAGGTTAAAGCACCAAAGTGCACCCCCAACCTTCGAATAGGAAAATAGATATTGATACGTTTATCATACTCATCCAAAATTCTTTTTAAAATATCATGATAACTATCGGTAGCCTGTTCTAATTTAAAACTTACTTGTAAAGGTGGAATGACATCTTTAGAGTAACCGATTGAAAAACCCAAAATGCGAGTGTACATTTTTTTGGCAACTAATTGTAAAATTAAATTGTCAACCATTTCTGTCAATACAATACGAGCCTGTTGATAAGAATAGTCTTTAAAAAGAATTTGATGATTAGATAGAGATCTGCTTTGAGGTTGATAAGCTTTAATATCAGCAATAGTACATGGTTCAATACCCCAAGAATGATCAATCAAAAACCGTGCATTGATACCAAATTCACGATATAAATGATTAGGATTAAAATGGGCTAAAGAGTCCATATCATAAATATTTAATTGATTTAATCTTTTTTCTGTACGCTTATTAATACGCCAAAAGTCGCTTAAAGGTTGATGATGCCATAGCGTTTTAATATAAATTTCTTCATTCAAATAGCCAATATGATTAGGATTTTTTTTAGCGAGAATATCTAAAGCTATCTTCGTTAAATAAAGATTAGTGCCAATCCCAGCCGAAGCTGTTATACCCGTTATATCATAGACGTCTTTAATAATCATTTTAGCTAAAGAAAAGGCATCCATATTATATAGTTGTAGATAAGATGTTATATCAAAAAACATCTCATCGATAGAATAAGGATAAATATCATCTTTAGATATATATTTTAAATAAATTGAATATATCCAAGCAGAATATTTAATATATAAACGCATTCTTGGTTTAGCAATAATCGGATGTACATTTTTAGGTACTTCAAAGAGACGACAACGATTTTTAATTCCCCTAGCTTTCATTTTAGGACTAATAGCTAAACAAATAGCGCCTTTTCCCCTACTTACATCGGCAACTACTAAATCAGTTTGATAGGGATCTAAATTTCTTTCAACACATTCAACCGAAGCATAAAAAGTCTTTAAATCGATACATAAATAGATATGTTTATTCATAAGTAGTCATCTCCTTTCAAACTAATTATAGCAAACATTAGTTCGTATTGCAACCGAACATTTTTAAATTCCATAAATTGCCAAAATAAAAACGTCTAACGACGTTTTATTCAACTGGTTCTACACTTGTTAAGTAATATCCACCATCACTACCTTTGGTATAGGTAATCATATGTTGTTCAAATTGATCAGCATATTTGACAACATTCTCATCGACAATACTAGGATTGTCAAATACATCTTTGCTTTTAAGAGAGAAAATCTTTTTATTATCTTTTCCATAATAATCATAAGTATCTTGATCAAGACTACTACTTAAATCTAATAGATTATCACGGTAAGTTGCCTCATATAATTCGATAACATCATCTTCCTTTTTGACATTGACAAGAACATAGCCTTCACCCATTGGCATATCCATATCGATGGTAGATCCACTAAATACATAGTTAGTACCTCTTAAACGAACAAGCCCTACTCGTCTTTTATTATAGCAATCAAATTTAACATCGACATCGTCCGTACCAAATATATTGTGATATGCTTTGGTAAGATCACTTTTACTAACTACTTGTTCATCTTGATCACCTAAAGTTGCATAAGCCATACTCATACGATAACTAGAAGATAAAGCTCCCGAAGTTATTCTAAAATCAGTAAATAACTTTTCGGTAGGAGTCGTAATATCGTTTGTAGCTTCATCCAATGATAAGAAAAAGTGAGTATTATATACATAGGAATAGAGACGTTTAATTGTTGGATCTTCAATGCTTTCTGTAATCTCATTTTGCCTTTCAGCTTTTTTCTTTCTAACATCCTTTTTAGCCGACATATTAAGAAAGAAAAAAATAACTATAGCTACACCAATAACACATAATAAAATGATTTTGTTACGATTATCATTATTCATACTTTCACCTATAATAAGTATATCACAATCTAAAATTATTTGACACATTATATGCAAGTTTTTCGTTTTTAATTGACTTTTCAATACTTTAATTGCTATAATGTTATTGTAAGCTATGATAGATGATATGATGATAGAAAGCTTATAGAATATAGATTGGAGCGAATTATGGCGTCTGTACATGGTGTTAATTTTGCCAACTTGGAGCAAGAAGCACTAAAAATATTGGATATTGCCGATGAAGCAATAGCTAGGCTATATGATATCGAATCCCTTGTTGATGATTCATCAGCATATTTTAAGGGTGATTTCCTAGCTGCATGTCGGGATAAAACTAGTGATATTGCCACTTCATTTTTGACCGTTAAAAACAATATCATAAGTTATGCTGAAGAATTGCGAAGACTGATGGCAAAGTATCAAACGGAAAATGAAATCATAACAACAGATATTATAAACGTATCCAACAATATTGGGGAATTTGACTTTAGGGGAGGTGAATCATGAGTTTATCTGAATTTGATGTTGGTGTTGATGAGAATGGTGCGCAATCTTTACTTGACCAATTAAAATCTGAAGTTATTGACGATTTAAAAACTAAACTACAAGAAGGTTTACAACCAATCTTTTCAGTTATCGATTCTGCTTGGGTCGGCGAGGACCGTGATATCTACAAAAGCAACGTACAAAAAACAATTGATAATGTATGTAATGCTTTAGATCAAGTACACAGCGAATTCCAACGTGAGATAACTTCAATTAATGATCAAATGCGTGAATTCCGTCAGACTCACGTTACTGAACAAACATATTAAAATTATAGGAGGTGTATTATATGCAAGGTGGAGGTATATCCTTTTCAAGTGTAGATTCTGTTTGTAGTTCATTTGATGAATATAAAAGTAATATTCAATCTACATTGGATTCAATCGCAGAAAACCCAAACTATCAACAAGCATATAAAGGTTTTGACCAAGCTGTTAAAACATATGTTGATAACGTTTGTGAACAAGTAAAGACTGGAGTTATCCAAAGAATAGAAGCTACCGTCAATGCATTGAAGCAAGCTAGAGAAGAATATGAAAGTCAAAGTGGTACTATGGCTGACACTATTTCTAGTGCTTCTGGAAACTTCACATTTGATGCTAAAGCATAGTTGATTTATGTCAAATAATATATATTATTTAGAGCGTGAAAGAAATAAGTATTATAATTTACGCCAGGATATAAAAAATATATGTACTAATTTGAGTCGCTGTTCAACAACAATTAATCGAGCAGCGGCAGCTTTAGAAAGAGACTATCGAATTGATGAAGTAGTAGCCGATAATGAACGATTAAAAGGGGTCTATAAAAATATTAATTCCATTCGCAATTCCCTTAATGGAATGGTTATTTCAGCAATTAATTATCAAATCTCACAATTAAATGTTAAAATTGCTCGTGAAAGACAAAAGGCAAATAGTCAATGACAGAATCAACAATTAATGAAATAATTGATTGTGACACCCAAAGGATAAGAACTTGTGGTGAAGATATATTAATGTTAGCTGAAGAATTTGAGGGAATTATTACTGAATTATACGACTGCTTAACTGGTTTAAGCGGTGGTGAAGGAAAATGGTCTGGTGATGATGCTGAACTTTATATGTCACTTGTCTTACCAGAAAAAGATTTATATTTAGCTTTTTGTGAAGAACTTAAAAAATTGGGGCTTTGTTACCAAGAATCTGCTGAGAAACTAGAAAATAGTATTAGAAGGGTTAGAATTAATTAATGACAAGGTTATATATTAATACGAATTCATTACGAAGTGTATTCAATTCCGCAATTGATGATTCTATTGCGGAACTTGATGATGTTATTAGTAAAGTTTCTAATCTTGATATTCCAGCAGGTTTTAGTTATCGAAGCTATCTTCGTAACTTACCAGAATCATTACGACAATGCCAAGCTAAATGTAAAGTTGTAAAGGACTTTGTTGCAAATAGTATTACTGATTTTACAAATACGTCTTTAGAAGTATGTGATTTATATAATAATATTGAAACAGTCCCTATTGTGGAAAGAACACCACTTATAAAATAAGGCCATGCCTTATTTTTTTGCGCGCAAAAAAAGAATCCATTATATGGATTCTATAATAAAACTAGCTTTGTACCGTTTCTAATATTAGTTTTACGAATAAGCGTATTAATGTCATACTTCTCCCCTGTCTCACGATTATAAAGAGAATTACTATTAGTTATTTTATAATTATTATTGCTCATATCACTAATAGCTTTCGTAATTAAAACTAATATATTACCAACTTTTTTATTAACAGGTAAAAAAGCATTATAAGTAGCATCTATTTCTGGAACACTTATCTCAACTAAAATTTTGTTATCCATATTAGCCACCTACTTTCTCATCAATTACATATTTAACAAAAGAAAATTGACCTCTAGAAACGACAACAGCCATTTCCGCAAATTGAACTTTACGATCCTCAACAGTAAAATCGGATGTCTTAATAATACTTTGATTAGCAAAATCTTTACCAAGCCAAATACCATCAGCATGAGATACGTTGTTATGGAACCAACCATCTAATTCAATGCTATGAAGGCCTTGTATACTTTCAACGGTTATAAAGCAACTATTCTTATAGTTTCGAAGTTGTTCAAAAATTTGATTGAAACGATTTTTACCATCCGCGCTTAATCTAACTTTTAATTGAGCAATACCGACGATAAAATATACTGTCTTATAATTTTGGTTAGCTTCATTAGCTAAATCAGCACATATCATATTGATAACTTTATCATATTCATTATTATATAATTCAAGCTGATTTATAGCTGGATTATAAGCTTGATAAGCATCAATAACCTTAACTTTAACATTAGGTAAAACAACAATTTTCTTTAATAGAGCATCAAAGAATGGTAATTTATCATCCAAAATAGTTGTCGCAATAGTCGTATAATTGTTACGAATAAAGTCATAATTAACAACATCGGTTGTCGCTTTAGATAAGCCTATTGGTACAGCATCAAGACCAGTTGCATTAGGTAAACTATCAGTTGTTACTTTTAATGGTAACAATGGAAGATGCGGTGCCTTCTTTTTATAATAGTCACTAAGACGATTACCCAAATCTTTAATACTATCAGCAATTTTAATACGATCCGTAATAAAGGCTGTTTGAAATTCATACGAAGAATCGTCAATGCGAACTAAACCACGGCCAAAGATACGTGTTGGTATTAAATCTCTTGGTGAGCCAATTAAACTACGATATTCAAGGGAATCAGAAAGTTGAAGAAGTAGTCGATTATTAAGATTTTGAAGAAGACGACTACGAATCGAAGTTAATACTGATGTTGATATAATAAAGTAAATACCGTACTTATTACCCTCCCTAATACTTGTATAAAGAGAATCATCATAACGAGCAAAATTTTCCATGAAGTTTTCATAAGCATTAATTACCACTATAATAGCAGGCATCGTTTTACCGCTATGCGTACAATATTCAACAAAACTACCAGAGTAATCAGTACATAGACGCTTACGTTTTTCTATTTCTTCTTGCAACATCTCAAGTAATTTAACTAATTTTTCAGTATCTTCAGCATAAATGATATCCCCAACATGTGGTAAACCATTAAACATACGTAGTGTTTCAGCACCAAAATCTAAAAGATAGAAGTTTATTTCATCAACCGTATGATCCGTCGCTAAAGAATAGATAATAGTAGCAAGTAAATTTTCTTTACCTGTTGTAGGTAAACCATAAACAAGCGTATTTCCATCATCCGTCAAATTGATTTTAACGGGACCTTGATTTTGATTAGATGGATCATCATATTCACCAATAACAGAATCATACACAAATTTTTTAGGCTGATATTTATATTTTTGTTTTAAATTATCCACATATATTACTTCTGGAATGCTATTTAACCACAATTGTTTTGGCTTATAGTTATTCTTTTCCGCAATATCATATAGATACTTAACAATATTTGTAAGTTGTTCCCCTTTTGATTCAGTCTCCTCTTTTTTAGGTAAATCATTAATACTCTTGATGACATAGCCTGTATTATCAATAAAGTTAATTGAATCATCTTGTTTTTTCTTAACACGTTCTGTTGGAACATATTTAGCGCCACACCAAGCTGATTGACCTAACTCAAATAATTCATCATAACCAACTTGTAGATAGAAGCGTCCCGTATCTTTAATACTAGCAGCTTCAGGACGTTTCAACATTTCCATACTATCGCCACGGCTTTGAACTTTTAAACAGATCTTAAAACGAGAGTTTGACCAAATTTGATCATTAACGACACCGGTTGGTCTTTGCGTTGCCAAAATAAGATGAACACCTAAAGAACGACCAATACGTGAAGTACTTATCAATTGAGCCATAAATTCCGGTTGCTGACTCTTTAATTCAGCAAATTCATCACTTATGATAAACAAATGCGAAATTGGTTCGTCTAATAATCCTTCATGATAATATCTTTGATATTTATAAATATCAATTGTGCTTTCGTCTAATTTTTCACGAGCTTCGTTAAACTTTTGCTGTCTTCTTTTTAATTCGGATTCAATAGATACTAAAGTACGATTCATTTCGTTAGTATCAAGGTTCGTAATAGTACCAGCTAAATGTGGTATTTTAACTCCTGTTTCACGGTTTTCAAAAGCACCAGCTAAACCACCACCTTTATAGTCAATCAAAACGAATTGAACATCATCAGGATGATAGTTAATAGCCATGGACAAGATATAGGTAATAATAAATTCTGATTTACCACTACCTGTAGAACCTGCTATCAAACCATGTGGTCCATGAAATTTTTCATGTAAATTAAGCTTAAATAAATCGCCACTAGGGTGAACACCAATAGGTGCTTCCAAACTGATAACTGGATTATTCGTCTTCCATCTATTGATGATATTTAATTGCTGAATATTACCGACATTATACATTTCCAAGAAAGATAATGTTTTAGGTAAAGCCATCTCTATTTCACCAGATGAAACTGGTATATTAGCTAATTGGAAACATAAATTATCCATATTAATCATTTCATTATATTCTGGTATAAAATTAGTTTGTGTTTGACTACTTAACTCTTTTTGAAAGATACAACTTGATTTATCCATTACATCGATAAAAGTATCACACTCATTAGGCATATTACGCATTGAGTTATCAATCATTAAAAGAGAAAAACCATAACTATCACTTTCTTTGATGAAATTAGTTAAGAACTGAATATTTCTCGTATTACGATAATCATCAGTGATAATTAAAAAATATGGAGCAAAGTTCTTATAACCCAATTTTTTATCAATATCACCATTATTATTACTATTAGTTAATAGGTCCTTACGTTTAGCTAATTCCCCTTCTAGATATGATGAAATACTCTTCATTTCTTCCATATCATCGGCAAAGAAACGCATTTCGCGGTTATTTGACCAACAATGTGGGGCGAATTTTAAGTATTCCCATCTTTCTGTATTAGCTTCATTAGTTAAAAGAACAATCTTTAAATCAACTGGGCTATGATAAGCCATAAGTTGAAGTAATAACCCATCAACAAAAGATTTACTATTACTTCCCTCACATATAATAGCTGAAATAATATTTTCGGCAAAGGAAAAAGTAATAGGTACATTTTCAAGCATTTTGGAATGTTCAGCAATCGCCAAGACACGGCTACTCAAATTATCTTCGTCTAAAGTAAAGCGTTCAGCTTGCGTATTGATTTTAACACTTGATCTAGCATTACCAGAACCTAAACGAATCGCAAGAAAATCATCATCTTTAATTTCTTTTTCCCACAAACGGCGGGTACGATTAGTTATGGTTGGGACACAATCATTTAAGTTAGGAAAATTCTCATTTAGTATCTGTTGTTCTGACTTCATTAATAGTTTTATTTTATTTTCTTTCTGATCTAAATAAGCATTATACTTACGCTGACGTAATCCTTCACGTTCTTGACGTTTCTTTCTCTGATATTTTCTTACAATATTAGGGAAAACTAATGTCGATGTTAACATCATAACAACCATAATGCACTGTGGAATAATAACAATAGCTGAAGCTCTTCCCGAATTGACATTATTAATAATACTAGAAGCCATAGTTATACTTGAAGCAACCATCATCAAAGAAGAACCGATTGTCATGATGAATGGTTGTTCTTCAACATTTTGTGAATTAGGTGGTGGGTCAATCGTCACCTCTTCAGCCGTAAAGACGGTTCTAAGACGTGGAATATGTGAAAAATACTCTTTCTCATTGTATAATGGAACATTTTCTTCATCTTCGGTTGTTGGAGTATACTTAGTATTATCAACAACTTCATCAGACTCATATGGAATAAGCATTGTCGATAAACTAGTACGACCATGAGGATTATTTAAAACGATAAAGTTTTCCATCCAAATAATCTTAAGTCCACTGATGAAAATAACATCACCAACATGGAGCTTTTTATTTCGTTCACGAACATTATTAACATATACACGAGCCCAATCTAAATCACCACTACGAATATACCAAGAATCACCTTTCTTTTCGATAGTAGCATGATTAGGTGCGACTAAATCATTGTCGTAGCAAATAGCATTAGAATTAGACTTACCAATAGTTAACTCCGTGGTATTAATTATTTTATACTTATTTTTTTCTTCATTTGATGGGGCACAATAAAGAATAGAATAGATTTTTTGACCGCTGACAGATAAGTAATATTGGGCATGTTCCTCCAAAGGAACTTGATCTACAATATGATTATCAACAGCGACATCTATACTGCCATTACTTTTTAAATACCATTTATCACCCACGGAAATAATATTAATATCTCTATCAACATTAGAATCAACAGGACGATATTTAACAAGAAAATTTTCTTCTACTTTTTCAGGTAAATTAAATTTTGTTAATCGGTCATTATCCATTATTGTTATTAGCATTATCACACAGCCCCTATCTTAACTCATTATATCATAAAACAGTTAAAAAATATACTACTATAACTCATTAAAGCAAAAAGAAAAAGATAAGTTTATCTTTTTCTAAATATCCATATTTTCAATGTATTGAACTAATGATGGTTTACCATGATTGATGACATAACAGCAATTTTCTGGAATATCTTCACGTATTTCTTTAGTAATTCTAGTAATCTTAAGTGTAAACTGTTCAGCTAGGCCATTACCAACCCAAATACCAGTACTACCATTAAACATTGCTTTATACCATGATTCATTATCAAACTTCTTAAGTTTATCAACACTATCGACAACAATAAAGTTAATAATCTTTAAATCTTTAGCCTTTTCAAATAGATCACCAAAGCGTTCTTTATTACTAACATTTAATTTTTCACGTAAACTATCTAAACCACAAAGGAAGATAGTCATTTGTTTTTCACCATCAAAAACGTTTGCATCATAATTACTCTCAAGATATTTTTGATAATTTTTCTCAACAATATCAAATAAGATATTAAAGTTATCATCAAAATTATTAGTAATAACCCGAAGATTACTTATACCATCAGCAATTTGCGTACTCTCAGCATCAATGACCAAAACATCGGATTTATTTAAAGATGCATATTGTTTTATTAATGGTTTAACCATATGAGTGGCCTGCGTAATATCAATAGCAGAAATAATATTTAAAGAATTATTAAAGTTATATTTAACGACCTCAAGATTTTCTTTGTTATAACCGATAACCATATCATCCGTCTTACCTAATTCACTCTTAACATCTCTAAATGAGATATGCTTTGGAAGTGTTGGAATAGCAAGAGCTCCCTTTTTGAAGTTCTTAGAACATTCAGCACATTGTTCACGAATAAAGGCAAAACTATCTTGATTTTTAGGTGCTGGATAAGCCGTTTGAAATTCATAGATTTCATCATTGCGTTTAATAATTCCACGGCCTTTAATTTTCGAAGGATAATTCTTCTTTGTATTTCCTAAAATAGCCATGTAATCATTTTCATTATTTTGTTGTAAAACATATTCTTGACTAAAGTTCTGACGCATTTTAAAGCGAACGCCGTTTGGTGTATTAACCGTTAAGAAGAAATAAATACCATATTTAGCGCCCTCTCTAGTAAGTGTAAGCAATAATTCATCATAGATAAGATAGCTATCATCAAATACTTCAAAATTATTGATAATAACGACAATAGCTGGCAATTTATCTTCACAATGATGGATGTAATAATCATAACTACCACCATAATTAGCAAATAATTTTTTGCGCTCTTCTACGTTATGATTTAACATTTTAAATAAATTAGCAATCTTATCTTTGTCACTACCGATTAATACATCTCCTACTAATGGGCAAGATTCAAAGACTTTTAATGATTCAGAACCAAAATCTAAAACATAATAATTTAATTCTTCAGGTGTATATAAATACATAGATGAGAAAAGCATTGAACTAATAAAGTTTTCTTTACCACTACCAGAAACGCCATATACAATACCATTACCATCGGTTAAGAAAGAGGTACGTAAGATGTCTTGTTTTTGATTAGATGGATCATCATATTCACCGACGATTGGGGCTAATACATAATCTTCATGTTCAATATTATATTTACGCATTAAAGCTGCAACCGTAATATAGTTAGGAATACGATCTAGCCATAATTGTTTAACATAAATACCTTCACTAGCAGCTATATCAGATAGATAAGCAACAACATTATTTAATTCTTCTCCTTGCGCTTTATCAGCATCATTATTTTTATCCTTTTCAGCATTCTTGATGACAAAGCCGATATTATCGACAAAGTCTAATGAAGTATTAATTGTCTTCTTTAACTTTTCAGTTGGATAATATTTACCACCGCACCAAGCTGATTGACCTTGAACAAATATTTCATTATAACCTACTTGAAGATAAAAGCGTCCTGTCTGTTTAATTAAAGCTGCATCTGGGCATTTAATAACATCGTTACTATCACTTTTTTCCTGAACACGTAAACAAACGCGGAAACGGGTATTACTCCAAATTTGATTATCAACGACACCAGCAGGCTTTTGAGTAGCCAAGATAAGGTGGACACCTAAAGAACGACCAATACGGGCAGTACTAATTAATTGAGCCATAAATTCCGGTTGTTGACTCTTTAATTCAGCAAATTCATCACTTATAATAAATAAGTGAGAAATAGGTTCAGAAACAACCCCACTTCGGTATAATTTTTGATATTTATAAATATCAACGGTACTTTCACCTGATTTTTCACGAGCATCATTGAAAGCACTTTGGCGTCTTTTTAATTCTGATTCAATTGAAGCTAAAGAACGTTTAATTTCTGTAGCATCAAGGTTAGTAATAGTACCAGCTAAATGTGGTAATTTAATCCCCAATTCTTTATTTTCAAAAGCACCGGCTAAACCACCACCCTTATAGTCGATTAAGACAAATTGAACTTCATATGGATGATAGTTAACAGCCATTGATAAGATGTAAGTAATAATAAATTCAGACTTACCACTACCTGTAGAACCCGCTATCAAGCCATGTGGTCCATGGAATTTTTCATGAAGGTCAAGATTGATTTTTTCACCACTCTTACCTATTCCTACTTGAGCTTGTAAAGTTAAAATAGGGTTGTTTTTTTGCCATCTATTTAAAGAGTTTAACTGTTCAACTTTACCGACATTATACATCTCTAGAAAACCATATTTTGTAGGTAATGTCTCACTATCATCAGTAATTTCAATTGGAATATTCGCTAATACTTTAGCGCATTCGTACATATCAATATTAGTGTCGAAATCAATACGGAAATTTAAATTATTGGTATTTAAAACATTTTCAAAAAGATCAGATGTCTTTTCAGAAACATTGATAAATGCCTTACATTCGGTTGGTAAATTAGAAACACGATCATTCATAATTAATAAACCGAAGCCCATATTTTCATTTAAGGCTAAAATATCTTTAATTACATCAAAATTACGTGTTGTTTTAATTGAATCTGTAATAATTAAATAAAATGGTGAGTTATTACCAGAATTATTTTCTGCTTCTGTTCTAGCTTGTAATTCACGATCCAGGTGATAACAAATTTGCTTTATTTCATTATTATTGGTTCCAAAAAAGCGAATAGAATGGTCATTACTCCAACAATGTGGCAATATTTTTATATAGTCCCAATTTTTCTCATTATTTTTAGAAGTAAAAACAACAATTTTTAATTCATCATAGCTATGGAAAGTAATTAATTGTAAAATAAGGCGATCAACATATGACTTATTTAATTTACTAGAACCAATTAAAGCCATAATATTTTTTTCATATAAAGAAACCGTTAAAGGAACATCAGATAAGTTTTTAGGTTCACTACCTAAACGGTTAACCATTTCTCTTAAATTATCATCTTCTAAAGAGAAGTGTTCCTCTGGATATTGAATATTAATAGCCATTGGTAAAACACCAGAGCCTAAAGTTACTTGAAGGAAATCTTCGTCACCAAATTTACGTTCCCATAAATTCATTTTACGCTTTAAAATAACTTGTTGACATTCTTCTAAAGAAAGGTTATTTTCCGCTAATATGACACGTTGAGCACGAATAGTATCGACAATTTTTTGACGTTTAGTCTCAATATAATAACTATACTTATATTGTCTTAATTTTTCTTTTTCTTCTCGTTTCTTATTTTCATAATGTCTCGTTATAGCTGGCCATAAAATCAAACTCGCTAACATCGCTACAGATATAGCAATAGCTGGCATAGCCTGCATCCAGGTATTATTACCTGATAAAACATTAACGATAGCAGTGATACCCATAACCGCTGATGAAATACCCATCGTCATCATTGGACCGATGGTTAACATAACCGGCATTTCCTCATTCTTCTCACGAGCTGGAGGAGCATCAATTTGGATATCTAAAGCTTCTATTTTTGATTTAAAACGTGGCTTTTTATGGAAATAGTCATCTTCCTTATATAATGTTGCATCAATAACATCATCAGGTTCTATAGCGGTATTTAACTCAACATCTTTATTAATTAGAGGTTTCAAATTTTGTTCCTTAAGTGATGATGTATGACATGATACCAAACCATCAGGATTATTCATAATGATAAGGGGAATGCCCTCTTCAATAACTACGACAATTTTTAGTCCCGCAATAAAAATAACATCGCCATTTGTTAAGACTTTTTGTTTACGAATGCGACGATTATTGGCATATATTCCCAAACGGCTATTATTATCAGTAATAACAAAATTATTATTATAATACGATAATTTAGCATGAACCTCATCAACACCAGAATTGTTATAATAAATAGAACATTTATCACTATTACCGATAGTCATCTCTTGATTAGGCTCAACAAGATAACGTTTATTAGTCTTATCATATACAGGAGAACAATAAAGTAATAAGTAAGATTTGCTATCTTTTATTTTTAACAAATAGAAAGAGTACTCACGCAAGTAAACAAATTCTTTTTCAACATTATTTTCTACAACACAGATATCATCATTACTAACAAGACGCCATCTACCATCAATAGCCTCAATGCTAATTAAGTTTTGTTCATTGTTATTGTCATCATAATCTGTTACCCAATAGTTACCTATAATCCTATTAGGTAGAGTTAAAGTATTTATCTTTTTACTTTTAATTAAAGAAACTAGCATAGTATCCCTTCCCTATTCTTTTATTATTACACTATCTTAATTATAACAAAAAAAAGGCATTTATAAAACACCTATTTAAATAATAAAGAAAAAAAGCCGAAGCTTTTTCTTACTATGAATTATTTTCTCCACTTAATGAAGCTAATGGGTCAGCAGCAACATTAGGTTCTGGAGACATTGTTATAGGTTCAGGTGGCAATGGTTCTGGTACAGCTGGCTCAACAACTGGCATTGATTGATTCATCATTGGTTGAGCCATTCCATAATTTGGATCTACTGGTGCCTGTGGCATTCCGTTCATATCATATGTAGGCGCCATCTGTGGCATTGGTTGATTCATCATTGGTTGAGCCATTCCATAGTTTGGATCTACTGGTGCCTGTGGCATTCCGTTCATATCATATGTAGGCGCCATCTGTGGCATTGGTTGATTCATCAT
>CANRPL010000023.1 GCA_947632495.1 uncultured Bacilli bacterium
TGGCACTATTAGCACCTTCTTTTTTAACGCTATTATTTCTAATAGCGTCAACTTTTTCCTTAATCTTTTTACCAATAGTATAGATATTATCATCAGGAAGAATAGGAATCATAATCATCATTTCTTCACTATGATCATCAAAAGATACTTTTGCGACAAAAGAAACAACAATATCATTATGCTCATATAAATGACGATTGGCAACAAAATAATTTAGTTTAGGACGATTATAAAAAGTTTTACCAATAGCGGTTACAAAAGCATGAAAGAAAGTTATTCCCTCACCATTTTCTTTCTTTTCTTTGATGTATTTTGTTAGATTTGTTAAATCCATCTCCTGATTGATAAAAACATAGCTATCACATCTTCTAGGTTTTAAATCGAGTATTATCTGTCCCATTCCGGATAAATTATCAATTCTTTTTCCATCCTTGCGATCTTTAAATAGTCTTCTTTTCATAGTTCACCTACTTATCAGAAACATTTTATCACAATTATGATAAAAAGAAAAAAATTTTATTTACATTTTTAAGTGTCTAGTGAAATGATTTTGATTGCTAAATAAAAATGAGTAGGGTATAATAAAAATAGAAAATAGGAGGAAAATTTATGAGATGTGTTGCAATTAAAGGAGCAAGAGAGTTTGAAGTAACAGAGATGGCAGAACCTGTTGCTGATGGAACAAAAGTTATTGTTGATGTTAAAAAAGCGGGAATATGTGGTTCCGATATTCATTATTGGGTAGCAGGAGCACCTGCTGGCCTTGTTATGGGACATGAATACTGCGGTATCGTAACTGATCCAGGTGCCCGTAATGATTTACAAGTTGGAGATCGCGTTACAGCTTTACCAATTTCACCATGTGGTCATTGTGAAGCTTGTTTAACAGGTAATCCACAATATTGTCCAGAGACATGGACTAACGCTACAGGATTATCTATGACTTATCCGGGTGCCTATGCACCAAAGATGGCGATTCGCCCAGATATGGTTATAAAAGTACCAGATAATATGACCGATGAAGAAGTTGCGATGGTTGAACCAACAGCTGTTGGTATCCACGCTATTCATTTAGCCGATATTAAAGTAGGCGACAAAGTATTAGTTGTCGGTGGTGGTATTATCGGTTTAGTATCAGCTATGTTTGCTAAAATGGAAGGAGCTAGTTTAGTTGTTGTATCAGAAACTAATGAAGCTCGTGGTAATAAAGCTGTATCTTTAGGTGTAGCTGATGAATGGGTAGATGCTAAAGATCAAAACATGGTACCAAACATGATGACTAAAACTAATGGTGGTTTTGATAAAGTTATTGAATGTTGTGGTAACGCTCCAGCTGTTACATCAGCTATGGTGGTTGTAAAACCTGGTGGAAGAGTAGTATTAGCTGGTGTATCACTTGATGCTATAGCTATTCCAACAGCTTTAGCTGTTACTAAAGAAGTTGATTTACAAGGGGCTATTGCTTATACTAAGAAAGAATTCCAAGAATGTATCGATTTAATGTCTAATAAACGAATCGATGTTATGAAATTCGCTGATGATCTAGTAGGCCTTGATGGTATTCAAGGAGCTTATGAAAGATTAACATCAGGAACTGATGCTGCTGTTAAAATTTTAGTTGATCCAAATAAATAGAGTGGAAATTACCACTCTTTTCTTTCTCATAAAATACTATGATATTACATATAGTTATTGTAGAAAGGAATGAAACAAATGGAAACACTTAAAGTAGGGACTAAATCAAACCCTAATTCAGTGGCGGGAGCTTTAGCTAATGTTTTTCGCGAAAAAGGTGAAGTAGAAATACAAGCAATCGGGGCTGGAGCACTAAATCAAGCTATCAAGGCAATTGCTATTGCACGTGGTTTTGTCGCTCCATCTGGCAAGAATCTTGTCTGTATACCAGCTTTTACGGATATAGTTATTGATGGCGATGAAAGAACAGCTATTAAGTTGATTGTTGAAGCTCGCTAGAATGCTAAAAGTAAATTATCGCAATTTACTTTTTTTATGCTATAATGATAGATGTGTATAGATAGAAGTAGTTGGTGATATCATGGTTATTGATCTAAGTAGTTTTATTAATCATAAAAAGTTAAGTAATCAAGGTAAGGCTCTTATTGATGCTAATCGTTATGGCTGTATGGTTGCGCGCAGTATAGCATTAGATAATGATGAGTTTTTAACTTGTATAGCTGATATTAAAGATGAGTTAAAGGACTTGTTAACTACACCTAGTAAAAATTTAACTACTATATCAGAAAAAGCTATGAATCTTTTGGAGAATATTAATATATCAGAAACTACTTTACAAAAAATTAATAATTTTTTAGGCAATGATTATTGTAATATTTATCCTAGCTGTGATAGTTATGCTCTTAATTCTTCTTTTTATCCTCATTTAGAAGGGTTAAAAAAAAGTGATATTGCTGAAGGTATAATTAAATGTTATCAATCTTTTTTCTCTAAAGAAGCATTAGCTTCTAGATTAAAGTCTTTAAGTAATATTGATGATTTAGGAATTACAATTATTATTCAAAAACAAATGATGTGTGAAGAGAAAATCTTTGTGACAACCGTTGATAAGGATAATCCTCTTAAGACGGTAATATCTTTAAAGATAACTGAAGATAGTCAAGAAACTTATTATCATTACAATTATATGACTAGCAAATTAAGTGGTTATGATTCTAGAGGTTCTAATGCTGAAGATGATTTTCATCGCATCATTACGTTAGCTTTTCATCTAATGGCTTCTTTTGGTTATCCTCTTGAACTTGAATTAGCCTTAACTAAAAATGGTCTTTATTTACTACAAATTGGTAAAGTGGGTGATATTGATTATGATAGGGTCAAAGGTTTGTGGTATCAGTTATCGCTATCACCTAAAAAGTTTATATATAGTTTAAATGCTGATAATTATAATTCTGTTCTTATCGATTATGCTGCAGCCCTTAAAAAGAAAAGCGATGACGTTAATACTTGTTTAATGTTAGGTAATGTCTACTATAATTTAAATAGTGTTAGATCATTTATTGATGATGTTACTACTTGTGATAAAGATTATTTTGCTTATCAATATCAAATTGCTTCTTTAGTTAATTCACCAAAACATTTTTTCAAACATTTATGGTCTTCTTTAACGCGTAAATATCAACATCGTCTACAACAATTTATATCTTTTTATCCAACACTAATTAATAGTTATCATAAGAAATATAATACTTATTGTCATCAAATGGTTAAAGTTACAGCTAATAATATTGAATCTTTTTGGTCAAATCTTGTCTTCGATGATTATGCTTATTTACGTCAAAATCATTATTATTTAAAAATACTTATTTTGATTAAAAAACACCAATTATATAATAAAGTTAAGAAAGATATAACGCCTAAAGAATTTGAACAACTTATCTACCGTGTTGAAGATTGTTATAATACCAAGATTGAGATGGCTTATAAGAAGATAATTGATAGTATTAAAGATGACAAAGAAAGTTATCAATATTGGTTTTCTTCACCAAGTAGACAAATATTAGCTGATTATGAGAGCCATTGTGCCAATTATTTTCATCCTTTATTTAGTCATTTTATTGATGAATACGGTTATTTAACTTATACGGATGATGATTTATCACAACCTTTTTATGTTGAAGATGTTGAGGAAGTTATTCGTCATATTAAAAAATCATTGGCGTATTACGTTCCTCTATTAACCAATGATAAAGTTCGTCATAAAGTTTCTAATAAGTTAAAAAGTAATCTTAAGAGTCGTAAGTATACTAATATTATGATAGAAGTAAATGACTTGCAGGAGCTTATTATTAAAGAAACAATATTATCAGATTATGTATCTAGATTTAATTTTCTTGTGAAAAGATATACAAAGATGCTCGCTAAAACATATTACGCTAAAAAGATTATTAGTGATATATCCGATATTTGGTTTTTAGATATTAACTCTATTAGTACATATATTGATGGTGAAATAGATGGTACAGCGTTAGCTAAAGAGATTACCATTAATAAATTATGGTTTCAATCATATCGTAATATCGATAATCCTAAAGTCTTTGGTACAAATATTTTCAAACAATAAAGGTAATTCCTTTATTGTTTTTTTATACATGATACGATATAATAAAACAGGTGGTGATAATATGGATCCGGAGTTAAAAAGAAGTATCATTCTTGATCATTATCAAAATCCGCGTCATAAAAGTTTAGTTTCTGATAATTCATATATTACAGAAAATATGAATAATACATCTTGTATTGATGAAGTTAATGTCCAAGTTAAAATAAATGATGATGGCATCATTGAAGATGTTCGCTTTGATGGTGAAGCTTGTGCCATGTGTACTTCATCAGCATCGATTATGGTTGAAACCCTAATTGGTAAAAATATTGAACAGGTAAAAAATATTCTTCGTAATTATAGTAATATGATTGATGAAAAAGAATATGATGCTGATGTTTTAGAGGAAGCCATCGTCTATAATGATGTTTATCGTCAACCAAATCGTAAGAAATGTGTTCTCCTTCCTTGGTGGGGAATTGAAAAAGCTTTGGAGCATTTAGAAAATCATGATGGATAAAGTCTTTTTAGCGCATATTGTCACTTTTGATATGCCTAATATTACTCTTTCTGATGGAATGATTGATATGCCTTTTGCATCTGAAGAATATCGTCTAGTTGTCGCTTTTTCTAGTTGGGCATATGACTTACAAGATGAAGGATGCCGCTACCACATTATCGAAATGTATGATGATGAATATATGCCGGATTACGAAGTGAATAATTTAAAACCACATACTAAATATGTTTACGATATGACACCTTTTACAAACGTATGGGATAGTGTTAGTGCTGTCTTTCAAATACCAGCACCGATGGAGACTTATTTACAAGATAAAATTGAACGAGCACAACTTCTTCATTTCCAGTTAGGTGATGAAGATAGTGAAAATGTTATTAATTTTGCGCAAGCTAAAAAAATATTAAAAGGTGGAAAAAAGTAATCTTTTTATTAATGATGATAAAGCTGGTGATACAATGATTATCAAAGGAATCGATGAAGAAAAAGTAAAGAAAATATCAAAGTTAAAAAAAGAACCACAATGGATGTGTGATTTTCGTGTTCAAGCTTATCATAAGTTTGAGGAATTACCACAGCCTTATTTTGGCCCAGAACTAAAAATAGACTTTGATAGTATAACCTATTTTCGTCGTATGACCGATAAAGTAGAAAATAGTTGGGATAAAGTACCAACAGATATTAAAAACACTTTTGAAAAATTGGGATTACCAGAAGCTGAACAGAAATACTTAGCGGGTATTGGTGCCCAATATGAGAGTGAAGTTGTCTATCACAATATGATTAAGAAACTAGAAGAAAAAAATATTATCTTTTGTGATACAGATACAGCTTTAAAAAAATATCCAGAATTATTTCAAGAATATTTCAATAAGTTAGTTAAGTATGGCGAAAATAAATATACAGCATTAAATGGTGCAGTATGGAGTGGGGGAACATTTATCTATATTCCGCCTTATACGAAATTAGATCGTCCATTACAAAGTTATTTCCGTTTAAATAGTGAAAAAATGGGACAATTTGAAAGAACTATTATTATTGTCGATGAGGGAGCGGAACTTCATTATATGGAAGGGTGTACAGCTCCAACTTATTCTTCGGAATCACTTCATGCCGCTGTTGTTGAAATATATGTTAAGAAGAATGCTAAATGCCGCTATACTACTATTCAAAATTGGTCAAATAATCTTTATAATTTAGTTACTAAACGCGCTATCGTTGAAGATGGTGGGTTAATGGAGTGGATTGATGGTAATATTGGTTCATGTGTAAATATGAAATATCCTTGTTGTATTTTAAATGGTCCTTATGCTAGTGGTAGATGTATATCAATTGCTGTAGCGACTACTGGTCAAATTCAAGATACGGGTTCTAAAATGATCCATTTAGCGCCCCATACTACTAGTGAGATTATCAGTAAATCAATTGCTTCTTCTGGTGGTGAAGCTGATTATCGTGGTACTGTTAGAATTACGAAGAAGGCTCATCATTCAACAGCTTCTATTAAATGTGATACGATTATTTTAGATGAATTGTCGAAAAGTGATACGATTCCTAAAAATATCGTAGAAAATAATACATCTAATTTAAATCATGAAGCTACTGTCGCTAAAATAAGCAAAGAGAAATTATTTTATCTCATGAGTAGGGGCATAAGTGAAGAACGAGCTAAAGAATTAATTATTATGGGCTTTATTGATCGTTTCCGCGAAGAGCTTCCAATGGAATATGCCGTTGAACTTAACTCACTTTTAAAAAATTATTTTTAACAGTCGTAAGACTGTTTTTTTGTTAATGACTAATAAAGATAATTTAACCATTGCTAAATATTTTTTTAAATTATCCATTTTCTTTCATTTTAAAATTAAAAAAATGTCTTTTTACATATTTTACGGTCCATGATAAGATGCCCATGAAAGGAGGAAAAAATGTTAAATCAAGCTGTTTTAGTTGGTCGTATTGTTCAAGAACCGGAATTACGTGAAACGGATAATGGCAATAAAATTGCTAATGTAACTTTAGCTGTGCCAAGATCATTTAAAAATGCTAACGGAGAATATGATACAGATTTTATTTCATGCGTTCTTTGGAAAGGTGTCGCTGAAAATACTGTTGAATATTGCCATAAAGGTGATCTCGTTGGTGTAAAAGGTCGAATCCAGACGCGTGATGTTACACTTGAAGATGATACCCGTAAGAAATATGTTGAAGTAGTAGCTGAAAAAGTAACTTTTTTATCTAGTCGACCTAAATCTGATGAATAGTTAAAATTAACGTATACTTTCTTTTTTAGTGCCTTTATGATAAAATGTCATTGGTGATGATATGACAATCATTGATATAATTGAAAAGAAAAAACATCATGAAAAATTAACAGAGCCGGAATTGTCTTTCGTAATTACGGGGATGCTTGATGGTAGTATTGCTGATTATCAAATTAGTGCTTTACTGATGGCTATTGTCTTAAATGGCATGGATTTAGAAGAGACTATTGCGTTAACAAAAGTTATGTTAAATAGTGGTGATAAAATTGATTTAAGCCCAATATCAGGCATTATTGTTGATAAACATTCTACTGGTGGTGTTGGTGATAAGGTAACGCTCGTGTTAGGACCATTATTAGCGGCATTAGGTGTTAAGGTTGCTAAAATGAGTGGTCGTGGCCTAGGCCATACTGGTGGAACGATTGATAAGTTAGAATCTATCCCAGGCTATCAAGTAGCTTTAAGGGAAGATGAGTTTATTAAACAAGTAAATGACATCGGTATTGCGGTTATAAGTCAAACAGGTAATATTGCTCCTGCGGATAAGAAATTATATGCTTTAAGGGATGTAACTGGGACTGTTGATTCTATTCCTTTGATAGCTTCATCTATCATGTCTAAAAAGTTAGCGAGTGGTGCTGATATCATTTTTATTGATGTTAAAGTTGGTAAAGGTGCTTTAATGAAAGATTTAGAAAGTGCCGAAGCTTTAGCGCAAACGATGATTGAAATAGGTAAACGTTTTGATAAAACAGTAATATGTTTATTAACTAATATGAATGAACCATTAGGTTGTGCTGTTGGTAATGCTTTAGAAGTAAAAGAATCAATGGATGCTTTAAAAGGATATGGACCCGTTGATTTAATGGAATTAGTAATTGAAATAGCGGCTTTAGTTTTAAATAAAACAGAAAAGATGGATATGGAAGAAGCCCGAGCTTTATGCTTAAAGAAGATTAATAATGGTGAAGCTTATCAAAAATTTGAACAATTAGTAAATAGTCAACATGGTGATTTAAAAGGCTTGACAGTATCTGATCATATTATTTCGGTTACTACTCCCAAAGCGGGATATATTAAAAGTATCGACGCCTTAAGAATAGGTGAGATAGCTCGTGAATTAGGAGCGGGAAGATTTAAAAAGACCGATGCTATTGATTATGCCGTTGGATTGGTTTTAACTCATAAAGTTGGTGATTATGTTGAAGTTAATGATGAACTTTTGAAAGTTTATTTTAATGAGAAGAATGTTTCATTAAATGAAATATTAAGTTGTTTTGAAATAAGTATGGATGATAGTACAAAGGAACCTTTAATATATAAAATATTAAGTTAATGTCAAATTATGTCAATTTTTTGTATATCTATTGCTTGCAAGTGTAAAATGAGATATTATCATATTAGGAGAGTGATAATATGATATATCCATCAATTGATAAATTATTAACTAAAGTAGGATCTAAATATTTATTAGTAAATATTGTTTCTAAAAGAGCAAAGGAAATGCAAGAAAAAGATTATTATCAAATGAAGGAAAATGAGTATGTTTCTTCTAAAAATATCGGTAAAGCTTTAGAAGAAATTGCTAAAGATTTAGTTATAATTAAAAATGAAGATTAGGAGAAAAGCGTGAAACGTCTTAAACGTTGGGTTCGCGAAATAAGAAAGCTAACAACTGATTCGATGGTTAACATCCTACCAGGTCAGATTGCTTTCTTCTTAATTTTATCTATTTTTCCATTATTTATTTCGGTGGGGTGGGTTGCCTCACTATTTGATATTTCAATTGATACTTTAATAAAGACGTTAGAATCGACGTTACCATATGATGTCGCTAAAATATTAGCTAACTTTATCGGTGGTAAAAGTTTTGATACATCGATAGGTATTTCGATGATTGTCGGCTTTATATTAGCTAGCAATGGAGCTCATGCAATCATTACTGCATCTAATGCTCTATATGGCTTTCCACCTGATGATTTTGTTAGACGCCGTGTTAAAGCCGTCTTCTTAATTTTTATTTTAGTTATCTTAATAACTTTCTTAATTGTTATTTTAACCTATGGTAATACGCTAGCTAAAATCATTATTGATGTTTTAAACATCGTCCATAGTGCTAATCTGATTTACTGGCTCTTTGCAACTATCAAGTGGCCGGTAGCGATGATTTTAATTTTCTTTACAATAAAGTTAATTTATGCCATCGCTCCAGATTGGCAAATCTTAAGTAAAAATACAACAAAGGGAGCTTTATTTACTACTGCTGGTTGGATTGTAGCGACGGCTATTTTTTCATACTATGTTTCCCATTTTGCGAATTATGATATCTTCTATGGAAGTTTATCTAGTATCGTTATTTTTATGATCTGGATTTATGTTATATCATATATTCTTGTCTTGGGGATTGCAATTAATGTTAAAGAGTATCGTGATAAAGAGGGATAATATTCCTCTTTATTTACTTTGAAAGTAAAACATGCTATATTTATTGTATAAAATCATAGGTTTATTAATAAATGAATGTGGAGATACTATAAATGTTATCTCGTAAAGGAGTGATAAAATGACACCACATATTGAAGCTGAAAAAGGTAGTATTGCTAAAACCGTTTTAATGCCAGGTGATCCCTTGCGTGCTAAAGTTTTAGCTGATACATATTTAAAAGATGCTAAACTAGTTAATACTGTACGTAATATCTATGCTTATACGGGATTTTATAAAGGTAAAGAAATAACGGTAATGGCATCTGGTATGGGTATGCCAAGTATTGGTATATATTCGTATGAATTATTTAAATTTTATGATGTTGATAACATTATTCGTATCGGTACGGCAGGATCTTACCAAGAGAATATAAAACTATATGATATTATCCTTGCTCAAGACTCTTTTTCTGAATCAACATATGCTAAAGTTCAAGGTGGTGAAGAACGTAATATTTTAAGTTCTAATACTAACTTAAATAATATTATCATCGATACAAGTAAAGAAATGGGTATTGATATTAAAGTAGGACGTCTTCATAGTTCAGATGTATTTTATACTGAAGTTCCTGGTGTCCCTAAAAAGGCTTTAGAACAAGGATGCCTAGCTTGTGAGATGGAATCTTTTGCGTTATTTCATAATGCCAACATCCTAGGTAAAAAAGCCACTTGTCTTATAACGATATCCGATAATTTAGTAACGCATGAAGCAGCTAGTGCTGAAGAACGTCAAAATGCTTTTTCTAAAATGCTTGAGTTAGCTTTAGAAGCTTCTCTTAAAATGTAGGTGTCATATGAATTACCATGAAATGAAAAAAATTGAATTGCACTTGCATCTAGATGGTAGTGTCCGTCTTACCACTTTAGCAGAGTTAGCTGGTCTTTCTTTAGAACAGGCTCAAGCCCAAGCGGTAGCGCCCGCTAAATGTATGGACTTAAATGATTATTTAACACGTTTTGCTTTACCTTTATCAATCATGCAAACTAAAGAAAATTTAGAGCGTATTGCCTACGAATTAGCTGAAGATTTAAAAGCTGAAAATGTTATTTATGCTGAAATTCGTTTTGCGCCTTCCCAGCATACATCAGTTTTGTCGTTAGAAGAAGTAGTTGAAGCGGTTCTTACTGGCCTTCAAAAAGTTGATATTAAAACTAACCTTCTTTTATCGATGATGCGTAATGAGAGGGAAGATGTAAATTTTAAAATAATCGATTTAGCCCAAAAATATCGTCATCAAGGTGTCGTCGGCATCGATTTAGCTGGTGCTGAAGCTTTATATCCAACCTATACTTTTGCTAATTTGTTTGCTTATGCTAATAAGTTAGGTGTTAATTTTACTATTCATGCTGGTGAAGCTGATGGACCATCTAGTATCGAAGCTGCTCTTAGTTTTGGCGCTAAACGTTTAGGCCATGGTGTTCGCCTTTTAGAAGATAATAAATTATTAAATGAAGTTAGAGAAAAAGGTATTCTTTTGGAAGTATGTCCAACTAGTAACATTCAAACTAATATTTGTTCTAGCATAAGTGAGCATCCGATTGCTTTATTAAAAAAGCATAATATTAAAGTATGCATTAATACAGATAATCGAACGGTATCACATGTCGATTTGACGGCCGAGTATGAAAAGTTAGCTCAATGTTTTAATTTTACACAAGAAGATTTTTATAACTTTAACTATAATGCTATTATGGGAGCTTTTATTAGTGATGAAGAAAAAGAACAACTAGTTAACCAATTAAATAATTAGAAATAGGTGACTTATGAAATATACCAAAATAACACGTGATAATTATAATTTACATATTATACAAACTAAAAATTTTAAAACTATATCCGTTAAAGTTAATTTAAAACGAAAACTTATCAAAGAAGAAATCACTAAACGAAATATGTTGGTTAATGCTTTATTTGAATCAACTGAACATTATCCGACTAAACGTCTATTAGAAATCGCTACTGAAGAGTTATATGAACTATCCTATCATGGCATTAATTATGCGAGTGGTATTTTCGCTATCTTGTGTTTTGAGATGACTTTTATTAATCCTAAATATACTGAAGCTTCGATGTTAGAAGAATCATTTGCTTTCTTAAATGAATTGATGTATCATCCACATGTTGCTAAAGGAGCTTTTATTAAAGCTAATTATGATATTGCTTATAACATAATGTCTGATTATTTAAAAACCCAAAAAGAAGATACGCGTTCTTATAGCCAAATGCGTATGCTTGAAGAAATGGATGAACCAATCGTATCTTATCGTAGCTCTGGTTATATGGAAGATTTAAAACAATTAAATAGTAAAAAATTATATGAATACTATCAAGATGTTCTCGCAAACGACATTGTTGATATATTCGTTATCGGCGATGTTAATCCTGATGAGATAGATAGTCTTGTTAAGAAATATTTGCCTTTTACTACTAATCCTAAAAGTGATGAAAGTCATTATTTTAAACATGAAACAGTAAGTGATGAGATTAAATTTACTAGTGAAGAAATAAATAAAGAACAAAGTACGCTCGTCCTAGGTTTCCGCTTTGATGATTTAACCGATTTTGAAAAACGATATGTTTTAAATATCTATAATTATATTTTAGGCGGTAGTACTGAATCACATTTATTTCAAGTTGTTCGTGAACAACATTCACTTTGTTATTATATAAATTCATCTAGTATGCCTCTTATTGGTGTTGGTACTATTAAAGCTGGTATTAATGCTGATGATTATGATGAGACGTTAAGTTTAATCAATAATGAACTTAATAATATTAAAGCGGGCAATTTCAGTGATGATAAAATTGATCATGCTAAAACGACATATCTTAATAGCTTAACAGAGTTAGAAGATAGCCCTGAAAATATTGTTTCTCTATATACAGGGATTGAATATTTAGGTTCTGATAATATTGATGTTCGTCGTAAAAAGATACAAGAAGTAACTAAAGACCAGATTGTAGCGGTCGCTAATAAAATTCACTTAAATATGATTTATTTACTAGAAGGAACTGATGTCAATGAAGAAGAATAAATTAGTTCATTTTGATTTAGATTTATATTCTGAAAAGTTAGAAAATGGATTAGAGATTAATATTGTTCCTAAAAAAACAGTTAATAATATCTATGTAACTTTTTCTACTAAATATGGAAGTATACATGATGAATTTATTCCTATTGATCAAGATGATTATTATAAAGTTCCCATGGGAGTAGCGCATTTCTTGGAACATAAAGTATTTGAACAAGAGACTGGTGAAGATCCATTTGCTATTTTTTCTAAATATGGTGCTGATGCTAATGCTAATACATCTAATTACAAGACGACTTATCTTTTTTCTGGGCCAAGTAACTTTAAAGAAAATCTTAACTTTCTTTTAGACTTTGTTCAAGCCCCTTATTTTACTGATGACAATGTCCTTAAAGAAAAGGGGATAATTGCGCAAGAAATTAAGATGCTTCAAGATCAACCAGCATGGCAATTATATGATGCTACTTTAGATAATAGTTTTGTTAATCATCCTATTAAGTATCCTATTGGCGGTACTTTAGAGTCCATAGCTAAAATAACAAAGGAAGATTTATATAAGTGTTATAATACCTTTTATCATCCAGCTAATATGTTTATAACGATTACTGGTAATGTTAATCCTAAAGAGACTATTGATATCATTGCCCAAAATCAACAAGGTAAACACTTTAAACCTTTTAAAGAAATTGTTATCAAGACATATGATGAACCAGATAATGTGCGTGTTCCTTATGAAGAGATAAAATCCGATGTCCCAATACCTAAAGCTGCTATATCTTATAAGATAAATATTCAAAATTATGATATTAATCGTCTGCGTATTTATTTAAATCTTTATTTTCAACTTATTTTAGGAAGCACGTCACTTTTAGATGAAAAATTAAAAAAAGCTAAACTTATTAGTAATAATCTTTATTATGATGCTGTATGTACTGATGATCATCTATTATATACTGTTGATTTTGAATCCGAAAAGTATGCACAAGTAATCGATGAAATAAAAAAGACCGTTGGTAAGGTCCGTATTACGCCTGAAGAACTAAAAAGACGTCAAAAAAGCTTAAGAAGTGGATGCTTATATCGAAGTGATAATATCTATGGTATCAATAATAAGATTAACAGTAACATCATAAATTATGGTAAAGTTAATTTAGATGAATTTGCTATTATAGATTCTCTTAATATCGAAGAATTGAATGATATTCTTGATCATATTAGCTTTAAAGAAATTAGTATTGTCGTCTTAAATGATAATTAAGACTTGCTTTATTGCTTTAAATATGATAAATTAATGTCTAGTGGGGAGGTAATTAATATGACGATTGCATTAATAATTGTGTCAATACTATTAATTGCTATAGTGTTATTACAAGGCGGAGCTGATGAAGGTGGCAATATCATCAGTGGTGGTAATAGCGATCTATTTGCTAATCGTAAAGAACGTGGTGGCGAGTTATTTATGACCCGTTTTACCTTTGTTTTAGGTGTCGCTTTTATGATTTTATGTGCTATTATAAAGTAATTTATATTACTTTTTTTTTGGCTTTAATATTTGCAAACTAAAATCATCATGATATAATTGGTGTGAAAGCATCTTGCATAAGTTAAAGGTAAGGAGGGTAAGCTATGAACAACGTTTTACCAACAGACACTTTTGTTGTCGTTAATAAGACGATTTTAAATGATAATCGTTCTTTGTTAGTTAATCTATATCAACCATTGATTGGCGCTTTAGCGATTAGTTTATATAATACTCTTTGGACTTACCTCGACCGATTAGAATTAATTTCGATGGAGTATACCCATAATACCTTACTTAACAACATGTTAATCAGCTGTAATGAATTTATGGAAGCACGTGAAAAATTAGAGGCTATCGGTTTAATAAAATCATATTGTAAACATGAAAGCGTTAATAATTATGTCTATGAATTATATTCACCAATGAGCGCTAAAGAATTTTTGAATAATCCTATTTTAAGTACGGCTTTAGCGAATGCTGTCGGTGATAAAGAGTTTGAACGTACGATTGAGCAATTTAAAATTCCTAATATCAATCTTCGTAATTATGAGGATATTACAAGTAAATTTAGTGATACATTTATTTGGACTACATCTGTCGCACGTAATCTTGAAATGTATAATTTAAAAAATAAAAATACCCGTGCCCTTAATATTATGGCTAAAATTGATCTTAATACCATTTTAAATTTAATTCCAGAAGAATTATTAAATCATCGTAGTTTAACTAAAGATATGAAAGATTATCTAATCAAAATATCCTTTATCTATAACTATGATAATGAAGTGATGGTTGAACTAATTCGCAATTCTCTAACTGATAAACATACCATTGATAAAGCAAAATTAGAAGATAACGCAATGAAATATTATCAATTTGATAATATGGGTAAATTACCAAGCTTAATTTATCGTAAGCAACCAGAATATTTACGTACAACTAAAGAGGGCGTATCTAATCGTATGCGAATGATTAATCTTTTTGAAACAACAACGCCATATGATTTTATTGCTAGCAAGTATAAAACAGGCACACCATCTCATAACGATTTAAAGATAATTTCTTATCTACTTCTCGATTTAGATTTAAAACCAGGTGTCGTTAATGTATTAGTTGATTATGTCTTAAAAATTAATGATAATAAATTACAAAAATCGTTTGTTGATGCGATTGCTTCTCAATGGAAAAAAAGTAATATTGAAACGGTCGAAGATGCGATGAATTTAGCGGAAAAAGAATATCATAAACGTCATCCTCAAAAAGAGGAAAAGAAAATTAATAAAAAGGAAACTACTAAACCTAAATGGTTTGATAAGACAATCGAAGAAGATAGTGCTTCTGAAGAAGAAATTAGAGCGTTGGAAGAACGTATAAGGGGAAATAATTAATGAAACCATTAGAACTTAAAGTTGAAAATATGCCTAAAATCAATTTAAAAAAAGAATATCAAAAAGCTTTAAAAGATTCTGTTTTAGTTAAAATTGTAAGTAAACTAAAAATGGATGAAGAAACTTTATGTGGCTATACATCTATGTTAGAAGAATCAGCTCATGAATATCATAATTGTCTTGCGTGTCATTCTTTAAATAGTTGTCTTAATCGTGTCAAAGGCCATGTCTATATGCCCATTAATAATGAAGGTAATTTAAGCTTTGAATATAAGAGTTGTAAATTTTATAATAAATATCAAAAAAATAATCAATATTTAAATCATATTATCTATTACCATGTACCAACAGCTTTAAAAGATGCTACTTTAAGTAAGATATACAAGACAGATAAAAATCGTTTTGAAGCTATCATTTGGGTAAATGATTTTTATAAGCGCTATCCTGAAGGTGAAGAGAAAAAAGGATTATTTTTACATGGCAATTTTGGTTGTGGTAAATCGTATATCATCGCCGCTTTATTTAATGATTTAGCTCATGATGGCTTTAGTAGTGCCATTATCTTTTGGCCTGATTTTGTCCGTCAAACATTTGATGATGATTTTAAAGAAAAATTTGATCATATCAAAAAAGTACCATTATTATTAATTGATGATATTGGAGCTGAATATAATAGTGTATGGAATCGTGATGAAGTTTTAGGACCATTACTTCAATATCGTATGGATGAACATTTACCAACCTTTTTTACTTCTAATTTAACTTTAGAACAATTAGAAGAACATTTAGCTAATTCTAAAACGGATGTTGATGCTGTAAAGGCCCGTCGCCTTATAGCGCGTATTAAACAATTATCTGAACCATTAGAGATGATTGGTAAAAATTTAAGAAATTAGTTTAAAAATATTAACAAAACATTTATTTTATGTTAAAATGTCTCTAGAGGCGAAGATAAAGGACAAGATGTTTATATTATCTTTTATAGAGAGCTAGTGGTTGGTGTAAACTAGTAAAGAGATATAGATGTTACTACCTTTTAGCTGTACTTGAAAAAGTTTCCGGGTTAACCGTTATCTTAAATTAAGCGATAAAATAGGATGGTACCGCGTAATGACGCTCCTTGTAGTTAATACAAGGGGCTTTTTTTTACATCGAGGAGGATTAATATGGAGAAGAAGAAAGCAGATAAGAGAAAATTAAGGGGATTAGTTAATCAATCAATGTCCATTACTTCTTTTCTTGTGCGCTTTTTAGGTGTACATAATGAAGCTTTAATGCGTGAAGAAATGACGCATCGTGAACTTTTAAAAATGTTCCCTAATTTGAAACGGACCAGTTATGCCCATATTTTAGATAATCCACAGGCTGTTTATTGTGGAGAGGTTGTCCTTGTTGTCGATGTCTTAAATGAGGTTATCCCATATGTTGTCGCTGATGAACTACGTTATCTTGAAGATATGGGTATCGAATCAGTTATGGATGATGATGAATGGAAAGAAGTTGAACCTGAAACATGGACACGGACATCGGAGGAATTACCCGATATCAATGATTATGACTTGTCATCAATGACGACTTATGATTTATCTTGTCTTTTAAGAATCTATAGTCATACGGGACAAGTTGGAAACTATAATCGTGTTCGTCGTGAACTTATTAGTCGCCCAGATAGTATACAAGCTAATAAGGCTAGTAAAGAACATGCTAAAAAGAAAACATTAAAATTTGAAAGACATTATGATGATGAATATTAGAAGGTGAAAATAATGATTAATATAAAAGAAAATGAAAGATTAAGTATGCTTAATCATAGTTGCGCCCATCTTTTAGCGCAAGCTGTTAAGCATTTATATCCCCAAGCTAAATTTTGGGTAGGACCAGTTATTGAAGAAGGATTCTACTATGATATTGATTTGGGTGATACTGTAATTAAAGAAGAGGATTTAGCGCCTATTGAACGTGAAATGAAGAAAATCGCTAAAGATGGTAAACGTATTGTGCGTCATGAATTGACTAAAGAAGAAGCTTTAGAAATGTTTAAAGATGATCCATATAAACTTGATTTAATTGATCGTATGGATTCTGATAGTACAGTTATCAGTTGTTATACTCAAGGTGATTTTACTGATTTATGTCGTGGACCACATGTTGATAGTGTTAAAGAATTAAAGAATTTTAAGCTTTTAAAAATTAGTGGAGCTTATTTTAAGGGTGATGCGAAAAATAAAATGCTTCAACGTATCTATGGCGTTTGTTTTGAAACATCAGAGGAACTTGAAAACCATCTTCATGAATTAGAGGAAGCTAAATTGCGTGATCATCGTAAAATTGGTAAAGATTTAGACTTATTTATGTCTGATGATTTAGTTGGCCGTGGTCTTCCAATGTTTTTACCAAAAGGATATATTGTTTGGCAACAATTAGAAGATTATATTAAAAATAAAGAACGTAAATTAGGTTACTTACATGTTATGACCCCATGTGTTGGTACGGTTAATCTATATAAGACCAGTGGTCACTGGGATCATTATAAAGAAAATATGTTTCCAGCTATGGAAATGGATGGTGAATCATTTGTTTTAAGACCAATGAACTGTCCACATCATATGATGATTTACGCTAATAAGTTACATTCATATAGAGAGTTACCAATTAGAATAGGGGAAGTAGCTCACGATTTTAGATATGAAGCAAGTGGTGCGGTTAAAGGTATTGAACGTGCTCGTCACTTCTGTCAAAATGATGCTCATATTTTTGTTACTCCTGAACAAATCAAAGGTGAATTTAAAAATGTTGTCGATTTAATCTTTGATGTCTATAAAGATTTTAATATTACGGATTATCGTTGTGTTTTATCTCTTCGTGATCCTGATGATAAAGAAAAATATCATCCTGATGATGCGATGTGGGATAAAGCGGAAAATGAACTTCGTCAAGTATTAAATGAATTAGGTATCGAATATACTGAAGAGATTGGTGAAGCTGCTTTCTATGGACCAAAGTTAGATGTTAATGTTAAACCTGCTGTAGGTAATGAATATACTTTATCAACTTGTCAATTAGATTTTTGTCTACCAGCTAAATTCGATTTAAAATATGTTGATGCTGATGGCGAAAAGAAAACCCCAGTCGTTTTACACCGCGCTATTTTAGGTTCATTAGATCGCTTTATGGCATACATATTAGAAGAGACTAAAGGTAATTTACCTCTTTGGTTAGCGCCTGTTCAAATTATGATTATTCCAGTTAATAATGAATATCATCTAGAATACGCTAAAGAGATTAAAGAATTATTAGAAAATCACAATATTCGAGTAGAATTAGATGACCGTGAAGAAAAATTAAGTTATCGTATGCGTGAAGCCCAGACGAGTAAAGTGCCAATTACACTAATTATTGGCGATAAAGAAAAAGAAGCTAAAAATATTAGTTATCGTCTATTTGGTACTAGTGAAACAACAACTTTATCACAAGATGAATTTGTGGATTATGTTTTAAATCAAATTAAGGCTTATAAATAGAGAAACGATTTTCGTTTCTTTTTGCTTTTTTACCAAGCTTGTTGTATAATGAGTAAGAGGTGTAGATATGAGTCATAAAGAACCAATTAATAGTTCATCATTAATTATGTCTATTATTACATTAATTATAGGTATTGTTTTATGTTTTGGGGGAATGAATGTCATCTATGAACTAGGTGGCTAT
>CANRPL010000024.1 GCA_947632495.1 uncultured Bacilli bacterium
AAAATATAAATAGAAAGGGATTAATCAATAAGAAATTAATAAATATTTCTATAAGATTGATTATACGTGATTTTATGGAACATGAAACAATAAGAGTTGTCGATATCGATGGTACGCAATTGGATGTAGAATTGATTTCTATTTTAGAAAATCACAGTAATAAATATTTGGTATATACTAAAGGTGAAAGACAGAAAAGTGGCAATCTTATTTTGTATATTACTAAATTGTTATCAGATGGTGATACTTACTATCTAGATAATATTGTTGATGATAAAGAGTGGGCTAGCGTTAAAACATTGATGAGTAAAATAATTAATTGATAGAAATCGGGAGCGTGTGATATGAAGCTAAGTTATAGTAATCCAATCGTTACTTATGATGAAGTTGTTGCGGCAGCAAGATCAATTGTCGAATGTGCGATAAAGGGAAATAACACTGATGAAGATTATCTAAAGGCTAAATATGATGCTGGAACTAATAATAAATTAGATAGTGCAGCTGAAGAATTGTTGATGAGTTCTCTTCGCTCTTTGGCGCAATCAGTAGAATCTTCTAGCCGTATTATAAGGGGCAATTTAGAAAGAGAATTAAGGGCTTTAGATGATAGTGTTTTAAAATTGGGAGCCGAATATATAATTGGTCAAGAAAAAAGAAAATTAGCCTGTGAAGAGGTCTTTGTTCAAAAACTACGTGATGCTTCATTACCTCTAGAACGAATTTATCAATCTAAAAAAGATGAAGATTTGGATGATGGATTAGAGGATACCATGACGATTAATTTTGATGATTTCTTTAATGAAGATGTTAAAGAAGAACAGGATGATAATGTCGATGAGATTATCGACATTGAAGATTTATATAATACAATTGAGTTAGAACCAGGGGCTGATGACTATATTATCCCTGAAGAGTTAGGACCTGCTATCAATGATAGTGAGGAAATAAGTGATGAATCAGAAAAAGAAAATACGAGAATAGCCTTAATTAAAAAAGCTATTTCCAAAGCCGAACAACAAAATGATACTAAATTAGTCGCTATGTTGGAGGAAAGATTAGCTAAAGAATTAGAGGTAGAAAAATAATTTTCTACTTTTCTTTTAGTAAGAGGTGAGAGTATGAGTAATACCGGTACAATGGATCATAAGTGTCCTAATTGTAGTGCCGTTTTAAAATTTAATCCTCATGGTCAAAATTGGATCTGTGAGTATTGTAAAAGTTCTTTTACCAAAAAAGAAGTTGATGAATATGAAAAAGCTCGTGGTGTTGAACAGTTAACGAAAGATACTAAAGAAGCAAAGCTTGAAACTAATTGGGAAGGGGCTGACGTCTATTCATGTCCTAACTGTGGTGCTGAAATAATAGCTGATGAAAATACTACAGCTACTTTTTGTGTATATTGTAAAAACACCGCTATTTTAAAAAACAAATTAGTTGGAGCTTTTAATCCAACTAAAATTATTCCTTTCTATTTGACCAAAGAAGATGCCATTGCAGCTTTTAAAAAGATTGGCCGTGGCAAACCTCTAATGCCAAGATTTTTTAATAACAAAAAAAATATCAGTGAAATAAGAGGTATTTATATTCCTTTTTGGTTATATGATTATTCTATGAGCGGAACTATTACTTGTGATGCTAATAAGATAACGACTTGGTCAAGTGGGGATTATTTATATACGAAGACGGATACTTATATTGTTAGCCGTGGCGGAACGATGGATTATAATATGATTCCTGTTGATGGATCAACGCATTTTGCTGATGATATTATGAATTCGATTGAACCTTTTGACTATGGTGGTTTGATTGATTTTAGTCATTCTTATTTATCAGGTTTTTTAGCTGAAAAATATGATGTCGATTCTAATACGGCTAGTACTATTGCATTATCACGTGCTCAAAATTCAACATCGGAAATTTTAAAAAGTGATATTAAAGGTTACACTTCAATATCTATTCGTGAAGAGAATCTTCGCCCAGTGAAAACTAAAAACGAATATGTTTTATTACCTGTTTGGCTCCTTAATGTCAAATATAAGGATAAATTATATACTTTTGCGATGAATGGACAAACGGGAAAGATTGTAGGTAATGTTCCTGTCGATGTTAAAAGAACTGTTGCCTTTGCCATTTTTACCTTCCTTGCTGTAGCTTTGATTATAACAGCGATATGGTATTTTACGGGGGTGTAATTAGTGAAAAAAATATATTATTTATGTTTCTTGTTCCTATGCCTCTTTTTAACTATTAATGTTAAAGCTACAATAAGTGTTGATTCTAGCTTAAAAATTTATGATTATGGTGAATTATTAACTGAAGAGGAAGAAATCTCTTTAAAAGAAGAAATTGATACTTTTGTTAATCAGTATGACCTTGATATGGTTGTTGTAACATTAAAAGATTATACCGGCAGTCTAAAAACTTATGGTCAAGATTTTTATGATTATAATGATTTTGGTGTCGGTAAGACCCATGATGGTATTCTACTCGTTTTAAATGTTGATAATCTTGGACCTGTTGCGGAAATTGTAACAACGGGTGAAGGTATTAGAATGTATGATGATAATCGTATTTCGGGGTTATTAAGCGCTATGTCAAGTGCTAAATATGATGGTAATAGAGCTATTGTATCGGCATTTATTTCTAGAGCCAGTTCTTATGCTAAATCAGGTATACCTGCTAGTAATAGGGATACCTATATCGATTCTAATGGTGAATATCGCATTAAAAGAGAATATCCTTTAATTCTTGTCCTTATTGCCTCATCGACTATAACGCTTATAGCAACACTTATTTTAGTAGCGCGTAATAAAATGGTAGAAAAAGCATCTGGCGCGAAAGAATATTTGAATAGTAAAACAGTTAATATCTCTTTAAAGCAGGATAATTTTATCTATACCCATACTACTAAAACATTAATTCCTCGTGATAGTGGTGGTTCTTCCTTCGGTGGAGGAGGCGGTGGATCTTCCATTAGTCATGGTAGTAGTGGTATTTCTCATGGTGGAGGCGGTGGACGTCTATAGTTGAACTAAAAATGAAACAAAAAAAGTTTCATTTTTTTGTGTAGTACACACACTTTTTTTGACATATTTCATTTAATGGTGGTATAATTAAAATGATAGATAATCGGTTAAAAATAACAACTTAATAAAACGATTTTGCAAGTATAAAAATTAAAAGATAAATATATCCGCATTTGTTGTAGAGGAAGTGAAAGATGAATTGAAAAAAAATAAAAAGACTAGAAAGTGGAAATTCAATAGTAGATTTTATCGATTAGTAACTATTATTTTAGTAGTATGTTTCCTATTTTCTGGAATAGGTGTCAAGACTTTATTAACTAAACTTTTAGTTTCTAAAGATGGAAACAATATATTAACATCAACAGCGACACCAGGCGTTACAAGGGTTGCTGATGATAGCACGATGAATTCTTATAAACAAGCTTTGATTAACGAAGAAAATGGATCGCGTTATGCCGGAAGAGTATGGACAGACAAATCTATTTTTGCTTATGGCCAAGATAGTGATGCTGATGGTGTCTCTTGGAAGAACAATGTCTTAAGTTTTGGTAATCAAGAAAACCCAAATCAGTGGCAAGTTGAAACGAGCGATGACTTTTTACACGTCTTTTCAGCACTATCTAGTAGTCAGCAAATTATTTGGCGTCAACATGCTCCTCTTGATATTGTCCTTGTTTTGGATTTGTCAGGATCTATGGGAGATACTGTTTCAGGCTCTCAATCACGTATTGAAGTTGCAGCGGCAGCTGTTAATACATTGCTTGAAAATATCTTCGATATGAGCGATGCCCGTGTTGGTTTACAAGTATTTAGTTCATATGGTAGTGGCTATGCTGGTTTTAGAACTGTATTAGATCTAGATACTTATAGGAAAGATGGCAATAATGATTACTTAAGTGTAACTAAATCAGGGGGAGGTTGGTTTACTGAACCATCCTATACAGTTAGAGTAAGAGCTCGCTCAAGTAGTAATCAAACTATCAATCAAAGTATTAGCTCAACTGGTGGTACAGCTACACAAATGGGTATCTATGGCGGCATGAATCTATTAGCAAACGCTGATGATACTAAAGTTGTTGGCTTTGATGGAACGGTATCATACCGAACTCCTGTAATGATATTAATTACTGATGGTGTACCTACATATATTTCATCTGAAAATTGGTGGAGTCCTAGTATTACATCTTCACGTCAACAGTATGGTAGTGGTAGTGGCAATGATGCTGGCCTTAACTTTGCGACAATGCTTACGGCCTCTTATATGAAGAAAGTTGTTAACAAACATTATTTTAACAATGTTGATGGCGTCGATGGTCAGGCTATGAAGTTTTTTACCATAAGTGTCGATACTGCTGACGAAGATAAAGATGTTATGGAAACAACTTTTAACCCAAGATTAAAATGGAATTCTGGTTCGTCTATGGCGAATACTTTAGCTGAATATTGGGAGAAATATCAAGATAATAATGGGGCTTTCAATGTCGATGTTTGTACTAATTCCTCAAATTGTCGTGGAACACAAACCACGTACAGTGTTAGTCATCCTAATACCGGTATTGATTTAGATGAAGATGATATTAGATATAATGATGATTTCTATGATGCTGCATCATCTGATTTAAGTAATATTTTAGGAAACATTATGGAATCTTTAGCCGGTGATGTATTTGATCCCGTTTCTGGAAGTAACAGTGCTGGCGCAACCGATTCCGTAACATTTGCTGATCCAATTGGCTTATATATGGAAGTTAAGGATAAAGCAATTGCTGTTAATAATCCAGTTCAAGAAAGTGAAAATGTTAGCGGTGGTAAAGGTGTTTATGATATGGCTCTTTTGCTATATAATGAAATGCACGGCCTTGTTAAGACTG
Source organism: uncultured Bacilli bacterium (assembly GCA_947632495.1). Lineage (GTDB taxonomy): Bacteria > Bacillota_I > Bacilli_A > RF39 > UBA660 > UBA5578. The sequence goes on from CANRPL010000024.1 coordinate 4,898, forward strand.
CTGTCTATGATGCTTCTTTCGTTAAAAAGAAAGGCGCGTCTTTTAAAAATGGTTGGTACGATAAAAATGGCAATTTCATAAGTGAAAATAGTGATGCTGGTGATTGGGATGCTGGTGATATTTACTATCTTGATCGTGATACAGCTGTTTCTTACGTTCCAACGATTCCTGAAGATACCGGGGATATTGATGATTTAAACTATATTCGCTATGTTCTATATCGTTTTGCGGAACCATATACCCAAAGAAATGCACCACGTACTAATCCTAACTATGGCGATAGCACATTAACATATAAGTTAAGTGATATTCGTGTTTGGGTCGAGGAAAGTGGTAACTATGTTGGATCAGAGGGTATGGATATTCCAGGTTCTGGCTACGATTCAATGTTATATGTTAATATTCCATCTATTGCCTTGCCAGTTCAAGTTGCTAAAATAACTTTAGACTCTGATGGTGAAATCGTAACATACGATAGTAATATCACCAATAGCAAGCAATCATTACCACTTCGTATGTTTTATAGTGTTGGTTTACGTGATGATGTCTTAACTGAAGATGGACTAGATGTCGATATAACTAAAATAAGTCAAGAATATATTAATAGTAATAAAACAACTAGTGGTAATTTACGTTTCTTATCTAATTATTGGAGTAAAAATACTTACGACGGCTATGGCAATAATAAACAATATTCACGTGGTGATGCTGCTTTGTCATTCTCACCTAGTGATGATAACCGTTACTATCTTTTCCAAGATAATTTAACATTATATACGAATGCTTATTATGTAAATAGCTCTGGTGACATAAGTCGCATTAATAATTTAGATGACTATAAAACTAAACCTCTAGGTAATATCTACAGTGGACAAACAACTGGTAATGATATACCTAGTAGTGTTAAAAGTAAGATTGAAGAAGATATTAAAAGTGGCAAGTTAGTTAAGGATTCAGTTGTTATTTTAGATGGTGATGTTGTTACAAATCAATCTGGATATAGTACAACTTCAGCTTATTATATTGTTGATACTTACTATGTTCCAACTGATGATGGAACTGGTAAAAAGGTAAGTATTGTTATTGGCCGACGTGGTAAAGATTTATCACAAGGATCTGTTTCTGCAAGTAAAAGTACAGATACTTACTTGTGTTGGAAAGATGAAAATGGCGTTGATAAAGAAATACATGATTTTGATAGTCAACCAACCACATCAAATGATTCTAAATATGTACTATCAACAAAGAAAGGTGCTTTAAGAGTTGGTAACCTTTCAGAAAATATCAGGGCTAAAGCTAACAATAAAAGTGATTCAGCTTCAAATTACTATTTACCAACGATAAAACTTCTAGAAAATAATAGTATTGCTGTTAATAACTATTTAGGTAACGACGGTAAATTAGAGGTATCTGATACCTTACTTATGATTACTAAAGAACTTGAAGGTGTTGTTGAAACGGCTGAAGATGATTCCTTTGATTTTGAAGTAAACATTAAGGGTAAAGAAGGTCCATTTCAAGGTATCGTTGTTCGTAAGCATGAATCAGAATATGGAATACATTGGGATTATATTATTGACACAGTTGATGTTGTTGTCGATGTTGATGGCTTCTTATTGACACCTGATGGTGGTAGAGTTCAAACAGAATATGGTGGAAGTAAAGTATATGCTAAGGCAGCTTCCACATACACATATGATGATTTCTCAATTAGTGCCACGGAAGATAAAAAAGATGAAACACAACATTTCTATGTTATGGTTGATTACTATAGCGATGGTACTACTAAAGTTAATGGTGAGCCTCAACGTTTAGATGTTTGGGAAACAGCTATAGGAAATTCTCATAATGGAAATGAAAACATGTTAGGTGATCTATATCAAACAAAGTCAACTTATAAGACTAGAGAATTGAAGTTCGGATATAGCGATAAGACGAAGAAAGAACTTGAAGAAAATGATAATTTCCCAGCTGGTTGGAATGATGAAGATAAAAATTTACCTGCTAATACAGCTAAAATTACTTTAGCGACAGATGAAGGTATTGTCATCAATGGTATTGCATCAGGTTCTGATTATACTGTTACAGAGGTAATTAAACAAAGCCAGACTAAAACGGGCGTCAACTTTAAACAAGTCATCCAAAAGATGAATAATTCTACTAAAACATACTATTTTGATAGTGAAAATTCATCTAATAGTCCAGGTAATGGTGATGGCTTTATAAAAGATGAATCGGGAGATGCTAAAAGATATACAGTCTTTGGTGATACCGGAAGTAACGCGGAAGAGCTTCATTTTACAAATTATGATAAATTAAAGCATTTGACCATTAGTAAAGGATTACAGCCAGAAGATGGTACGATTGTAACTAATTATGATAAGAATATTGCTTTTGATTTTAATATTAGTTTTGAAGAATTAGATGGATCACCATTAGCCGCAACGATTAAGTATGCTATCTTTAATAATGATGATACCGTTGTAACGAATTATCAAACTTTAGTACTTGAAGGTACTGAAGGTGAACATTTTTCCTTTAAGTTAAAGGCTAATCAGTATATATCTTTTGACGATTTGCCTTTGCAAACTGGTTATAAATATCAACTTGTCGAGGAACAACACGAGGGCTTTGAGTCACAAAATGCTACAGTCAGTGGAACAGTTAATGCTGGTAGTGATGGTGTTATGCCACAGACTGTTCGCAATATTAAGCTTGTTCCAAAAGTAGCTGTTTCTCTTACGGGAATTAAGAGTTTAGTTGGAGATGAACTTAAAAATGAAGAATTTGAGTTTGTTATAACACCTAGTGAATCTAATCCAAAGGAAGATCCAATTAAAGAAAAGACCGTTCGTAATGATGACAAAGGTCAAATAACCTTTATTGATGAAGAATATACTGGCGTTGGAGTTTATAATTATCATATTACCGAAAGAAAAGGTTCGGAAAAAGATATCGTTTATGATACTAAAGAATATGATGTTACAGTAACTATCACAGAAGATGATAAAGAAAAATTATGGCAAAAAGTTGAAATAACAAGTAATGGTGCGGCAGTTGATAATATTACTTTCACGAATGTTCGTGTTAAAGAACATGTTACTGTAAGTGGTAAAAAAGAGCTTGTTGGAAAACAATTAGAGAGTCAAGCCTTTGAATTTATCGTAACTCCTGATCCAAAAAATCCAACTTCTGATATTATTACTGGTGAATCTAGAGTTAAAAATGATGCCGATGGTAAAATTGAATTACTTGATGGTACATATACTAATTTAGGTACATATTTGTATCATGTTAAGGAAGTTATTCCTACTGATCCAGGTTCAATTATTTATGATACTAAAGAATATGATATTAAAGTTACAATAGCGTTAAATAAAAATAGTGAAGTCGTTAGTAGTACACAAATATTAAGTGGCAGTCAAGAAGTTGATGGTGTTGTCTTTAGAAATATTAATGTCAATGAAAAAATTAAAGTTGATGGAACAAAATATCTAACTGGTGGATTATTAACTGATGATGAGTTTAGTTTCACTATTGTTCCAAATAGTAGTAATCCTAAAGAAGATCCAATTAAAGAGACAACGGTTAAAAACAAAAAGGATGGAGCTATAAACTTTATCGATAATACTTATACCAAAGTTGGTAAATACTTGTATCATATTTATGAAAATGATCCTAATCGAAGTGATGTTATCTATGATAAGACCACATATGATGTAAGTGTTGAAGTTAAAAATGATGGCGGTAGTATTACTAGTTGGGTAACGATTACTAGTGGTGGTACTAGTGTTCAAAGAATAGAGTTTACTAACTATGTCGTAGCTGAACAAGTTACTTTAAATGGTGTTAAATATCTAGCTGGTAAAACACTAGAAAATCAAGCCTTTAGTTTTCTTATAACACCAAATGTAGCTAATCCTAAAGGTGACATTATTAATGGACCAACAATAGTTAAGAATGACGCTAAAGGAAATATTGCTTTCATTAATGGTAAGTACGGCGAAGTAGGAGTTTATCGATATGAAATTAAAGAAGTAATACCTGCGGAATTAAATAACATTAAGTACGATTCAACTATTTATGATGTTACTATTACAGTAAGTGTTGTTGATGGACATACTAGAAATACAATTGATATTAAAGTAGATAATCAGACAAGGGGCAGTATAAGCTTTAATAATGCTTATCAAGAGACAAGTGTCAAGCTAACTGGTTCTAAAGCTTTAGTTGGTGAAAAGTTAAAGGATCAAGAATTTAGCTTTGTTGTAACACCTTATTCAACTAATCCAAATGGCGATGTTATCGCTAATGCAACCACAGTTAAAAATGATGCTGACGGAAATATTACTTTTATCAATGGTAAATATCATAAGGCAGGTACTTATAAATATCGTATTGAAGAAGACTCAACAACTAAGAAAAATAATGTTGAGTATGATAAGAGTGTCTATACGGCAACAGTACTTGTTACTGAACAAAGCGATGGTACTTTAGCTAATAAAGTTACAATTACCAAGAATAATGCAACAGTTAATAAGATTGATTTTACTAATTATTATATTGATATTCCAATAACGATTACAGGTATAAAGCATTTGGAAGGTAAAGATATTGAAGATGAGGAATTCAGCTTTATCATAACGCCAAACGCTAATAATCCAAAAGGTGATGCTCTAGATCGCGCTACGATTGTTAAGAATAATGCTGACGGAAATATTACTTTTGTCAATGGTAAGTATACTGAAGTAGGTGTTTATAAATATAAAATTAGTGAAATTATCCCTGAAGATATTCAGAATATTAAATATGATACTAATGAATATGACATTACAGTAACGATTGCTATAGTAGATAATAAAGTTAATAAAAACATTCATATTACAAGCAATAATGCTGAAAAATCATCAATTGAATTTATCAATATTTTCCAATCTATGGAGATAAATCTTGATGGTAAAAAATATTTAAATGGTGACAAATTAAAAGGCGAAGATTTTACTTTTGAGGTTATACCAGATGAAGCAAATCCAGCTGGCGATCCAATTAAAGAAGTATTAACTGTTACTAATGATGCTGAAGGTAACATTCCATTAATTCATCATGTATATACGCAACCTGGTACTTATAAATACCAAGTAAGAGAAAAGACAGATACGAAGAAAAAGAATATGCAATATGATGATACTATTTATGAGGTAACTGTAATTGTTACAACTGACGATTCTGGATTGTTAACTCATAGTGTTACGATAACTAATGCTGATAGTCCAGTTGAAGAAGTAGTATTTACAAATAATAAAACATATGATGTTCCTTTTACTATTGATAATATCGTTAAATATTTCATCATATTATTTGTAGCTGTTATCGCTTTAGGTGGTATGTTAGTTTTATATAAGTATGTAACTAAAAAAGCATCTAAGAAGAAGAAAAAGAAGATTTAAAAATCTTCTTTTTTTGCCCTTTTAAACCAAATGTAAAGGTAAATGTAAAGCAAAAGGATAACTTTTGACATTATCATATATATTTTAATATAATAAAATATAGAAGTAATGATAAAAAAGAGTAGAAAAATAACTTAATTTGTGAGATAATACATAGACAAGTTATTTGGGGGAGGAGTGTTTAGTATGAAAAAGGTGAAAATCCAATACTTTATTGTCCTTTTATTAGCGATGTTTATTTTGCCTTTTCATGTATCTGCTAGTAATGGTGTGATTTTGCATGCTAATAAAAAAGATTTAAAAGCTGGTGAAGAACTTATCATCACAGCGGATTTATCTGAAGCTATGGAATCTTATGCTCTTGTAGCGACTTTAAAATATGATGAGAAAGTCTTTGAAAAAATATCTGGTACTAGCTTTGAATCAAAAGAGGGGTTAGTTGATGTAACCTATAATAGCCAAAATAATAAGTTTGGTATTATTAATAAGTCAGGTTCACCGGAAGAAAATTTATTTACTATTCATCTAAAGGTAAGAGAAGATGCTAATGTGGGAGATACCAACATTGCTTTAACTAATATTTCATCTTCGAATGGTGATGTAGTTGAAAATTTAGCGGTTGCCTCTTTAAAGGTTTATGTAACTAGGGATGCTAAAGAGGGAGAAGTTTTACCTAATTATAAAGAAAATGACATTGTTGAAGATGATGCTGAAGAGATTAAAGCATTTACTACTAAACCAATTATTATCGGTCTAGGATGTGCAGCGCTACTTTTTTTAGGGGCTATTTTATACTTTAGAATTAAACTTAAAGATAAGAAAACGCCAGTCTATGCTTTAGCTGTTTTAGAAGTTTTAATAGCTGGTGCTATCATTTCACTACTTGTTGTTAATAATAACAAAAAAGATGTTAACAATGATGGAACAAAAGATTATGATGATGCTCAAGAAATAATTCAATATTTACTTGATATCAATAGTGAAAAAGATAAAACGGATGATAATTTATTTGATAAAGACGTCAATAACGATGGTAAGGTTGATGTCAGTGATGTCGGTTATGTTACAAATAAAGTAACGCAAAAGACGAAGGTAACTTTAAAAGAAGACTTTAGCGCTAATTATGTTCCTAAAGGTAAGATGACGCTTAGCTTTAAAGCTACTATTACACCCAAGAATGTCAAAATTAAAAAAGTAAAAATTGGTAATCAATATTATGATGTTAAGCTTTCTAATGGTGTCTATACCGTCACTATTGACACGCCTTCTAAAGCTGGTAAATATGATTTTACTATTGCTAGTGTTATTTTAGATAACAAGAAAGAAATTAAAACTAAATTAGTTTTTAAACGTGAAATATTAAAAGATATTCCTACAATTCATATGCTTGATGTGAATGAAGAGGATAATAAGTTAACTTTTAAATTAAAAGATGATGAAAACGCTTTAATTGAAGGTAGTGTAACAGTTTATGATGCTAATAATCAAAGCCTTCAAACAGTGGAATTAAAAGACGATAATACGATTGAATATCCTTTTGAAGAGGGTAAGTTATATTATCTTGTCGCGACGGCAAGTTATGATTTAGATAGTGATAGAGAAAATAATGAAAACTTATATACTGATCAGGAAATATTTACCCACACTTTTAAAGTTTACAAAGATTACAACTTTAAATTAACTGATGTTTCAATTACTGATAGTATTCAAAAAGATGAAAAACCGGTTGTAAGCTTTGTTAGTACAAATAATAAAGCTGCTAAAATCGAGGTTGTTACTTTAAATAATGAAGATTACAATGTCACTAAAATTGATGGTAATAATTATTCAATCGAATTATCCAATGCTGATGTTACACCAGGGAAACATACAGTAACTTTAGATAGCGTTGAGTTAAGTACTTTAAAATTATTTGAAAACAACAAAGATTATAAGACTGATGTTTTGACGTATTATGTGTTAAAAACAAAACCAACTGTTACTAATATCAATTTAACAGCTAATGAAAAAACTAAAACCATTAGAGCTAATTTTGAATTAGTTGATAATGATCTTACTTTAACTAGTTTAAAAGCTGTCTTATTAGATTCAACAGGAAAGATTGTTGATTCTAAATCTTTGACAATGGAAGAAATTGTTTTCAATAAATATGTTGAATTATCATACAATAAAAATTTAGATGGTCTTTATACTGTTGAATTTTTAGCTGATTATGCTATCGGTGATAAGTATAAATATACTAGTACCGATATTGGTAAAAAAGATATTGCTATTTTAGATGATATTTATATTAAAAACATTACCATTAAGAGTCCTAATACTAAATACCCAACTAAAGGTCAGAAAAAATATGAAGTAATTTTTGATGTCTATGTTGGTAATAGTGTCCAAGAACATTTTACCCAAGCTAAAGGTTTTGATAAGCCACAGACATATTCCCGTCTTGCGGCTGTAACAATCAATGGTTTAAATTATGTTGCTGAAGGACAGACGTCACCTGAAGCTAATGTTTATCGTTCTAGAGTATCACTAACGATTCCAGATGAATCTGGTATTGTAAATCTTTTAGCGAACCGTGTTCAAATGCAATATGCTAGTTATTATATTAAACACGAAGATTATTATTCTGTACCATCAAAAGAGATGCAAATTGAGGTACTAAAAGATGTACCAAAGATTAGTAATCTTAAGGTTGTCGATGATTATGAAAATCGTTCAGCTACTTTTGATTTTGATGTTGTTTTAGATGATAAGGCTAAACAAGGTGATGAAAGCTTTAAGGCCGGAACGATAGAATTAAATGGTTCAAAAATTAGTATTGATAGGGGACATAATCAAGTTAAGTTTTTTGAAATAACTCCAGATCAAACTTTTGATTTGATTTTCAAGGCAAGTTATGATTTAGATACCGATACTATTTTAGAAGATACTGATCAAAATGAGATTAATGATAAAGAAATTCATCGTGTTAAATATGGACTATTTGCTGATGATAACTATGCTAATGTAGCCATTACTGATAGTAAAGTTATCAGTGCTGATAATTATGAATATTTTGCTAAAGATGAAAAGATTAAATTACAATTTAAAATTACAGGTTTACCAGAGAATTTAAGTTTAAATCCACAGCGCGTTTTAATTGATGGTAAAGAATATCAATTATCACTAAATGAAGATACTTATGAAGTTATCCTAGATGGATATCAATCATCAGGAAGAAAGAATTTAACTTTAACAGATGTTATCTTTGATAATGGTAAACAAGTTCTTTTAGCGCTTCCTGTTACTTTTAATCCAGAAGTATTAAAAGATCCAATCACAATTGCTGATTATAAATACGAAGTTTTAGCTAATGGTGACATTAGATTAACGTTTGATACTAAAGATACGGATCGTTCTTTAGTTGATAATGCTAGAATTAAAATTGTTGATGAAAATGGTCAAAGTATTTTTGATGGCTATTATGTTGATGAAGTAACTTTTGCAGCCCAAGAAGATGTATTACGTTACTATGTCACTATCAATGCTGATTATGACCGTGATATTGATAAAACGGTTGGCAGCGCTAATTACTACGCTAATGTTAAACTATTTGAAGAAGTTATTTCATTAGATGAAAATAATATTGAATTAAAAGATATTACAGAAGTTAATCTATATAGATCAATTGTTACATCTAGTAAAGAAGAAACAATCCTTGTTGATGAGATAACTAAAAAAGAATTAAATCGTGATCTAGATAGTTATTTTGTTCAAATTAATATGGAACATCTTCCTAGTGTCAGAGCGCGTATTATTAATGTTGTTGAAGAAAATAATCATTTAATTCTTGTTTTAGATTACAAATATGTAACGAAAGAAAATTCTAATAAAGCTAAAAATGTTAGAATTGATTATGGTGAAATTAGAGATGGTGTGGCGCATAATGAATCACATCCTGATATTGCCGCTCAAACATTATATGAAAAATTAAAAAATAATGAAGATGTAACTTTAACCCAAAACTATGATTTTAGTTACGCTAAAGGTGATAATTTAGCTTATATTGAAAATTATTCTGGTAAGTTAGATGGTAATGGTCATACGATTAAAAATCTAAATCGACCTCTATTTGGTACCATCACTGGTGAAGTAAAAAATTTAAGTATTGTCAATGTCACTTTAAATGCTAGTGGTCATGGTGCTTTAGCTAATAAAGCTGATAAAGCGGTTATCACTAATGTATTAGTTGATAAAGTAACGCGTAATCAGTCTGATGATTCACATCGCACGGGTGGCCTTGTCGGTGAAGCTAGTGGCGCTAAAATAAGTTCATGTCGCGCTACAAATGTTCTTTTAAAACTTGGTTGGTTATCACAACAAAATGGGCTTCTTGTAGGTAACTCACATAGTAATACAGAGGTTACTAACTGTTATGCCGAAGGTACTCTTTCTGGTGGTTGGTCTTATACAAGTGGTTTCATTGGTAATGCACAATCAACTACTATGAAGAATAACTATGTTAAAGTAACCGCTACAGGTCAAACGGAAGGTTCAACAGCGTTCGCTAATGCTTATAATGACCGTAATTCTGTTTATACCAACAATATTGCTTTAACAACTGGTGTCAATGGTGGTTTTGCTGGTAATGCTAAAGAATTAAATAATAACTATCTATTTGTTAGTGATGGAACAAGAGATAGTATTGATGGTGTAACAACTATTAGTAAAAATCAGATTAATGAGCAATTATTTAAAGAGACAATGCATTTTGATGAAAAGATTTGGCGCTTTAAAAATGTTTCATATGACAATTTACCAATTCTTCAAATTGAATATGAATCAAGTCTAAATGATATATCTAATCAAGAATATCGTGAAGAAAATGAAACATTATATAGTAACTTAACGAAATTAATGCCTTTCTATGATAGTGATAAAATTATTGAAAGTGCTAAAAATATTACTGATACTAATCTAAAGACTAAAGAGATAATGCATATTATTCCTGTTGATAAAAATGGTGATATTGTTAGTTATTTAACTAGTGATAACGTAAGACGTATCAGTAAGATTAAGGTTGTTTATAAGACTAAAGAAAAAGCTGAATATAGTGTTATCTATGATAAGACTTATGATATGGTTGTTAGTTACCGTATTCCATCATTAAAGATTGACTATAACTATAATCACTATGTTATTGATGCTAATTCACAAGTGGTAAATAACTTAACTAATTATCTTAAATCTTTAAATTATACTAATAATTTAGATATTTTAACAGCTAGTGATGATAGTCGTATCTATCGTGATTTCTATAATGATGTAACAAGTAAAGAATTAAAAGAATTTGTTTTGAAGTTCTTATCTAATAGTAATTATACTAATTCTACTAATGATGAAGGTATCAATAATTATATCGAAAGAGAAGTTAAGAAAGATAAACATATTGAAAAAGTTTTATACATGTATAACTATTTCAAACGTTGGTATAGTTTAGATATCGATGGTATGGATTTAAGTGATTTCATGTTATTTGGTATGCAAGGCTTTGATAGTTCTTTAACACCTATAGAAATAACTAATCAATTCTTTAAAGATGATAGTAATTTCAATACAGCTGAAACAAATACTAAATATGCATCTGTTTTAGGTGGCTATACTAAATTAAATACTCTAGCTAAATTCTTGGAGTATATGGTTAAAGAATTTAGTGATGAGACGGATATGTCTCGCTGGGTAAGATCACAATTTAAAGGATATCTTGTTGAAATCCCTGTAAAAGGACATCCGGAAGTACAATATACTTTATGGGATCACTTTAGTCATGAAGATGCAGCTTATCATAATCCATATAAAGTTTATAACTTTATCTTACCAATCTTAACTTTACCTAAAAATGCGGCTTATATAGTATCTAGTCCTGTTCAATTTGTTATTGGTGCTCAAAGAACTTATATTGTTGATCCAGAAGATCCAACTGACCATGCTACTTTAGTTTATAAGATTAAAACGCGAACTGATCGTATGACTAATTATTATGCGACAGCTTATGGTATTTTAGAGGATGCTAATCTATTTAATAACATTCATACATTCCATACAGATAAACGTTATACTTATGATGAAAATGGTATTCAAACATATCAGCAAAAGGGCTCAACAGAGGAACCATTCCACAAGAACTTTAATGAGGTTGTCGGTCAGTGGGCTCATAGTGATGGTAACAATGCCGTTTCTTGGGGCGATCGTATTGATTGGAGTGTAGCTGGTTTCCTTGATAGTGATTTAAAAACTGATGGTACACCAGATCCTGGTCATACGACATATAATACTTGGTCTCATGAATCAGCTCACAATATTGATGCTAGATTATTCTTAAGAAACAACGGTCGTCGTTATGATGGACATGGTGAAGATTATGCCGATTCTAACTTAACTCAAGGATTTAACAAAAATGATATCGTTATGAACCTATCAGTTAACTTTAATAATGATCAACTTGTCGGTTCTAACTTAAGACCGGACCGCATTAATTCACAATCCAAAATATGGAGTTTCTATAAAGGTGTCTTTGATAGTGTCTATGTCATGGATTATCTAGAAGCTTTAGCGTTCCTAAAGTTAGATCCTAAAGATCAAGCAACTGTCGCTGTTCAAGTATCTTATCCTGATGAAGAAAAATATGTTAATGGCGCTGCTAAAGAAAAATATTTAGGTCGTCGTTCATCTAAATATAAAGAATTAACCGCTAAAGATTTTGAAAATATGCACCTTGAAACAATTGATGATTTAATCAAGAATAAGATTATGATTCAGCCAGGAATATATAAAGAAGCTAGTCGTGGTGTCAGCCTATATGGTGGGGAAGGACTTAATGTCGTTCACTGGTATCAACCATATAACCCATATGGCCGACCAGATTCATATTCTTTAAAATGGCTTGCTTATGAGATGATGGGTTATAAAGGATATGACAATGGTTATATTGAATATTATAGTAATATTCATCCAACTACTTTAGAGGATATTAAAAACTATAAGACCGATAATATGGCTATCGCTAAAATATCTGGTAATAAATATAGTAATATAGATGAATATAAGAAAGCTCGTTTTGAAGAAGTTAAAGCTAATTTAGATAAACTTAATAGTAAAGTTAATGTTCAATATTACGTTCAGAAATTTTATGATGAATTAAAACGTGATGCTGAATTTGAAAGAGCTAGTCTTGAAAAGCTATTCTCTAATCAGACGGAAGAGCAGTGTTTAGCATATTACTGGTGCGTTCATGGTGATTTAGCTAAAGCTATTGCTATTCCATATAGTAGTGAAGTAAGATATGAGATATACTATACACTTAAGAGTACAACTAATGAGTTTACATCAAGCATCTATGAAAAGAATCATGTTCAAGATGTTGATAACATCGTTATAAATGAAAAAGAAGCATAATATTATGCTCCTTTTTCTTTATAAATTGGTTTATGTTTTATTTCATCTATTAGATATGATTCACCTTTAATGATACTGATAATTTGAATGACATGAAGATCAAGTTTAAGTTCATCATTCTTGGCATTAGAGTAATTAGTAATAAGGGGTAGGGTAATTTCTTTTTTAATCTTATTTAAATAATTTTTTCCCTTATTATTAAAGCCTAAAACTCTAATGTATAATTTGTTTTGGTAAATTTTATTTTCTTCTTTAGTTAAACCGAAAAGAATATGACTACACATTCGCATTAGACGATTATATGTATAGTATTTTGTTTTCATATGTTTAAGGAATTCGTCTAAAGAAGATGATATCATAATCTTATCTTTAAGACGGTGCGCTACATTTTCATCAACCGTCTCATATTTAGCTAAATCATCATCACTAATAATGCGATATTTAATTAATGGAAAGAAATCTTCTAATAAAGTAATCTTACTAATATATTTTGATATATCATAAGGAATAGTTAAAGAGATATCGTCTCCATCTTTTAGTGCTTTTCTAATACTTGTCGCACTACTGATAGATCCTGTTATTTTTGGGTTGTGATAATCATTAGTTCGTTTAATAGAAATAGCTTCGATTGGATATTGATTTTTAATGATTTCTTTAATGTAACTAAATCCTAATAAATCATTAGGAGAATCAATACTGACATTTGTCATATCTTTTAAAGCTAAAGCTAAAGCGGTCGGATAATTTAAGCCATTCTCTAATAGACATTGAACTTTTTTTTGATAGTCTGGTGTCAAACTAATTTGGGCGCATTTAATTAGTAGGTCAACATTATTTAATTCAGAACCAAAGACAAGGGTATCAACCTTTAATTCATTTAGTAATTTCATCGCTCCATAGGCGAAGGTATCCGCACTTTGACTCGCAAATAAATAGGGAAGTTCTATTACTAAATCAACGTCATAATTTAAGGCTAATTCAGTTTTATCCCATTTATTTAAAATACTTAATTCGCCACGTTCCGTAACCTCACCAGATAAAATTAAGATGATTAAAGAATCGGGGAAAAGTTCTTTTACTTTTTCTAGATGATATAAATGACCATTATGAAAAGGATTGTATTCTGCAATAATTCCTACTTTTCGCACATGCATCACCACCTATATTCTAACATATTTTCTTGTCTTTTTAACAAATATCG
>CANRPL010000025.1 GCA_947632495.1 uncultured Bacilli bacterium
AGGTTTCGCTACCGACTTGCAACAACCTCTAACAACTTTGTTAACCCAATTAAGTGGTCAATCTTTATTAGAAGAAACTATTTATGAAAATCGTTTTCAAAATGTTAAATATTTAATTGATATGGGTGCTGACATAACTATTAATGAACGTACCATTCGTGTTAATGGACCAGCCCAATTAAAAGGGACTACTGTAACGGCGACAGATCTTCGTGCTGGAGCTTGTCTTGTTTTAGCTGGTTTAGTTGCTGATGGAAATACAATTGTCGATAGTGTTGAACATGTTTTAAGAGGATACGAAAATATTATTGGCAAATTAACTAATGTTGGTGCAAAAATTGAATTAGAAGAATATAATTAAGTAGCTTAGGCTACTTTTTTTAGAGGTGAAAATGAAAAAAATATTATTCTTAATAAGTATTGTTATCATTATTATTACGATAAGTATAAAGGTTAATTATCGAGCACATATAAGTCTTTCTTTTGGTAATAATATAAAAAGTAATTATATTTACTATTATGATGATACGAGATTTAAAGATATAATTAGCGATATTGAAAAGAATATTAAATTAAATAATCGCCATATTCAAAATATTTTAGTTAGAGCCGATAATATTTATTTAGATTTAAATAATATTGAGGTTACCAAGAATGATATTTATGATTTAAATAACTTACTTGCTTATCTTCGTTCTTTTACGAAAGAAAATATAATTATTATTTTAAAAAAAGAAGAGTATTCCTCTAATAATCTAATAAATAATTGGATTTTTAAAATTAAGAATAAATATGATATAATGATAAAGAGGTGAAATTATGAGTGATGAAATGCGCCAATTATTTGCCAAAATTTTTATGTGGCTATTTGTTGGACTTTTAATAACATTTGGAGTAGGACTTTTAGTTCAATCAAACGAATCTTTAGTTGAAAAATTGTTTGGTGGAGGTCAATACTTATTTATATGGATAGCTGAATTAGTTATCGCTATTGTTTTAGTAACTAGAATAAGGAAAATGAAACCACTGACGGCGACTATTTTATATTTATTTTATACAGCCTTAACGGGATTAACTTTCGCAACAATCTTTTTAAGTTATGAAATTACTTCTATTTTATTTATTTTCGGAGTTACAGCTGGCGTTATGTTAGTTTTTGGTCTACTAGGTTATTATACCAAGATTGATCTTACTAAAATATCAACTTTCTTATTTATGACACTTATTGGGGTAATTATTTTAACGGTCGTTAATGTATTTATTGGTTCTGAAACTTTTGATTTAGTTTTAACAATTATCTCGCTAATCTTATTTATGATTTATATTGCTTATGATATTCATGTTATCAAGCGTAAGATGTATGCTGTGGAAAATGAAGATACATTAGCTATCTATGGAGCTCTTCAATTATATGTTGACTTTATTAATATCTTCCTAGATTTATTATCTTTATTTGGCAATAATAGAGACTAAAGTAGATATTATCTACTTTTTTAGTTGCAATTATTAAAAATATTTGTTACAATATGTAAGAATTAATTTTCTATGACTTATATAAAAAGTCATGGCGGAAGGAGCGTAGAAAAATGAAAAAGGGAATTCATCCAGAATACGTTGATACTAAAGTAATGTGTGCTTGTGGTAATACTTTTACAGTAAAATCTAACAAAGCTGAATTACATATTGAAACATGTGACCAATGTCATCCTTTCTACAATGGTAAGAAAGATGGAGCTAATGCTTCTAAGGCAGGCCGTGTTGAAAAATTCAATCGTAAATATGGTTTCGATAAGCAAAACTAAAACGTACTTTGGTACGTTTTTTTGTATCTAGCAATTTGTATATTTAATTAATTAAAATCCATAATATTATTGGTGATATTATGGATTTTTCAACACTTGGAACAGTTACGTATCGTGCTTTAATTAGTTTATTTACGTTATTTGTAGTTACTAAATTATTAGGTAAAAAACAAGTATCCGAATTAAGTTTATTTGACTATGTTATTGGTATTTCGATTGGTAATTTTGCGGCTGAAATGACTATTAATACCGAATCACCTGAAGTAAATGGTATTTTTGCTGTGGTGCTTTTTGGTATTGTCGCTTATCTTGTCTCTTGGTTTACAATGAAAAGTATTAGATTACGACGCCTTTTTATGGGAACACCAACAATTATAATTCAAGAAGGTAAGATTTTACGAAACAATATGCATAAAGTTCATCTTGATGTCAACGATCTGTTAGAAGAGTGCCGAATCAAAGGCTATTTTGATATTTCTGATATTGCCTATGGTATTATGGAAGCTAATGGAGAAATGAGTTTTATGCCACGATCTATTAATAAGCCACTTACCCCTAATGACATAAATTTAAAGCCAGATAAAGAGAAACTTTTAGCAAACGTTATCATTGATGGCAAAATTATGGATAAGAATTTACAGTTAATGAATAAAGATAAAGATTGGCTTTTAAAACATCTTACTATTAAAGGACACAAAAATATTCATAATATCTTACTGTGTACTTTAGATGCTAATGAGAAGGTAACAATATATGAAGATAACGACGATCTTACCGCACTTGACATTCTTGAATAGACAAGAGTGTCGTTTTTTGTTATAATCGATATGGTGATAGTATGGCAAGACATTTTTGTGCTTCAGTCTTTATTATAAATCCGCTTGATAAAAAAATTTTACTTATTATGCATCGTAAAAATCATAAGTGGACCCAACCGGGTGGTCATATTGAATTAGATGAAACACCGGAAGAGTGTGCTTTAAGAGAAGCTTATGAAGAAACGGGGCTAAAGGTTTCCATATTAGGGGAACATTTTCCGAGAGAAGAGGATTTTATAAGACCTTTAGGTATCCAAAAAAATCGTCATAGTAATGGGGAAACACATGTCGACATTATCTATGCAGCAGTTCCTAATAATGATGATGAGCCTAAACTAAATTGGCAAGAAAGTACTGATGTTAGGTGGTTCTCACGTGAAGAATTAGAACATATCGATTGCTTTCCTGATATTAAGATAACAATGGATTATATTTTAAAAGAAATGATTAAGTAATTTTAATAATAACAAGTAAACTATAGAAATATAGTTTTCTTTATGGTATTTAGTATTTTAACTTTACATATTTTCGCGGATGTGCTATAATCTCGGGAGTGTGCAAAAAAGGAGTAGGTTATGAAAAGAAGAAATATTGCTATTATTGCTCATGTCGATCATGGCAAGACTACTTTGGTAGATAAATTATTACAATCTTCGGGAACATTCCGTGATAACGAAAATGTTCAAGAACGTGCTTTAGATTCTAATGATATCGAAAGAGAACGTGGTATTACTATTCTAGCTAAAACAACGGCTATTAATTATAAGGATACACGTATCAATATTCTTGATACTCCAGGACATGCCGATTTTGGTGGCGAAGTAGAACGTATTATGAATATGGTAGATGGTGTATTACTTGTTGTTGATGCTTATGAAGGAACGATGCCTCAAACACGTTTTGTTTTGAAAAAAGCTATGGAAGCTCATGTTAAGCCAATTGTTGTCGTTAACAAAGTAGATAAGCCAGCGGCTAGACCTAAAGAAGTAATAGATGAAGTAATGGATTTATTTATTGAATTAGGTGCGGAAATTGAAGATTTAGATTTTCCAATTGCTTATTGTTCAGCTATTAATGGAACATCTTCTTTATCAGATGATTTGAGTACGCAAGAACCAGGAATGGAAAAAATATTAGATTTAATTTTGGAATATATTCCTGAACCTAAAGTTGAATTAAATGCTCCTTTACAATTTCAACCAGCCTTACTTGACTATAATGATTTTGTTGGTCGTATTGGTATTGGTTTAGTAAAAAGAGGGACTATGCATTTAAATGAAATGGTTTCTTGTGTTCGTACTGATGGTTCTATTAAACAATTTAGAGTAGCTAAAATATATGGTTATTTAGGTTTAAAACGTATTGAAGTTGATCATGCTGAAGCTGGTGATATTGTAGCGATTGCTGGTCTACCAGATATTTCTGTTGGTGAAACAGTATGTACCGTTGGGGAAGAAGAAGCTTTACCTTTGCTTCGTATTGATGAACCAACATTACAAATGACTTTTGGCGTTAATACTAGTCCTTTCTGTGGTAAAGAAGGTAAAATTGTTACAGCTCGTAAGATTGAAGAACGATTAATTAAAGAGACTGAAAGAGATGTTTCTTTACGTGTTGTCCAAAATGATTCGGAATCTTTTATTGTATCTGGTCGTGGGGAACTACATTTATCAATTTTAATTGAAAATATGCGTCGTGAAGGTTTTGAATTACAAGTTTCTAAACCAAAGATTATAGAGAAGGAAATAGATGGGGTTATTTGCGAACCTTATGAAGAGGTTCAAGTTGATGTACCTGAAGAGTTTGTTGGAGCGGTGATTGAAGCTTTAGGAAATCGTGAAGGTACGATGGAAAATATGACGAATACAGAAAATCAAGTACGTCTTAATTATCTTGTCCCAACTCGTGGTTTAATTGGTTTTATGACCGAATTTATGACGATGACTAAAGGTTATGGCATTATTAATCATAGTTTTAAAGATTATCGTGCTAAAGCAAGCAATATGGTAGGTAGTCGTAAAAATGGTGTTCTTGTTTCAATGGAAAATGGAGCTGCCACCGCTTATGCTTTAGGTGGTTTAGAGGACCGTGGTATTATGTTTATTGAACCAGGAACAGAAGTTTATGAAGGTATGATTGTCGGTGAGAATAATCATGAAAATGATTTAGCGGTTAACGTTGTTCGTGGTAAGAACCTAACTAATACTCGTTCTGCTAGTAAAGATCATACAGTTGTTTTAAAAAGACCTAAACAAATGAGTTTGGAAGTATGTTTAGATTATATTAATGATGATGAGTTGGTTGAAATTACACCACTTAATTATCGTATGCGTAAGGCTATCTTAAATACGAATGAAAGAAAAAAATTTGATAGTCATAAATAGTTATCATATTTTGTTATAGGAGGATTACAATGGAAAAAGTAAACATTCAGAAACTACCTTTATCAGCTTTATCATATACCATCATTACTCATAGTGATAGCTATGGTGTTAACCCTAATGAGGCTGAAGCTGAAATTAAAAGACGTTTTGAGAATACTGGTTTTGATTATGATGAATTTTTAGCTTATGAAGAAGATGCTATTTATGAGCGTGGAGAAGATAGAGATAATTATTTAATTGGTTCTAATCCTAGTTCCCAACAATTAATGGAAACGTTCTTTACCCAAGTTTATCCTGTTCCTGCATATTCAGAACATGGTCGTCTATTATTTAGTGAGGTTTTGTTATGTAATAGTCGTGGTGGAATCGAATTTTTTAAAGAAGCTGTTCAATGGGAGCTTCAAAATATCAAGAAACGTTTAGCTGATGGTGAATTATCTGATGAAGATAGAGAATTGTTACAAAGCGTTTATGATATTCTATATAGTCGTAGTGAAGTACATCGGGATCTATTTCAAGATAATTCTATATCAGTTTCAGTAATGGACTTTGTTCTTAATGAGTCATCACTTATGAGTGAAAAACGTATAGAACATCTAGATGAGCTTGTTCATCGTGGCAAAAAATTGGCGTTATATCGAGCTTACCTATCATCAGCTGTTTTGACTTTAGATAGTGTCGATCACTTAAATATGATGTGGTTTGCTAGAAAGGATTTTGCCCGTTTAAAGGGTCAACGTAAAAGTATTATGCACTCAATTCGTTCTGGTGAGGAAGTAGACTATTCTTTTATCAAAGAAAAAAGTCTTGTATTAGAGCAGAAACATGATTATTATCAAGCTAGTTAAGTCAGTCATATAATGATTGGCTTTTTTTGATTAGACTACTTATCGCTATTGGCTTTATGGACTAAAGTATGGTAAAATATATATGAAACGGAAGTTGGAAACAGGTGAAATTATGGGAAAGATTATCGCATTTGTTAATCAAAAAGGTGGCGTTGGTAAAACGACATCAAGTATTAATTTAGCAGCCTCATTAGGCCTTTTAGGTAAAAAGACTTTGCTTGTAGACTTAGATCCTCAAGGTAATGCTACAACGGGTGTCGGAATAAATAAAAGTGATATTGAAGCTAGTACATATGAACTTTTAGTTGGTAAAGCTGATGTTAAAGATGTTGTTATTAAGACAAAGTTTAAGAATTTATATATTATGCCTGCTTCTATTAATTTAGCAGGAGCATATGTTGAATTGGCAGAAAAAGCTCGCAGTGATCATCATTTTGTAGCGCAATTACAATTAAAGAAACATTTACGTAAGATTTCAGAAATATTTGATTATATTATTATTGATTGTCCACCATCATTAGAGGTAATTACTACTAATGCTTTAGCAGCAGCTAATTCGGTTATTATTCCAGTTCAGTGTGAGTTCTTTGCGCTAGAAGGAATTATGCAACTACTAAATTCAATTAAATTTGCCCAGAAGAAGTTGAATCCCGAATTAGATATTGAGGGAGTATTACTTACAATGTTAGATAGTCGTGCTAATTTAGGATTAGAGGTCGTTGAAGATGTTCGTAGTTACTTTAAAGAAAAGGTATATGATACCATCATTCCTCGTTTAGTAAGATTAGCCGAAGCACCTAGTTATGGTAAGCCTATTCATGCCTATGATCCTAAAAGTCGTGGTACGGAAGCTTATTTGAATCTAGCTAAAGAGGTGATTGAGAGAAATGGAAAATAAAAAAAGAGCTCTAGGACGTGGTTTAGAGCAGTTATTTAATTCTGAAAATATTGATTTAGATAGCTTTGAACAAGCTGTTTATGAATCAGCAACAAGAGAAGAAATTATTGATATTGATTTAAATGAATTACGAGCTAATCCTTATCAACCTCGTCAAACCTTTAATGAAGAAGCTTTACGTGAACTAGCTAGTTCTATAAAAGAACATGGTGTTTTTCAACCTATTATCGTAAAGAAAAGTATCAAGGGTTATGAGATTATTGCTGGTGAACGTCGCGTTCGTGCTAGTCGTATGGCTGGTTTGACAACGATACCGGCGATTGTTCGTAATTTAGATGATAATCAAATGATGGAAATTGCCCTTCTTGAAAATTTACAACGTGAAGATTTAAGTGCAATTGAAGAAGCAATGGCTTATAAAGCGCTTCTTGATCGTCTACAAATCACCCAAGAAGAGTTGAGTAAACGTGTCGGTAAGAGTCGAAGCCACATCACTAATCTAATTGGTCTATTACGTTTACCTAGTGATGTTCAAGAACTTGTTAATACTAATAAATTAAGTATGGCTCATGCCCGTGTTTTGAGTAAGTTTGAAGATGTTAATCAAATTCGCAAAATGGCATATGAAATTATTGAAAATAAAATACCTACTCGGGAATTAGAGCAGACGGCAAGAACAGTTGAGAAAAAAGTAAAAAAGGAACGTCATGTTAAACCAACACGACCAGATTATCTATATGCCGCCGATTTACTTTCTGAAAAATTGGATGCTAAAGTTAAGATTAAAGATAATAAAATTGAAATAAACTTTGCTAATGTGGCTGATTTAAATAGAATTTTAGATATATTAGAGGTAAGGGAATAATGGAAGGTATATTAAAAATTATTTTTAGTAAAAAAGTAATTGTTCCTTTTTTTGTTATTGTTGTAGCTATCTTTATCTACGTTGTCATTCATAAAATTATTAAGAGGACTTTAATCAATAGAACCCGTAATCTTCGTGTCGGTGAACGTCGTCAGAAGACCATTGCTGGTTTAATTGATAATGTTGCTAAATATTTTATTGCGATTATTGCTTTAATGATGATTTTAGATACTTATGGTGTCGACACTAAATCTTTGATAGCCTCTTTAGGTATTCTTAGTTTAGTAGCTGGTTTAGCTTTACAAGATATCCTTAAAGATGTTATCGCTGGTGTTGGTATTATCTTTGAAGATCAATTTGATATTGGCGATGTCGTAACTATTGGTGATTTTAAAGGTACGGTTATTGGTGTTGGAATTAAATCTACAAGACTTAAAGCTTATACCGGTGAAGTATTAATTATTGCTAACCGTAATATTGACCGCGTAATTAATCATACTTTACAAGATAATATTAGTATTGTTGATGTTGATGTATCTTATGCTTCAGATATTGATTATGTCAGAACTGTTTTAGAAGAAGTATGTAATAATTTTAATAATGATTATAATTTATCAACTCCTGCAACTATATGTGGTGTGGAAAAATTAGGTGAAAGTGGAATTTCAATTCGTTTAATTTTTGGAACTAATTATGATAATAAATATGATTACGAACGAAAATTTAAAGAGCGTATTAAGAAAACATTTGATCAAAAAGGTGTTGAAATACCTTTCCCACAAATTGTGGTACATAAAGTTGGTGAAAGAGATGGAAAATAATTATCAATTAGGAAGCATTGTCGTTATGAAAAAAGAACATCCATGTGGAACAAATGAATGGGAAATTACTCGCATCGGAGCTGACATTAAAATAAAGTGTCGCCATTGTGGTCGTAGTATTATGTTTCCTAGGATGGAATTTAATAAAAAGTTAAAAAAAGTAATTAGTTTATAGGAGGAGTTATGCCTAGAAAAAAGATGCGTAAGCTTAATTTAGGACCTATTACTGTGATGATTGTTATCAGTGCTATTTTAATTGTCTTAAGTTTTGCTTTAAATAAAATTGGTTTAACGGGTAAAATGACAGATCTAGAAACCCTTGAAACAACAACTATTACAGTAAACAATATTTTAAGTAAAGATGGTATCCGTAACATTTTTGGTTCAGCTTTGAAAAACTTTCGAGCTATTGAACCTTTAGTTGCGATTATCGTTTCCTTAATTACTGTTTCTATTTTAGAGGTTAGTGGTTTATTAAATCATCTTTTTAGAAAATTAAAGAATGTTAAAAGTTCAATTGTTACTTTTATCGTTTTACTTGTTAGTATTATTTCAACAATTATAGGTGACTATAGTTATGCTTTACTCCTTCCTTTTGTATCAGCCGTTTATCGGGTTATGAATAGAGATTCTAAAACCGGTATTATGACAGCTTTCATTGGTATTACGATGGGTTATGGAACAGGACTTATTTTTAACTACCAAGATTTTGTATTAGGAGAACTTACAGAAACAGCTGCGCAAAATGTATTAGATAATTATACTTTTACACCATGGTCAATGATTTTTATTATGTTGGCCGCAACGGTTTTACTTACAATCATCGGTACAATAATGATTGAAAGATACTTCAGTAAAAAAGTACAAGTAAATGAAGAAAATGAGTATAATGTTTCTAAAAATGCTTTTCGCGCAACAACAGTTGTCTTCATCCTGATGTTAGTAGTCGCTATATGGTCTATTATCCCTGGTTTACCTTTATCCGGATGGATGTTGGATGAAACAGCTGGTTCTTACATTGTTAAATTGTTAGGTGATAAAGCTCCTTTTAAGGATGGTCTATTGGTTATTCTTCTCGGCATGTCTTTAATATGTAGTTATGTCTATGGAAAGATATCAAGAAATATTAAAGGTACTGGCGAATTTAATGTTGCTATATCAAAAACATTTCAAAATACCGGATTTATTTTTGCTGGCTTATTCTTTGCCTCAATTATGTTAAGTATTTTAAACTATACTAATTTAAGTACCGTAATATCATTAAATTTAATTGAGCTAATCAGAGTAAGTGAGATGTCAGGTGTCTTTGTTGTAGCTATAACTCTATTAGTATGTATTGTTATTTCAATTATCAATCCAACTACTGTCAGTAATTGGCAATTAGTATCGCCAGTTTTAGTCGGTAGTTTGGTTCGTGCTAATATATCACCAGAGTTTACACAAATGTTATTTAAAGTTGGTGATTCTATCGGTAAATGTTTTAGCCCATTTTATATTTTCTTTATCATCATGTTAGGCTTTTTATATAAGGCTGATAGTCAAAATGAAGATATAAGTTTCTTCGGTACAATGCGTAAGATGACACCAGTTATGGTAGCGATGTCTCTAGCGTGGATTGTTATTGTTATCGGCTGGAATTTATTGGGCTTTAATATCGGTATTGGTACTGGTACAACACTATAAAGGAAATTGCACATTTCCTTTTTTTATGCTATGATAAAAGCCAATTTTAGCAATACAAAATGGGTGAGATAGTATGAAAAAATTCACAATCCGTATTTATGCTTGTGTTTTAGCTGCTACTATGACGAGTAGTACGTTAATTAAACTTCCTTATCGAAGCGAAGCTAATATTAAATTAGTTACAGAAGAGATAGAAAATGATGATAGTATTTATTTTAAACGTGGCTTTGATACGGAAGCTAATATTGATGATGTTATCTTAACTATTGATGAAAAGACAGACGCTAATTTAACAAATGCTAAAAGGTGGATTAACTATCTTAAGAAAACTGACGGTATTGATGATACATGGGTTAAATTATTAGATGTTGAACAACATCTAAATGCTTATACTAAACCACCTGTTACTAAACGCATTTTAAATCATCAAAACCGGAACTATTATGACGAACAAACTGACTCTATTTTATGGGATAAATTAGCTCAAAGAATTAGATTTAATGGTATTATTTTAACGATTCGTAATCATGTTAAAAAGATATTAATACGTGATAAATATCAAGGTATTGAAGCGATGAATCTTGATGATATTAATTTAATATTAAACCAATTAGAACAGTTTGTTAATCAGACCAAAGAACTATATCCGCAATATGATTTGGCGCATTTAGCTTGTTCTTTATCAAAGATAGCTTTTACATATCATAATCATGATGATGGAAAGAATATGGGTATTGTTGCGGCTACTTCTCTTGAAGATATAGGCTGGTTTATTAATCAAAATGGACAATATCCTGATTTAGAGGCTATGTTACCAATTAGTCTCCATGAATATAAACATTATTTATGTTCAGCTTGTATTGATGAATATCCAAGTGAATATTTTCCTGTTTTTGCTGGTATCTATCACGAAGATAATAACACTTTAGTGTTCGACAGCGGAAGAATATGCGTCCCAGTTAAGTGGAAGAGGTATTTTAGCTAGCTTTGAAGAAAAAGAAATATTAGATAATATTCGATTTGTCTTAAGTTTACAAGATGATTATGAAGAAGATGGTTTCTTAAAATATGGTTTACTTCAAAATCCTATCGCAATGGTTGAACAATTTCCGGTCCTTGAATATGACGATTTTATTCAAGTGATTCAGATGTTAGCGACCTATGATTTGATGTTAGGAAATTTTCCTGATGCGTTTTTTTCTTTAATAGAAAAAGAAACAGGTAAAGAAGTAGATGTCGGAATGGTCATTAATAATATGTGCGGCTATGCCCAACTTGAATTAGCCCAATTATTTTTTACTAACCTGATTATTTTAAATGAAACTCATGATGTACCTATTGATTACAATCTTTATTTAATTAAATTATTTGAACATCGAATGGGTGTTGGTCATGCCGCTTTGCTTCAAACAAGAGGTTATCATATTACACAGGACGAATATAATTTAAAGTATTATCACAAGTTAGTAGTATTTTTTGAATATTTATCTAATGGCAATTTGGTGGACTTATTTAATCAGTATGATCAATATAGCTTACCATATGATTATGAATATCCTTGCTTTGTTGATGAGAAGCACATTGCTTTTTACGATACTATTAAGCATAGAGGTTATAATTTAGAAGAGATGCGGGACCGCGTTAATAAAGAGCTAGAACTCTACTTAAAATATAAAGATTCTAAAGAATAGTATTATTGATTTTTAAAAGTTAATATAGTAAACTTGATATGAAGGTGATTTTATGAGTTTAACAACGGGTATTGTTGGATTACCAAATGTAGGTAAATCAACATTATTTAATGCTATAACAAAACAAAAAATATTGGCGGCTAATTATCCTTTTGCAACTATTGAACCAAATGTAGGTGTAGTTGTCGTTCCTGATAAACGTCTTGATTTTTTAAATGAATTATATAAACCAGCAAGTCTTGTCCCAACAACATTTGAATTTACTGACATTGCGGGGTTAGTTAAAGGTGCTTCTAAAGGCGAAGGATTAGGTAATAAGTTTTTATCCCATATAAGAGAAGTAGATGCCATTGTTGAAGTTGTAAGATGTTTTGAAGATAAAAACATTATTCATGTAGAAAATGATATTAATCCGATTAGAGATATTGAGACAATCGCCTTAGAACTTATTTTAGCCGATCTAGAAATTGTCGATAATCGCCTAAACAAAATTGGTAAAAAAGCGACAATGTCTAAAGATAAAGAAATTAAAAAAGAAGCTGATTTATTAACTAAATTAAAAGCAGCTTTAGAAAATAGTCAAAATATTCGTGAACTAGATCTTACAGAAGATGAACTTAAATTGATTAAACCATATAATTTATTGACAGCGAAACCAATTATTTATATGGCTAATGTATCAGAAGCTGATGTTAAAGGTAATGCCTATGTTGATCAAGTTAGAGATTATGCTGATCGAACAGGCGCTAAAGTAGTTGTTGTCTGCGCTAAAATCGAAGAGGAATTAAGCGAATTAAGTGAAGAGGAACGTCTTGAATTTTTAAGTGCTTTAGGAATTGAAGAAAGTGGATTAGATCAATTAATTCATGCTTCCTATTCACTACTAGGTTTAAAGACTTATTTTACTGCTGGTCCTGATGAAGTAAGAGCTTGGACTTTTAAAGATGGTATGAAAGCTCCTGAATGTGCAGGTATTATTCATACTGATTTTGAAAGAGGTTTTATTAAGGCTGAAGTAATGAGCTATACGGATTTAGAAGCCTGTGGTAGTGAAAAAGCCGTTAAGGAAGCTGGTAAGATGCGCCTTGAAGGCAAAGATTATTTGATGCAAGATGGCGATATTTGTTATTTTAGATTTAATGTATAAAACTCACTAATATAGTGAGTTTTAAATTTGCTTATGGTATAATAATTTATAGTAGATAGTACCTATAGGAGATGATTAAATGAAGAATAAAAAGTACTGGTGGTTAATCGCTTTATCTTTGATACCTATGACTGTGTTTGCTAGTGATGGTCCTGATTTGTTGGCCGCTCTTTTCATGGAAGCTTTTGTCACTATCCATATGTCTATTTTTGTTCTTTTACCAATAGCGAAAGCATTTAAGCCTGATGATCATAAGCCCCTATTTTGGAAATTATTTTTTATACGTATCGGTGTCTTATTATTCTTTGATTTATTTATAACGGTTAATGTTGCCTTCTATGATTTTATTGCAGTTTTTATCGGTGCCTTTTTTGTTGTGCCTGCCATAACCTTTATTAAAAAACCTGCTGCTGCCATGCCTGAAGCTTTTATTAATCCAGCGACAATTAGTGACAAACCCATTGATACTAATACTATCATTAATAATGTTGTTTTAAAGTGCGCTAATTGTGGTAATGTTATGAAAATTACTGATAAATTTTGTACTAATTGTGGTAAACCTTTTGAAGGAAATAATGTTACCATAAGTACGATTGCGCCACCACCTCCTATTGTTAAACCAACCGTTAGTGCTAGTAATTTTGATAATATATATAATTTATCCGAGAAGATGGTTGTCGAAGAGTTTATTAAGAGGGAACTAGTAAAGGCGCAAATCCCTCTTGATACAAAGATGATGCCACGTGATATAGTAAAGAGAAAGAAAATATTAAATGTGATTTTCTCCCTTTTATTATTTATTTTTATTTCATTAATCTTTTTCCATTTTCCAATATATACATATGTAATTGGTATTATCATTTTAATTGTTTATGCTATCATGACTCGTAAGATGAGTATCGTTAAATATCTTGTCAAACAAGTAAAATCACGACCTAGTGAAAAAATATCTAACATTGTTATGAACACTAAAACTAATTTAGTTACTAATAATAGTCGTAATATTTTAATCGTCTCTATTTTAATTGCGGTAATTTTACCAATCGTAATTTTCTTTAATCCTCATATGATTTATGATCATAATGATGATGGATATGTTCTTCGTTTTTATACTTTTGGTATATCCAATTTTAAAGAAGTAACTGTTCCACAAACTTATAAAGGGGAAAAAGTTGTTGGCTTAAGAGGAAATGCTTTTTCTAATATGTTCTTTTTAACAAAAGTATCTTTACCAGATACAATCAAAGAGATACGTGGTGGTGCTTTTGCTAACGATATGAATTTAACAGATATAAATATGCCTGAAGATTTAACATATTTAGGTGGTGAAGCTTTTTCAGGCTGTTCTTCACTAAAAAATATTGTTTTACCAGCAGGTATTACCGAGATTAAAGGAAACACTTTTGAGGAGTGCACATCTTTAGAATCGATAAATATTCCTGATAATGTAACTCGTATTGGCGGTCATGCTTTTTATGGATGCAGTTCATTAAGTAAGGTAACAATAAGTGAGAATAGTAAATTAGTTGAAATAGGTTCTTCAGCTTTCCGTCGTTGTGATAGTTTATACGAAATATATATACCAGCCACTACAAGTTATAGCTATCGTTCATTTAAAGAAAGTCCTACAACTATATATCGTTATGGTGAAGAAAACATAGATGATAATTATAATGATTATGATTATTCAAATAGTAATACTAATAACTATAGTAATTACAATAGTCAAAGTAACTTAAATAATAGTAATAATAGTCTTTTTAATAGTCTAATTAAAATAGTTAAAGATATTATGAGGGGGTAATATGAATAATTATCGCTTTATTCATCTTTTATATGTTCCTACTATGGCATGTAACATGGCCTGTAAATATTGTTATTTAGAAGATAATACTAAAGATGAAAAAACATCATATAAAGCATTAGATACTTTAAAGTATGCCATCGATAAATTAGGTAAGGCTAAAGTCATTCCTTTTAATATCTCACTACATGGTGGTGAGGTAACAACTTTAAGTAAAAAGGATTTTCATGATTTAATTGCCTATATTAGTTCTTATTATGAGCGCAATAAAAAATTAATAACTGATGCTGGCTTTAAGGTTGGTATGCCACATATTAAAACTAATCTTTATAATATCGATAAACATCTTGATACAATCAAAGAATTCAATGTTTCTATATCAGGAAGTTTAGATTTACCATTAAGTCTTCATGATGAATATCGAGTTACAAAGGATAATCGTCAAACATTAGATAAGATTCTTCAAAATGTAGAACTTCTTAAAGATATTCCTAATAAAAAGAAAGTATCCGCAACTATCTTTAAAGAGCATTATCAATATCTTGATCAGATAATAGAGGATATTAAATTTTTACACAAGAATACATGTTTAGATATGAATGATTTTAACTTTATGATTGGTTTCGATTATAACTCAAATGGACTTCTTCATCATTTAAGCGAAGCCGAACAAGTTAAATTTTATAAACGTATGCACCAAGAGTTTGACGGTACAGATTTAGATGCTGGTGTCAACGGACCTTGGTTTGATGAGTTTGGGCCAGAGTATTGTACCAATTGTGATAATTGTGGTGAAAAATTCTTCTTATTAGAGAAAAATGGTGATATCTATTCTTGCGTTAGAGGTCAAAAGAATAAAGATTACTATTATGGAAATATATATCAAGATAGTGTTCAAGAGATATTAGCGACTGCGAGTAAGAAGATTTTTATTAATCATAATCGTCAACCTTTTAATCAAGAGTGTGCGAAATGTGGTTATCTATATTTATGTAAGACGGGTTGCCCTTTTGTTAAAAATACATATCAGACGAATAAGAGTTATACCTGTCAGTTGCAGCAGAATCTATATAAAGATCGAGGTTATCAAAAAGATGAATATAATGATGAATCAGTATATGCTTATTTAAGTAAAATGCGTATTGAGCCACTCGATAATTATATACCTAAACATCCAACTTCCGAATATCCATCGTTAGAAGAAATCATCAGTGCAGATGCTAAACTAAAATATATATATGATGATAGTGTATTTATTTTAAGTGTTGATGGTACCGAATATCCACTATCTTCCCAAATCTTAAAAAAACAAAGGGAGTTTATTTATCTAACACCACATAGCGTTGTTAAAATATA
The DNA here is from genome assembly GCA_947632495.1 of uncultured Bacilli bacterium. Classification (GTDB taxonomy): domain Bacteria; phylum Bacillota_I; class Bacilli_A; order RF39; family UBA660; genus UBA5578. The sequence continues at coordinate 16,118 of CANRPL010000025.1, forward strand.
TATGCGTAAGGATTTATTACAGCAAGAATGTGATTTTCCTATTAATAATTCTTTATACATTATGTTATTAAGTGGTGATATGGTAACATATGGTGATGAAAATAGAACTAAACAGCAACATCTAATGACCCATCAAGTCTATATGGGTGTTTTAGATAAAATGGCTTCTGATAAAAAAGATTATTATTGTTATGACTTAACTAATTTATTAAAGGAATATAAAGATTATTATGCTGTAAATACTGCTAATAACATTTTTTTCACTACTTCAGCTTTACGTGATTATCATTATACTAAACAAAAAAATAATGCTTATTATCATTTACAAGCTATTAATTTACCTTTTCAAAATATGGAATTTTATTACATAAATAAGGAGTTGATTAAATGAATAAAGAACCAGAAACATATGAAGAATTAATTCGTCAAAAAAGATGTGTTGATCTAACTAAGTATTATAATTTAACTATGGATGAATTAAATCTAATATATAATTTTATGGAAAAGAATCCTGACGGCTTTATTCGTGGCTCAAAAGATAATTTATCTTTTGTTATGAACGGCCAAATCCTTAATGTTATAAGTACTGCTTGTATAGATGCAAGTATTGATGGACTTAGTTTTACCAAAGGTAGTCTAACCATTATTCCACATTATACGCCATCATCCGGCTCTAGCTATAGTGGTGGTTCATCATCAAATAATAACAATAACAATAATAATAACAACAATAATAATAGGTAGGTGGTATTATGTCTTTAATATCCGATAAATATCATGAAGAAAGATTGAAACAATATAATATTAATATTAAAACTAAATATATTGTCGGCAATAATATTTTAGAACGTAATACGAATAATTCGTTAAACGATGATATTAAAAGTGGGATTAGATGTTCTAAAGAATATTATGTAAACAATGTTTTAAAACATACAGAGCGAGAATTTGATTCACGAATCGAATATACTTTTATGACTAAGGGTGAAGAGTATAATTGCCCTAACTGTGGCATGCTTTTAAATTTATCTAAAATAGAAGATGGCTGCCCTTATTGTAAGACACATTACAATATTGATTATGTTGATAAAGACCTAGGCAGTAAATATCATTATGATCATGTTATTCATAGTAATGTTTATCGTATTATTACAGGTATTATCGATATTGTTATAAGTTTCTTATTAAGCTTTTTATTTATTAAGAGTACATCTCGTACTTTTAATGAAATTGATATAATTAAAATCTTTGTTTATGGTATTATTTTAGCGTTACTTTTATATTATTTATTTTATAGTATTGATGCCTATATTGTTATTGGGCCAATTAAAAGATATAAAGAAAGACAAAATAATAAGCAAAAAGCATTTTGGCAAAAAAGTAATATTGATAAAAGGAAGTTCTTTAATAATTTCAATTATGAGATTGAGAAATATTATTATAATATGGATAATGTTATCGATTATGATATTTTAGACTATCTTGATTTTAAATATTTCCCGGGAAATAAAGATTGCGTTAAAGTTAAAGCGCGAATTAGACTTATCTATTATGTTGATCATAAGATTGTTTCAAAGACTAGTACTGCTACTTACACGTTATTTAAAAATAATGATGGAGTAACCAAACTAGATGATGGCATTAATATTATTATGTGTCCTAATTGTGGAGCTTCAATTGATGCAAGTGCAGGAGAGTGTGCTTATTGCCATACGAAAATAAATTATCTTCAAGAATGGATTTTGAAACAAAAGAACTAAAAAACCAGTTATATACTGGTTTTTATAATTGATATACTTTTTCTTTGCCAGATTTAAAATCTAACATTATTTTTTGATGACTTCTTTGGAGAATTAATTCTAGGGTGCGCATATCTGAGAAACGAATACCATCTAATTGAGCTTCCATTTTTTCACGTTCCATTAAGTATTGGACAAGTTTTTCATAAATGAATTCACTTTCTTCTGATACATGAATTTCAAAGCGTCGTTCTTGACCATATTGTAAATCATAGATATAGAAACTTGCATCTTCAAGATTAAAATCAAAAGAGGTATATGTATCTAAAGTTAAGACAGCTTCTTTCCAAACGATAAAAGCTGGTTCACGATTATAACGTTTTAGAGCAAAATGCCCATCAGTTAAAAATTTCTCTCTAACTTGTTTGCGATATAACTGTCCACATGATGCTTTTAATTCACCATTAATATTATCATGAAGAAAGAATTGACACATTGGATATTTTCTATTTAAATCTTTTTTAAAAGCATATAAAGGTTCTATTTTAGAATACATTTGAGGAGCTATTTTCATAATTCACCGCCTTTTGCTAGATATTATAGTATATTTTTACTAATAAAGTAAATATTTTAAGTTCAAAAATGTATAATTGTAAATGATGTGAGACAAAAATAAATAAAAAATAGAAAGCAATATAATATAGTTAAAATGTAATTAT
>CANRPL010000026.1 GCA_947632495.1 uncultured Bacilli bacterium
CCTTATCTAAATCATGATCTTTATGGTCAGAATTACCCATCATCAAGTCCATCATCGCAGACATATCAACAGTCGCCTCTTCTACCGTTAGTGGATATGATGAAAGCGTATCTTCCTCTATCTTATCAATATACTCTTGAACACCATTAGACAAAGATAGGATAAGGGCAATACCAATTATACCAATAGAGCCAGCAAAGGCAGTTAACAATGTACGACCCTTTTTTGTCATAAGGTTATTTAAACTTAAACGAAGCGCTGTACGAAAAGACATCTTGGTCTTTTTGCCAGGATTAAATTTAGATGAGTCACTATCTTCTTCATAAGGATTAGTATCACCTGTAATATGGCCGTCACTTAAGCGAACAATACGAGTTGAATATTCTTCTGCTAACTCTGAATTGTGCGTTACCATAATAACTAATTTATCTTTAGCTATCTCTTTTAATAAATCCATAATTTGAAGACTAGTATCTGAATCTAAAGCTCCTGTTGGTTCATCAGCGAGTAAAATGTCAGGGTCATTAATTAAAGCTCGGGCAATAGCGATACGCTGCATTTGACCACCAGACATCTGACTAGGCTTTTTATTCATGTGTTCTTTAAGTCCCACTTTTTCTAATACTTTGATAGCTCGCGCTCTTGCTTCTTCTTTACCAACACCAGATAAAGTAAGGGCAAGTTCAACATTAGATAAAGCTGTTTGATGAGGAATTAAATTATAGTTTTGGAAAACAAAGCCGACACTATGATTACGGTAAGTATCCCAATCACGATCTTTATATTTTTTTGTTGATTTACCATTAATAATTAAATCACCAGTCGTATATTGATCTAATCCACCTATAATATTAAGCATGGTTGTCTTTCCACTACCACTTTGACCTAAAATAGATACAAATTCACACTCACGAAAACGTAAATTGATATCTTGTAGAGCTGCCTGTTTAAAATCACCAGTTACGTAAACTTTACTTATCTTTTTTAATTCTAGCATCCTATCACCCACTATTTTTAATTATACCATACCACTATTATTTTAACAACTTACATTCTTACTTACAATGTCCAACAATTGACGATATTTTTCACGTCCAATAATATGTTCTTTAAAAAGTAAACCTATTTTATCATCTGCTGTTCGAATAAAGAAAGTATGTCTTTTCTTTTTAAATTTGGTTATATCCTTATAATTATATGCAATAGTCTGTTCATTTATGGTAACACTAATCATTTTATCAGTTGCTTCAATGACATAAGTTCCATATGCCTTATCTGTTTTTTTATCATTTTTACGAAGACTAATACTGACGTATATTTTAGTTGATAGCCAAAGAATGATAGAAAAAGCAAAAGCAAAAATAAAGCCACCAATTAAAATAACTAGTTTATCAAACAATTCCGATGCGATAGCGTCATACATAAATAATATATAAAGGATAACACCACCTAATAAATAAATTAAATTAACGTTATTTCTTTTTTTCGTTAATTCTTTTTTTAAATCCTTACGCGTCCACTCATATTCAATGGTCATTTTTTACCTCCAATAATGGTTTTAAGAAAGCACCTGTATAACTTTCCTTGACCTTAACTACTTCTTCTGGTGTACCAGTCGCTACAACATAGCCACCATCATCGCCCCCTTCTGGTCCTAAATCAATAATGTAATCAGCTGTTTTAATGACATCGAGATTGTGTTCAATAACAACAACAGTATCACCATTATCAACAATACGATTTAAGATAACCAAGAGCTTTTTAATATCATCAACATGTAACCCCGTCGTCGGTTCATCGAGAATAAATAAGCTTTTACCAGTTGGTTTCTTCTGTAATTCTTTAGCTAGTTTAACTCTTCCAGCTTCACCACCCGATAAAGTTGGAGCACTCTGACCTAATTTAACATAAGACAAACCAACATCGCGAAGCATTTCTAACTTTGTTCTTATTTTCTTATGATTTTGAAAGAATTCTAAAGCTTCTTCAACACGCATATCTAATACATCAGTAATGTTTTTACCTTTATATTTGATTTGAAGTGTCTCACTATTATATCTTGTTCCTCCACATACCTCACATGGTACGTAAACATCCGGTAAGAAATGCATTTCAATTTTCTTAACGCCATCACCCCAACAGGCTTCACAACGTCCACCTTTAACATTAAAGGAGAAACGACTCTTATCATATCCTCGCATTTTAGCATCTTTTGTTTCCGCAAAGACCTCTCTTATATCATCAAAGACACCAGTATAAGTTGCCGGATTACTTCGCGGTGTACGACCAATTGGAGCTTGACTAATATCAATAACTTTATCGATATTATCTAGTCCTTTAATCTTTTTATGAGCCCCTACTTTCTCTTTATTTTTATATAGGATATTAGCGATACTACGATATAAAATTTGATTAATTAACGTACTTTTGCCACTACCACTAACACCCGTTACACAAGTAAATGTTCCCAGTGGTATTTTAACGTTAATACTTTTCAAGTTATTTTCTTTCGCACCCATTATCTCAACAAATTTTTTATTGCCTTTACGTCTTTTAGATGGTACTTCAATCTTAAGTTGTCCCGTTAAATATTTACCAGTTAAACTATTAGGATTATGCATAACTTCTTCTGGAGTACCAGCAGCCATAATTTCGCCACCATGCTCACCAGCAGCTGGGCCGATATCAACTAAATAATCAGCCGCAAGCATCGTATCCGTATCATGTTCAACAACAATTAGCGTATTACCTAAATCGCGCATTTCCATCATCGACGTAATAAGACGATTATTATCACGTTGATGAAGACCGATACTAGGCTCATCTAAAACATATAAAACACCTGTTAAATATGATCCTATTTGCGTAGCTAAACGAATACGTTGCGCTTCACCACCAGATAAAGTTCCAGCGCTACGATTTAAAGTTAAATAACCTAAACCGACATTATTCAAAAAGCGTAAACGATCACTTATTTCTTTAATAATCATACGAGATATCTCTTGCTTTTCTTTACTCAATTTTAAATTAGCAAAGAAATCTCCCATTTTAGCGATACTTAATTTAGTTAATTCATAAATATTTTTATTACCAACACGAACTGATAAAACAGATGAATCAAGACGAGCACCATGACAGGTTGGACAATCAAGCTCGGTCATAAATTGTTCAATCCAATCTCTTATCCAGCCACTTTTAGTTTCAATATAACGACGTTCTAAATTATTGACAATTCCTTCAAAATAATCGACGGTTCTTCTAGTATTACCGTTATTAGCAACATAATTAAATTCAAGAGGTTCAGGACTACCATAGAGGATAATATCTAATTCTTGTTTCGTTAACTTCTCAATTGGTTTATTTAAATCGATACCATATTTTTGGGCAACTGTTTCAATTTGGGTACGATTAATTGAAGCATCTAAACTAAAGGCAACAATTCCTCCTTGCAAAATACTTTTACTTTTATCTGGGATAAGTAAGTCAACATCCAATTTTAACTTAACACCTAAACCATTACAATCATGACATGCACCATATGGAGCATTAAAAGAAAACATTCGTGGTTCTAATTCAGGAAGTGAAAAGTCACAATCGGGACAAGCATATTTTTCACTCATCACAATCTCTTCTCCACCGACTACATCAACTGCAACTTTACCTCTAGCTTCTTTAGCAGCGATTTCAATAGCTTCATAAAGACGACTACGAATATCTTCTTTGATGACCAATCGGTCAATAATAATACTGATATTGTGCTTTTTATTTTTTTCTAATTCAATATTTTCACTTAAATCATAATCTACACCATCCGCTATAACACGGGCATAACCATTTTTACGAAGATTATCAAAAAGATCTTTATGCGTACCCTTTTCACCATAAACAACGGGACTTAAAACACGTATTTTAGTACCTATATCTAATTTTAAAATTTGATTAGTCATCTCTTCAATTGATTGACTAGTAATCGGTTTATTATGAATAGGACAATATGGAACACCAATACGAGCATATAGCAATCTTAAATAATCATAAATTTCTGTTACTGTTGCGACTGTACTACGAGGATTTTTACTCGTCGTTTTTTGATCGATACTGATAGCTGGACTTAAACCTTCAATAGAATCGACATCAGGCTTTTCCGTACCACCTAAAAATTGTCTAGCATAAGCACTTAATGATTCAACATAACGGCGTTGTCCTTCGGCATAAATGGTATCAAAAGCCAAACTACTTTTACCACTACCAGACACACCCGTCATGACAATTAATTTATTTTTAGGAAGTTCAATATCGATATTTTTTAAATTGTTTTCTCGTGCCCCTTTGATAATTATTTTATCCATAGTATCACCTCAAATGTCTTTATTATAGCATAAAACATTTGATAATCATCAAATGTTTTTATTTACTAATTAAAATTTTATTTGGCGGTAGTGATTCATATTTTGATACAAAATATTATCGCTTGCTACCTTACCCGTATTTACCAACTTTCCACTATGCTTTTCATAGCTATCAATTGGTTTTTTCTCTTTTTCCAAAGGTTGTTTTTCACCTAAAATTGCTTCTTCTAAATCAATTGGTTCTCTTTCTTTTTCCAAAACCGGTTTCTCACTAAAAACAGGTTCTTCTGATTCAACTGTCTCCGTCACAATAGGAGCTGATGATATATCACCGAAAGCCCCAGCATCTAGAATCTTTTTTCTAATGGCTGTGCTACTCAACATTACATCATTTTTTATTGATAAATCCTCTAGCTTACGATCTAACTCAGCCCTTTGCTTATTACCTTTAATGTATAACTTTTTATTTGTTGGCCTACGAAGCTCGTTATTAGTTTTGATGTATTGTTGGCGTTGACTAAATTGATTACCCCCAGTATCAATCATTATTTAATCCACTCTCCACTTAAGAAGCAATACTCCAAATAAGGGCAATTTTCCATTGTAAAGGTATATTTATACTTGTTAAGTTTGCTACTATCAATTTGTTTAACTACATCTTCTAGTCCTTTAACATAATCAGTATTAGTTAAAACGCCTCTCGTTAACTCTTCTGTGTAGGAAGCATCTTTATAGATAATATAATTTTTAGTTTTAGTATCAAGTTGCGCAAAAGCTACATAATTATTAACATAGACTTCAACATTTTTATCAGACCCAGTAGCTTCATAAGGTACTCTAACATCATAGTATTGAATATTAGAATTTTTAGAGTTACTACATCCATAATAAACAAATACATCACTTTGTTTATTATAGTTCCATGTACCTCTATAACCCGTTTCTAAAGTTCCTAGTGGTACCGTGAAGTTAGTTAAAGTATAGTTAGCCTTTTTAGTAAATAAGCCTTCAATACGAAGGCGAACATAACGTCCCGCTAAAGAAACTTTTTGGGCTTTAGTACCACAATATTTACCACTATATTTGCCACTATAAGGAGCCATATTTCCCTCATTAATATCCGCTAAAGCATTAAAGAGAATGTCATTATTAGAAAAGTCACTAATGGTTACTTTATCTTTAGTATAATAAGTTGTTTTATTTAAATAATCACTATGCATAATAGGATATTTTAATTTCTGAACAGCATCACTCTTTAAAGTGATAGTCTCACTTTTTTCTGCAACTTGTTCTTTAGGAGAACTCTTAACCTTGTGTTTACTATTTTTATAGTCATTTATTTTGTCAAATATCGTTGGGAAAAAGGCAATACCTACAATAACTAATAAAACACAAATTACTAATACTACTTTAGTTGTTGAATTACTCTTTTTATCATTTGTAGGTTGTGGTGGTTTTGGTCGTTCCTCTTTCTTTTCTTCATGATGATAGCTTTCTACTTTATTATCAGCGCTAAAACTAACTGCTGATTTTTTCTTTGTAGGACCAAAAGATTCAATAACACCACCAGCTGAATTAGGATTACCTTTACCATTACCATTTAATTCATCTAAAACATCTTTACGCATTTGTTCCTTTTCATAATTATCCATTTTTATTCCTCCTTATATTAAAGATTTCCTTGTATATACCTCTACCTCTTCTTTAGTATATATATCAACATCTTCATCTTTCATAACCTTAATAAATCCTAAACCAGATATGACAATATCTTCATAGGCATGAGCCTTTACGATATGATGGCATAAATTTTTAAGTTCATCACTATTATTATATTTTCTTTTAATTTCTAAATCATTCGCTATAAAGAAAATTAAATTATTATCAGTAGAATCAAGACGTAATAATTCATCGATAATTAATGATTGCCTACCCTTTATTTGGTAAGATCGTGGCTTAATTTCTCTTTTAGGAATTATTTTTTTTAAAGTATCAATAGAAACATAATTGATAAGACTATGTTCATCTAAAAGTCCTGGCGTATCAATTAATGTTAAAGTATCATCGATAGCAATTTTAATAACGCCAATTGTTGTCGAAGGTAACATACTAGTTGTTATGACTGGTTTTTCACCAGTATAACTAGTTAGTAAATGATTTATCAAAGTTGATTTACCAGCATTAGTAAAGCCAACAACATATACTTCACGACCTTTTTGATATTGTCGAATCATATTTAATAATTCATCAATGTGATTATTTTTAATACTACTGACAATAATAGAATCAACAATATGTAAAGGTAAATCAGCGAAATATTTTTTTAATTTAACATCGTAGACATCCCGTGGCAATAAATCACGTTTGGTTAAAACAAGCAAAACATCATTGGATAAATATTGATTTAAAGAAGATAACATATTAGGCATATTGAATAAATCAACTACCAATAAAACAAGCGCATCTTTATGACCAATATTATTTAAAATATCGATGAATTCTTCATTATTGTTACTTACTAATTTATAATCACTATAGTTTCTTATACGAAAACAACGTTCACATAGTGGTTTTTCTAAATCACGTGTATAACCAACTTGATTAGAATCTTCACTTTGTAATACTGAACCACAACCGATACATTTATTCATAGTAACGCCCCTGCGTGAATAAATTATAATCGCGAAGTTTTTTCATAATACGACGTTCTTTATAACGACGTAATTTAGCAAAGAAAAATTCTTTCTTACCGATGGGATTAACAAGAATCGTGGTAATACCAACATTGTTCCCGCCGTAGATATCATCTGTCATCGAATCACCGATAATAGCTACTTCACTAAACTTCAAGTCATATACTTTAATGACCGATAAAAATTTACGAGGATGTGGTTTGAAAGCTAAAGCACAGCAATCAACTTCTAAACCATTTTTAAAAGGACGTAAACGTTTTTTTAAACTATTAGAAAATAATACTAATTTAAAACCTTTAGCTTTTAGGGAATCAAACAAATCTTTTATTTGATCATTTGGTTTATGCTCCGTAATAGGCACTAAAGTATTGTCTAAATCAAAAAGTAGGCATCTGATACCACGTGCATATAGCTGATCATAATCAATTTTATAAATACTTTTTTGATATATATCCGGAACATATTTTTCCATATTACCATCCTCTACCATATATCATAATTTTATCATAGATAAAGTATTTTAGCAACAAACTATGACAAAACAAAAGAAAAGTATTATAACTTTTCTTTATTATAATTCCGTTTCATACAATTTTTGATAAACGGGACTAGTCTTAAGCAGTTCATCATGTGTACCTGATGCGACAATCTTACCACCATCGACAACATGGATAATATCAGCATCAATAATCGTTGAAAGACGGTGAGCAACGATGATAACAGTATGATTACTAACTAAATCATCGATGGCCTTTTTAATATATTTTTGTGAATCATTATCTAAAGCACTTGTCGCTTCATCAAATAGAATAACATGGCTCTTTTTAGATAAGGTACGCGCTATCGAAAGGCGCTGTTTTTGACCACCTGATAAGTTGACTCCTCCCTCACCTAAAATAGTATCATACTGTTTTGGTAAAGACATAATATAATCGTCGAGATAAGCCATCTTCGCATATTTACGAATAGTATCAAGTTCAATATCTGGATCAATAATTTCAAAATTCTCACGAATAGTTCGATTAAAAATAAATGGATCTTGGCGAATAATAGAAATTTGCTTACGTAATTCATCCTCTTTTAAATCGCGAATATTAACACCATCTAAACATATTTCTCCTTCATCAGGATCAAAAATACGCGTTAATAAATTAAATAAAGTTGATTTTCCTTGCCCCGATTTACCGACAATAGCCACCTTTTGATGTGGCTCAATACGTAAATTAAAGTCCTCTAAAGTTATATCTTCATCTGGATAAGAGAATGTTATATGTTTAAACTCAACAACCCCTTTAATATTTTTAATTTCTTTATCCCCAAATTGTTCATCAGCATATAATTTGTTTTCTAATATCTCATTGACACGGCCTAAAGAAACAACTAATTTTTGATAAGTTTGAGTTAAATCATCGATATTTTCAAGAAGCCACGTATAACGATAAATATAATAGGTCATAGCGATGAAGAAAGTAAAAGTAATTTGTTTATAATATATCAAAATAGCACAAGTAATAAAAACGCCAACCTCTAAAAGAGATTTTAAAGCACGTGATATGATTTGAAACTCTTTTTGAATATCGATTTCACGCGTTGATTTAGCAAATATTCTTTTAATAATGTACTTCATATCATCAATTAAACTATGTTTAACACCTAGGGTTTTAATTTCACGAATACCACGAATTGATTCAGTGACGAGCGACGTAAACTTATCTTGTTCTTTTTTACGTTCCTTATGAATATTTTTAATCATTGGACTATATTTTCGAATAACGAAGAAAAGAATAATAACAAAAAAGATAATCTCTACTCCGACAATCCATGAGTTAAAAAAGACATAGATACCAATCAAGATGGAACCGATCAAATATGTAACAACATCTAAAAGGCGGCCAAAAGCAAAACTTAATGAATCGGCATCGTTGGTAATACGATTAATAATTTCCCCACTCGTCTTTTTCTCATAAGCTACAGCTGGCAAATCTAGAGCCTTCTTATAAGTAAAAAAGCCTAATTTACGAGTTAGAGAACTTTCAGCTTTATAAAGCATCGCATTCGCTATATGAAGAAAAACGCCACCCATTGTTAAAGATAAAACAAGATAGATAACGAGATAAGTAATTGACATCTTAAGAGCACCAGTCGCAATAGCGTCGATGGCAGCGCCATTTAAATACCCAGTAAAAATCTCACATATACCCGATAAAAAGATGAGAATACTAGCGATAATAATCTTTACTTTTTCTTCCTTAATAAGCTTAATTAAGGGTTTAAACTCTTTTATTCCTTTCATAAATTCACCTCCGCAAAAAAACTACCCAACGGTAGTTTATTTTATGGTTAAAAGATGGGAAAATAAAGTCCATCTAATCTATTAATAACTACCGATAAAATATTTTGTTTTAACATTTTCTTCATTTTCCCACTCCTTTCTGAATTTAAACCAATTCTATCATTAAATATTGATAAAGTCAATAAAAAAGCAAGGTTTAAAACACCCTACCTTTTTAATTTACTAAAATCAGTTACTTCGCTATCTTTAGGATTTACATCAAAGACAATTCGCTGAACTTTACGAGTCGTATTACCAAATTCATCTTCCACAATATATTGAATCCAATATTGTGGTTGACCAGGAATAATTGGTTTTTTAGGATTTGGTTCATAATAGACGATATGTTTAATCGTATACTCTGAATCTTCATTAATAACTAGATGATCATAGGTAATATCATTGATAGTAGCAACATGATATTCATCTTCAAAGAATAATACTTGCGGTTTAATATATTCAATTTCTTTTTCCGTATCTTCCTCTTTATTTGGACTATTAATCTCTATAACATATGGATTTTTACGAGTACTACTAATCCAACCTTTACCACCTGTCTTTAATTTTATTTGAAACCAAATATAATTAGTATCATCACGATTCATATCAACAACACGATAGACTTCCCCTTCATAGACTTTACCGACAAGTGAAGAGGTCGTATTGGGTTCCGAACGGACATTAATATATTCATTAGTAATTTCGACTTTCCAAGCTGTACGCTCTTCTTCCTTTTTTGCTTTAATATAATCATAAACTTTCCAAGCACCTAGACCGATACCTAAAAAAATAATTAAGACGATAATCCATTTCAACTTCTTCATAATTACAACACCTTTACACCATCATTATAGCACAAAATAAGTATTTAAAATATCTTTTTTAGAATTATGAAAAACTTTTGATATTACCTGTGATGGTATCTTTTAGGTAACGCGCTAATAAATCGATAAAAGAAGCTTTTTTAACATCTTTATTAACCGTTAAACCCACTCTTTTTATTTCTTCATTATCACTTTTAACAATAATTTCACCAATTACATCACCTTTTTTAATGCTACTTTTAATTTTGTGGTATTTAATATCCCAGGTTACATCTTTTTTACCATCTGTCTTTTTATATAGTATTTTAACATCTTCAAGAGGCACAACATCAACATTAGACATATTTGATTTCTCTAACTTAAGATTATCAATAACCGTATTAGCTGAATAGATAGTATCCATAGCGTACTGCGCAAAAGCATAATCTAACATGCCACTTACTTCATCATTACGAACATCACTACTAGGCTCACCCATCGCTACAGCGATAACACGCATATTATCTTGTTTCATCGTCGCCGTAAGACAGTAACCAGAATCTTTGGTATAACCGGTCTTTAAACCATCAACGCCCTGTTTAAAGCGAACTAATTTATTAGTGTTGACCAGCCACGTTTGTCTTTTAGTACCCTTTCTTAAATATGTTTCATAAATAGAGCTATAATCTAATATTTTTTGATGTTTAACTAATTCTTTGGCGATTATGGCCATATCATAAGCACTAGAATAATGATCTTTTTCATCTAGTCCATGACAATTTTTAAAATTGGTATCTTTAAGACCTAAAGCTTTAGCTTTATCATTCATCATTTTAACAAAATTAGCTTCTGTACCAGCTATCTTTTCCGCTAAAGCAACTACAGCGTCATTGCCACTAGCTACGGTCACACCTTTAATTAAATCATCGACACTCATAACTTCACCAGTTTCAAGTAATATTTGTGATCCTCCCATAGCTGAAGCATTTTTACTTACGGTCACTATATCATCATATTTAATAACACCATCTTCAATTGCTTCCATAATTAAAACTAAACTCATCATTTTCGTCATTGAAGCCGGAGCTAATTTCTCATGAACATTATATTGATAGATAATGGTACCTGTATCGGCCTCAATAATAATCGCACTTTTAGCGCTTGGTGATAAGCTATTATCTTCTTTAGCTAGAACAATATTAATCATTAACAAAGAACATAAAAAAGTAAATAATATTTTCTTCATATTCACCTCTAATAAAATATATGAAAATTAGTCTCATTTATAACTATATTAATAATACTACAATGTATTATTTTTAACCTTTTTGAGGTATAATAAAAATAATGGAGGTGTCTATGAAAGGAAGAAGACTTAAAAAGAAGCCTATCTTAATACTTATTTGTAGTATTATTTTAATTGTTGTTGGAATCGTTTTTACTGTTAAAACCGTTAAAGAATTAAATTATCGGAAAACATATGAATATAAACTAATAAAAATCGGATATACCAAAGAAGAAGCTAATCAGTTAGAAAATAAAACTAATAATACTTTTCTAGATTCATTACTAACTAAAGAGTATGATAAAGTATATCTTGAAATAATTAATGAGGGATACTATATTCCAAGTAAAATAAGTGACTATGTAAATTATTATGAAAACAATTTAAATAGTAGTTCTTATGAAGTTGTAGAAAAAGTTAATGCCGGAGCAGATAAAGAATGGTATTCTGATATTAAAGATACCGATATATCTAAAGACATTTTAATGATTAATAATAAGTTTTATAAATTGCCTAATGACTATGAACCAGCTGATTTAGTTGATGTTAAAAACTGGTATGCGTATGGTAATAATAAACTTCGTAAAGAGGCCTATGATGCTTTTATCAGTATGTTTAATGCCGCTAAAGAACAGGGACATACCATCATTATCAATTCAGCATATCGATCATATAAAGATCAAGAAGATGTCTACAACAGTTATTTAAGAAATCATGGTCAAGAATATACCGATGCCTATGCGGCTCGTCCTGGCCACTCTGAACATCAAACGGGTTTAACGGTAGATGTTACAACCTATGGTGTAGGTAATAGTTCCTTTGACACAACGGATGAATTTTCTTGGTTACAAGATAATGCTCACCAATTTGGCTTTATCTTAAGATATCCTGAAGGTAAAGAAAATATCACAGGTTATGATTATGAATCATGGCATTATCGTTATGTAGGAGTAGAAGCCGCAACGATTATTCATGATAGTAATATCACCTTTGACGAATACTATGCTTACTATATCGAAAATGCCTAAAAGAAAGAAAATAAAGCGTTATCTTATTCGGACCTTATGCATTGTTATCATCCTATGGATTGGTTTTGGTTTATTCTTAAATATAACCGATAATGATTATAAAAGATTAAAAAAGATGGGTTATCACAATAAAGAAATAGATATCATAATGGGTCTTTTAGATAAAAAAGAACGAAAAACAGTCTATCAACATCCCTATATGGCATCCTTAACTAATCTTATCTATGAAGATACTTTTCTTTCAAATAAATTAGAAAGTTATTTAACACTCTATGAAAATAATCCTAATCTAACTAATGATCAATTATTATTTATCGTTAATAATGATTTGGAAGATATCCCCGTTTCTTTTACAGAAAAAATTCTAGATAACGATAATATGAAAATAGAATTAGTAAAACGTTATTTTGATTATGATAATTTATATCACCTTAATATAGATGATACTATCTACGCTGTAAACCATGATTTAGATTTATATAATCTTAAATATTCAGCCGATGATAAAAAATATATCGAAGAAGATGATTTCATTATTTCTAATCTAGAGAAATACCGAGATTATCATAAAAAGAAAAAGAAATTAAGTATTAAACAAGTTATAAAGGAGGTCAATAAAAAAGGCATCGCTCCTTTTTTTATTCTATCGGTTTATAAAACCATTACATTTACCACAATCATTATTTACAACTTGGTTTTCTTCCGAACATGTATATTTTGGTGTATATGTATGATTATAAATGTGTCTATTTATAACATGTGTATGAATTGGACAAATGTGTGGTACTTCATGATAAAAATCTTTTTGAACACAATTAGTTATCGTTGGTTCAATAACTTGTTCAGCAACTTGTCTTTGACAGCATTGACCACCAAACATATTGTTATTACCACGACAACAATTTCTATTAAACATAAATAATCCTCCTTACCTAATTTATAATATGATATAAATACTAAAGAGAATGTACGAATGACTATAACCAAGTAAAAAGCTAATAGATTAACCTATTAGCTTTTTTGGGAAGTTTTAGCAACATAAGGGATATATGTTTTAGCATATGCATCTTTTTCTAATGTATTAAATGAAGTTGGTCCATAAGTAACAAGATATGAGGAAGCTAAACAGATAGCTGGAGCTCCCCAAGATGTCATAAACATAATATTTTCTGGTACACGTGACAACATTCTAGGATCAGAAACTGGTGTAAAAGTTCCATCAGCATTTGGCTCATATGTTTTAGCGAACTTTTCACCACGGACGATATATTGCTCATTAGATGTACTACCAACATTTGTAACAACATAATCCCCCTCTCTAGCTGTATTAGATTCCTCAGATAATAAATATAATTTACCACCTATTTCTGTTGTAAGAACAGTATGAATAACTTCTCCTGGAACAGCCTTACGCGCTACGACAGGGGCTACCTTGACACCCATAAACTTATCACTTTCAGGTATGGTTTCTAGATAAGCGGGAATATCAGCTCTTTCTAAAACACGACATTCAACTACGATATCTCCATATTCTTCGGGATATAAACTTTTTAATGTAACTTTTTCTTTCATAATTTTCACTCCTTTTCTTCTCTGTCTTTTTTACTCCTTTCCTCTAAATTTTTGAAAAGAGAAGCTTCTACATAATGATTGAAGCTTTAAAAGACAAAAAACAAGACTTCACACCATTGTGTAAAAGTCTTGTTCGATATTAATATCTTTTGACCCGGGTATTAAAACCGTAATGACGAGCCAAAACCATTCTAAGAATGAGAACTACTCCCTTTCAACGGCTTATATATTATCATATTTTTATGTTTTTGTCAAATCGTTAATAAGATGATAATTAAAAGCAAAATAATAGCTATCCATAATAACCACACCAAATAATTTCTTTTAATGATTAAAGTAATTATTGAAATATTATCATTACCACCATTTATCAAAGCTTGATTTAATAATTTATCAGCAATATATTTTCCATCGTTATTAGAAGAGATGGTTTTAGTGATAAAATCTTCTTCTACGTCATTGGTTAAGCCATCAGAACAAAGAATAATCTTATCATTATGATGTAGTTTAATAGTTGATTTTTTTATTTGTAAGTTACTTCCTTTACCCAAATAATTATTTAGCAAATTATTTTCACTTGCATCTAGTAAATATTTTTTTAAATGATGATGATAAATAAAGAGTGGACTATCACCTATCTGATAAAAATGTAAATAGCGACCTTTAAGGAGTACTACCGTAGCGGTTGTACCTAATTTAATTTGCTTATCTTTTTGATAATCTAGTAAAGCTTGATTAATATTATCAAAAACATTTTGGTCTTGTAAATTATTAAGCATCGTTGACGCTAAAGATGAGGCATATTCCCCTTTATCTAAACCGCCAATACCATCAAAGACAGCATAAACTAAAGATTTATTAGTTTTCTTTACCTTCTTTGTATAATTATCCAAGCCATCATGTATTTCCGGTAGGTAAAAACCATTTAGATAAATATTATCTTGATTAGAATCTCTTTTTAACCCTTTATGGACTACTGCATAATCATTAACAATAAACATCTTTTAGCACCTTTCATGCTTTCTTTTAATATATTTAAAGATTTCCATAACTAATAATATTGGTAAAGCCGCTACTAAAAGAAGAACAAGATGGTGATATGGAACACTTTCCGTACTCATAATATGACTTAAGAATGGTACTTCCATTATTATTATTTGAAGTAAGATTGATGAGAAAACAGCAATAAAGACAAACCAGTTACTAGATAAACTAATCTTAAAGGTTGACTTCTTCTCACTACGACAATTAAAGACATGGATATTTTGCATGAAAACCATTAAAGCCATGATATAGCCACGAGCTAAAGATATTTCCATACCAACTTTCTTAATTAAAACATACCATACGATAAAGACAATAATACCGATAAAAAGGCCTGATATAGCAATCTCTTGAATTAATAATTTATCAAAAAGTGATTCTTTAGGACTTCGAGGTTTGTCATTCATAATATCTTTTTCTTCACGTTCAAAAGAAAGAGCTAAATCCTGTAATCCATCCGTAACTAAATTTAACCATAATAATTGGACAGCAATAAGTGGCATTGGCAAATTAAAGAAGATAGCTAGGGCGAAGAATAATACTTCAGCTAGGCCACAAGAAACAAGCATATAGACAACTTTACGAATATTAGCATAGGCATTTCTACCCTCTTCAATACCGGCGACAATAGACATAAAATTATCATCAATAATAATCATATTACTCGTCTCTTTAGCTACATCTGATCCACTTCCCATAGCGATACCAATATTAGCTGTTTTAATGGCAGGAGCATCATTGACACCATCACCCGTTACAGCGACAAATTCGCCTTGTCTTTGATAAGACTCAATTATCTCTAACTTTTGAAGTGGTGTAACTCTCGTAAAGACTTTTTTAGAAGCAACGAAATGGTCAAAATTATTATTTCCTAAAGCAAATTCTTTTTCAATGTCAGCTCCCGTTGCGACCTCTTCAAAAGAATTTGTAAGGCCTAATTCTTTAGCGATACTAAAAGCCGTAAGTGGATGATCACCAGTAACCATAATAACTTTAATACCAGCCCGATGACAATTACTAATCGATACTTTAGCTTCCTCACGAATAGGATCAATAAACGCTACTAAACCTAAAAAAATTAACTTTGGAATATCTTTTTTATCATAATATTCTTTTTCTTCAAAATCATTAACACGATTGTATGCTAAAGCAATGACACGATATCCCTCACGAGCTAATTGTTCATTTTGCGCTAAAATTTTATCGCGATCAAGAGGAACTACTTTTTGACTAACAATCATCTTATCACAAAATTCAAAAATGGTTTCTAATGATCCTTTAGTCGTACACTTAATACTATCTTTATCACGATAATAAACAGCTGAATACTTATTTTCTGATTCATAAGGAATACTAGCTACCTTTTCAATATTACTAATATCAATACCAGCTTTTTTACCTAAAGCTAAAAAGGCAATATCAATACTATCACCATAACTAAGCCACATATTATCTTCATATGTTAGACCAGCTTCATTATTAAGCATTCCTAATTTAGCGATGGTTTTAACTGTTAAGAAATTATCTTTAGGACCCGTTATCTTACCATCATCATTATAACCAGTACCACTTATACTATATACATCATCATTTGGTAAGACAATCTTTTTAGCCGTCTGTTCATTAACTGTTAAAGTACCTGTTTTATCACTGGCAATAATCGTACAACTTCCAAGTGATTCAACGGCATTTAACTTCTTGACAATAACATTACGTTTACCCATACGATTAGATCCAATTGTAAGCGCTAAGGTCAAAGCTAAAGGAAGTCCTTCAGGCATAGCCGATACAGCTAAACCGACAACAGACATAAACACTTCATCTAAACCATAGTTTTTCGTTAGTAATAAAGCGACAAGAACAATGGAAAGCATCACTATTAAAAAACCAATTTGTTTAGTAAATTTAGCCATTCTTATAGTTAATGGAGATGGCGTTTCTTCTGCATCGATAACTTTCGTAGCAATCTTACCTATTTCCGTATCTTTAGCCGTATTAATAACTACCATAATAGCTCGACCAGTAATGACACTAGTACTAGCATAGACCACATTTTTGGCGTCACTTACACTTTTAATCGTATCTGCTGCTAAAGCATTTTTAGTGCTCGCTATCGACTCACCAGTTAATACCGATTCATCAATAGTTAGATTACTACAAGAGATGATACGACCATCAGCTGGTACTTTAGAACCAGATTGTAATAAAACAATATCCCCAGGTACTAATAAAGAGGCATCAAGTTCTCTTTCACGACCATCAACCATCGTCGTTGCTTTAACTTTAATCATATCCGCTAATGCTTCAGCACTTTTATTAGCCTTCCACTCTTGAACCGTTCCCATAATCGCATCGACCATGATGATAAAAATAATAGCGATTGCATCTGTATATTCTTTAATAAAGAAAGAAAGTGCACAAGCAATTACCATAATAATCGTAATAGCATTAGCAAATTGCATAAAAAAGATTTTAAAAATACTATCCTTCTTCTTTTTAGGTAATTCATTTAAACCATATTCTTTTAGACGATTACTGCGTTCTTCTTCGGTTAGACCATCTAAATTAGTTTTTAAAGATTTTAATATTTCTTCCTCTGACATAGTCTGAAAGTCATTCATTATATCACTATCCTATTTTAATTAATAATATCACATAGCTTATAAAAATTCTATTGAACAAAGAAAAAAAGCAGTAGCTTTACATAAAAAAAGTGTAACCTAGTTACACTAAAAGGTTGTATTATAAATAGTGTTGGTGAGAAAAATCACTGACACTATTTTATTTCATAAAAAGACATAAGTTTGATAC
>CANRPL010000027.1 GCA_947632495.1 uncultured Bacilli bacterium
GCTGATAATCCACGTGATACAAAGAAAGCTCTTGAATTAGGTGCTGAAGGTATTGGACTATGTCGTACAGAGCATATGTTCTTTGAAGAAGATCGTATTCCAAAGATTCGTAAGATGATTTTAGCTAATACAGTTGAAGAACGTGAAGCTGCATTAGATGAATTAATTCCATTCCAAAAATCTGATTTTAAAGCTATGTATAAAGAATTAAATGGTCTACCAATGACAGTTAGATATTTAGATCCACCTCTACATGAATTTTTACCAACTGAAGAAGAGGATATCAAAGCTTTAGCTAAAGATATGAATGTAACAGTTGAAGCTATTAAAAATAAATGTAGTGAATTACATGAATTTAACCCAATGATGGGTCATCGTGGATGCCGTTTAGCTGTCACTTATCCAGAAATAGCTCGTATGCAAACACGTGCTTTAATGGAAGCTGCTATTGAAGTAAGTGAAGAAGAACATATCGATATCGTTCCTGAAATCATGATTCCATTAGTAGGTGAAGTAAAAGAGTTAAAATTTGTTAAAGATATTGTTATTGAAACAGCTGAAAAAGTAAAAGAAGAAAAACATTCTAATATGTCATATCATATTGGTACAATGATTGAAATTCCACGTGCTGCTATTACATCTGATCAAATTGCTCAAGAAGCTGAATTCTTCTCATTTGGTACTAACGATTTAACACAGATGACTTTTGGTTTCTCTCGTGATGATGCTGGTAAATTCTTAGATGCATATTATAAAAATAAGATCTACGAATCAGATCCATTTGCTAAACTTGATCAAACTGGTGTTGGTGCTCTAGTTAAGATGGCTGCTGAAAAAGGTCGTAGTGTTCGTCCTGATATTAAATTAGGCATTTGTGGTGAACATGGTGGAGAACCATCAAGTGTTGAATTCTGTCATAAGGTTGGTTTAACCTATGTATCATGCAGCCCTTACCGTGTTCCTATAGCTCGTTTGGCCGCTGCGCAAGCCGCCCTAAAAGAAAAAATGGGAGAATAAAAACAAAAATAAGAAACTTCATCGTAAGATGGAGTTTTCTTTTGCTTTGTGATATATTATTTATAGATAGTAATTATAAAATATATGATGGTGTAGGTGAAATAATGGGACTTATAGATAATGCCATTGATGCTTTTAGATTTAAAGATACAATCTTTTATAAAAAAAATAGTGATTTACAAGATAGATATATTGCTTTAAAAAAGTTAAATGAAGAGTATCCAAATAATGAAGTTTTATTGAGTGAGCTATATATTGTTAAAAAAGGATTTGATGGTGAAAACGAAATTGCTTATCAATTAAAAAAAGCCAATATTGGAATGTATGTATTAAGAGATATTAAATTTAAATATGAAGATTTAACTGCACAGGTTGATTATGTTGTAATTACTCCTGTCTATACATATTATATTGAATGTAAGAATTTAGTTGGAAATATTACGATAACAGAAAAAGGAGATTTCATAAGAGAATTTACCATTAATGGTAAAAAAATAAAAAAAGGAATGTATTCGCCATTAAGACAGGTTGAAGCTCAACGCGAAGTAATAAGAAAAATTTGGGAAAGTAAAACATCTAAAGTAAAAAAACTCTTTGCTTCTAATAAATTTAACTATTATAGGAGAGCATTAGTTGTAGCAGCTAATCATGAAACTATTTTAAATACAATTAAAGCTCCTAAAGATATTAAATACAAAGTATTAAAAGCAGATGCTTTAGTAAGACAAATTCAATATGATTTTAGTCATAGAAATAATGATGAATGGCTAGAGACCAAAAAGAGTATGGAAGAACTGGCCAAGGCTTATTTGCAGCTATCATCTAATGATAGCGTTGATTATTATGAATTTTATAAATCAAAGTTTTGTAATAATATTACTTCTATTAATGAAGATTTAGAGGAACGATTAGTACGGTTAAGAAAAGTAAGATCTAAAGAGATGCATTTACCAGCATATTATGTTTTTACAAATGATGAGTTAGATAAATTAGTTGAAATAAGACCTAAAACAATTGAAGAATTAAAAAAAGCTAATATTTTAACTCCCATTAAGCTTAAAACTCATGGTGAAGCAATTATTGAAGAAATTAATAAAAATATCGATTAGGAGCAAGAAAATTATATGAATAAACCAGTTGTTGGCATTGTGGCTAAACATTATATGAAAGATATGAAAAGATTAGATACCATTATCCATGACGAAGTTGAACAAGCTATTTTTGATAATGGTGGGGTTGTAATTGGAATAATTCCGCCGAATGAAGGTAAGGTTTACGCTAAAAATAGATGGTTTGATAATCTTACAACTACAGAAAAACACAATCTTTATGATCAAATTTCTTTATGTGATGGTATTATATTACAGGGCGGAGCATATATAGATGAGTATGAATGCTTTATAGCTAAATATTGTTATGAAAACGATATTCCCATTTTGGGTATATGTGCTGGAAAACATGCTTTAGTAAGAGCTATTGGTGGTACTGTTGGACCGATAAATAAAGATAACCACCAAAGTGATGATGAATACGTTCATCCTATTAAGATTAAAAAAGAATCCAAATTATATCAGCTTTTAGGTAAAGAAGAAATAATGGTTAACTCACGTCATCGTCAACAAACATTGTCTTCACCATTACAGGTTTCAGCTCTTTCTTTAGATAACGTTGTTGAGGCCGAAGAAGATAATACTAAAAGATTTTATTTGGGAGTTCAATTTCATCCTGAAAGCTTATATAAAAAGGATGAAAATATGCGAAAAATATTTACTGGCTTTTTAGATGCTTGTAGCGAATATAAAATGACAAAATAAAAAATCATTATGCTAAATTTGACTAAAATGAATGTATTTTAGTCTTTTTTTAAAAATAGGTAGTAAATTATTAATAAAATAAGTATAGTTTGTGTCATAAATAAATCATAAAATGTTGTTGTAAAAGTTTTCAAAATATTTACTTTACTTTTAATTTTGATTATAATTATATTAGGTGATGATATGAAAATATTATGTATTGGTCATAGTGCTTATGATATAACAACACCATTAGATGCTTTTCCAAAGGAAAACACTAAAAATCGTGTTCATGAGCGTATTGAATGCGGTGGTGGACCTGCTGGTAATGCCGCATATCTTCTAGCTAAATGGGGAATGGATGTCTATATTGCCGGTATTGTTGGGAATGACTTATATGGTAAACGCATTCGCGACGAATATCGAACAGTAGGAGTAAATACCGATTATTTACAATTAAGTGATGATCATATAACTACTTCTAGTCACATTATTGCTAATACATCTAATGGTAGTAGAACGATTTTAACTTATCGTCCTAGTGATATGAAGATGCATAATGTGGATATTGATATTGAACCAGATATTATTCTTGTTGATGGTCAAGAATATGAAATGTCCAAAAAAGTAATTGAACAAAATCCTGACGCTGTCGTTATTATTGATGCTGGACGTGATCGTAAAGAAGTTAGAGATTTATGTTATATGAGTGATTATGTTGTATGTTCACAAGAGTTTATGGAACTTGTTAGTGGTGTTCCAATAAAAGATGAAGAGAGCCTTACTAAAGCTTTTAATACACTAGAAAATGAATTTAATACAACTATTGTAGTTACTCTAGAGGAAGCAGGATGCGCTTATAAAAATAATGGTGTCGTAACTATTGTTCCATCAGTTAAGGTAAAAGCTGTTGACTCAACTGGTGCTGGAGACATTTTTCATGGAGCTTTTACATATGGTATAGCGTGTGATTGGCCATTAGAAAAAGTATTGCGCTATGCTAATGTTGCTGGAGCAATGTCGGTAACGCGTATCGGTGGCCGTAATTCTATTTTCAGCAAAGAGGAAATGGACGAAGTTTTTAATGAAGTTAAATGATGTATTATTTGTCGATTCTTTACCAACATTAGATTTGCATGGCTATGATGCCTTATATGCTCAAATTAAAATTAACGAGTTTGTTAAAGATAATTATTTAATGGGTAATAGTAATTTGGTCATTGTTCATGGAATTGGTTCCGGTGTAATTAGACATACGACTCATGATACTTTGAAGAAAAATAAATTAGTTGTTGATTATCAAATATTTGCTGGTAATGTAGGAATGACTATTGTCGAATTAGTGGCAAAAGATAAAAAGATAGTAAATAAGAAAGGAAAGTTATAATGGCAAAAGAAGCAGAAGAAAAATTTGATTTTGTATTTGATCGTATGACATCAGCTTATAATGGCTTAGATCAAATAATGGGGGATTTATATCGTAAAGTTAAAGAAAATCCTAATGATACAGAAAGTTTAAGCTTACTTCAACGTTTAAGTGAAGTAGCTGAAATGATGATTTCATCACAAGTTGAATATACTGATAGTTTTGGTTATGGACCTAGATCAGATGTCGATACAACTATCGATAGACTTCAAGCAAAGAAGCAAGCCGTTCATAGTTCTGTAGCAGAGTTATCAGATGTCCATTCTTTAGATGGTTATCATTCTGTTTTATAGATGAAGATAAGGTTTTATTTTTGATTTAAAAAAGCCTTTTCTTTTTTAATAATATCAACTTGACAAAAGAATAAAAAAGTGTTAGTATAGAGCACATCTTATGAAAAGAGGGGGAGTTTGTATGTACGAAGAAAGACGAGAGACCTTTTCGGTAAGGGATATCATACTACAAATACTTTTTGTAATTTTATTTGTTTTATTAATGGTTTGGATTTTTCCTACAAAGGGATACATGCGTAAGTTCTTCAATACTAATATTAAAAGTGAAACAACGGCTAAAGTAGATGCTAATAGCGATTCTAAAGATGTAAATCTTAGTGAAGATGCCTTAAATCGTTTATCAGCTTTATATAGTCAAATTTTTGCTGATAATGTTGAAAGAATGAAAGATGCTGCCATTGGTTATTATACAAATGAGCGTTTACCACAAAAAGTTGGTCAATCTGATAAGATGACTTTAAATCAAATGTATGAAAAGCATTTATTATTAAAGTTAATTGATAAGGATGGTAACTATGCTGATGGTGAAGCTTCATATGTAGAAATTATTAAGTATGAAAATGAATTTAGATTAAAAGTTAATCTAAAATGTGGCTCACAAGAAGATTATATTATTGTATATTTGGGATGCTATGATTATTGTGATGCTACTGGTGTTTGTGAAAAACAAAAACCAACAACACCATCTACACCATCAAAGCCTTCAACACCAACACCATCAACAAAGAAATATGTATGTGAATATAAGAAAACAACTGATGGTTATTGGACAGATTATGGTGAATGGTCAAAATGGACAAAAGATCCAGTAAAAGCTAGTGATACAACTCAAGTTGAAACAAAGCAGGAAAAAGTTCAAACTGGTGTAAGTAAGCAAAAAGTTCAAACCGGTGTTAAAGTAGAAACATATGTCAAGAGATATGCAACAGAAAAATATATTTCTCGTTATATCAATGAAAAATATATTTCAGGATACAAAGATGAACAATATGTTTCAGGATATAAAGATGAACAATATGTTTCAGGATATAAAGATGAACAATATATTTCAGGATATAAGACTCAAAAAGTTAAAGTTGGAACTGCACGTGTTCAAGTAGGTACAACAACTAAGACAACAACTGTTAAAGTTCCTGCTGGTACAGCTAAACAACGTGTTGGATCTGGTAGTGGTCCTACTGTACCAAATAACACATCAGAATATGTATATGTAAAGGTTGGATCTAAAACATCACAAAGTTGTTCAAGTTGTGCTGTTAAGACAACTTATACATGGGATATTTATAAAGTTGTAACAGTTTACAAGACTGAAAAGAGAACAGAAACTGTTCCAAAATATGAAATGCAAGATGTTTATAAGACAGAGAAAGTTCCAGTATACTCAACAAGAAAAGTTCCAGTATACTCAACAAGAAAAGTTCCAGTATATGCAACTAAAAAAGTTCCAGTATACTCAACAAGAAAAGTTCCAGTATATGCAACAAGAAAAATACCAGTATATGCAACTAAGAAAGTTCCAGTATATAGTGTAGTTGAAACTCCAGTATATGAAACCGTAACATATTATCGTTCAAGAACTAGAAAATATGTAGAAGGAAGCTCAGACATTAAATGGAGTACTTGTGACCCAGTCGATCAAGATTTAATCAATAAAGGTTATAAAAAGACAGGCAACAAGAAAGCTGCATAAAGTGTAAATAACAAACAGTAAAGAAGCGCCTTTGAGCTTCTTTTTGTTTGACAAGCTAAATTGAATATGTTATCATAAAATTAGAATAAGAATAGTATAATATTATGATAGGAAGGGGCTTGTTATGAAGAGCACATATTTGTTCGACTATGTAAATGAAAACGAGTTTAAAAAGCTAGAGCGTTCAATTAAAAAGTATAACATGCTTGCCTATAAGAAATTATATTTTGAATATTATCCTTCATTAAAGGAAGGAAACTTTCTTGGAAAATTAATTTCAACAAATAAGACAAATGGTACCAAAACATATGAATTAAAGTTACCAACAGATGCCTTATTTTCAAAGGTACATGGAGATATAAAATTATATTATTTAGTTTATGAAAAAGAAAAAATTGTCATGTTGGATAAATTTGAACCAACAGAAATATTAAGTGAAGGACATGCTAGTGAGTTAGTTACATATAAAGGGGTTATGGTTTCTAAACAACATGCTGAAAAGGATATGTTTAAGATTAATTTACTTAATATGATAGAAAAATAGAAGTTGTTTACTTCTGTTTTTTTTGTTATAATTTTAATGGTGATAGAATGAAAAAAACAATAGGTTTATTAATTTGTTTGACCTTGGCTTTAACGATGATTGGTTGTGGTCAAAAGAAGACAAATGAAAATGAAAATGAAAAGGAGAGGGAATATATGACAGGTTTACATCATGTTAAAATGGAAGTTAAGGAATATGGAACAATTGAATTAGAGTTAGATGCTGATGTCGCTCCGATAACAGTAACTAATTTTATCGATTTAGCTAATTCAGGCTTCTATGATGGTTTAACTTTCCATCGTGTATATAAAGGCTTTATGATTCAAGGTGGGGATCCTGATGGTAATGGAACAGGTGGCTCACCAAATACGATTAAGGGTGAATTTAGTGCGAATGGTGTAAATAATACGATTTCTCATAAACGTGGTGTTATATCAATGGCTCGTTCACAAAAATATGATAGTGCCAGTAGTCAATTCTTTATTGTTCATCAAGATTCTACTTTTTTAGATGGTGAATATGCTGCTTTTGGTCATGTTACAAGTGGTATCGAAGTTGTTGATAAAATATGTGATGAAACTATAACAATGGCTGATGGAGAATCAGTAGCGCCAGAAAATCAACCAGTTATTACAAAAGTAACAGTCATTGATTAGGAGGCTTTATGAAAGTATTAGTAACAGGTGGCTGTGGCTATATCGGAAGTCATACATGTGTTGAACTTTTAGAAGCTGGTTATGAAGTAGTAGTTGTTGATAATTTGTGTAATTCTAAAAAGGATGTTATTCAGCAAATTGAAGAGATTACTAATAAAAAAGTTATTTTCTATCAAGGTGATGTATGTGATTACGCTCTTTTAAATAAGATTTTTGCTCATCATGAAATTGCTGCTGTTTTGCATTTTGCTGGCTTAAAAGCTGTTGGTGAATCTGTATCACAACCGCTTCGATATTACCGAAATAATATTGATTCAACGCTGACTTTATTAGAGGTAATGATTAAGTATAATTGTAAAAATATTGTTTTTTCATCAAGTGCGACTGTTTATGGAACACCTAAATCTTTACCAATCAAAGAAGATTTTCCTTTAAGTACAACTAATCCTTATGGATCTACCAAATTATATATTGAAGGTATATTAAAAGACTTATATATATCTGATAATGATTGGAACATTGCTATTTTACGTTACTTTAATCCTATTGGTGCACATAAAAGTGGTTTAATTGGTGAGAATCCTAATGGTATACCTAACAACTTAATGCCATACATCATCAAAGTTGCAACTGGTGAACTTGATTATTTAAATATTTATGGTAATGACTATGATACTCCTGATGGAACGGGTGTTAGAGATTATATTCATATTGTTGATTTGGCCAAAGGACATATTAAAGCTTTAGATAAGGTTTTGAGTGGTAGTGGAATTGACTATTATAATCTTGGAACGGGAAAAGGGTATAGCGTTCTTGAATTAGTTCAAACATTTGAAAAGGTTAATAATGTTAAGGTTCCATATCAAGTTACTAGTCGCCGTCCTGGTGATATAGCTGCTTGTTATGCTGATCCATCATATGCTTATGATAAATTAGGTTGGAAAGCTGAGTTGGGTATCGAAGAAATGTGCCGTGATGGTTACAATTATGTAATTAAAAACAAATAAAAAAGGTCTTATTTTCATAAGATCTTTTAGTTTGTTAAAATCCAACTAATAATAGCTTTTTTTATTTCGCGATATTCATCTTCTTCAAATTGCATATTAGCAATACAATATTTCTTATTAGCTATATGGGAGCAAAACATACATTCATGAAGATTAAAGCAATCCTGAATAAAAAATGAATTAGATACTTTATTGGAATAGATAACATTATAACAGTTACTACAATTTTGTGAATCATCAGTACGAATAACAAAGTTTGAAGTTGTTGTTCTTTGCGAAGCTAAAATATATTCACTAGCATCACATGAATCACAAAAAACAACATTTTTTGATTTAGTTGTATTAGTCGAGCGATAGACATTTTCGGAATTATATGTGGCATCACTTTTTAAGACATTGATCGAATCCATTTCTCTTTCAGTAGTTGTCAAGTTAATTTTGTGCCAAGCATCCATTAACTCTTGAAGATTATTTAATTCTATTTTAGGTTGCATCCAACCATCTTTACTATCAATTTGTTCCATATTTTTTTGCGTCACAAAACGTTGACTAGTAATTGTATCAGCCCAGGTAACTTCTTTGGTAATGGTATCATTTACTTGTTTAGGTAAATTAACATCAAAAGCAAATTTCTCAAGGATTTGGTCTAGAGTAAAAGGATTATCAATATCAAAAACCATTTTAAATATTTTATTAATTATCTCTAACGCTAAATCATCAGTCATTTTTATTCACCTTCCTACTTGTGGAATTCATTAGTAAAACATCTTTTAATTTTATACTATTATTAATTGTAAATTTCTTTGTTTCTTTAGTCTGATTGTTAGTGTCACTGACCTTTTTAGTTAAAGTCTTAATATGAGGTATACTTTCGTAATCCATAGTTCGACCTTTCATTGCTGGAAGAAGCATTTTATCCTCAACTCTAACAATCATGTCACGATTTTGTAATTCTGTTAATAACTTTATTTTATTTTCTCTTGTATCATTAGTTGCTAATTTAACGTTTAAATTGTCGATTATTTCTTCAGCATCTTTTTTTGATGTTCTAAAAAGATAATAATTGACTGTGTTAGCATATATTGCATCTTTCAAAGCATTTGATATTTGACTAAAATATTGACCTGCTAATATAATTGATAAATTATATTTACGAGATTCAGCTAAAAAACGTAATAATATAGGATTTTCTACGATTGCCATTTCATCAATAATGAAAATTAAGTGTTCATTAAAAGTATATTTTTGAATTAAAGTCAAAAGTTGTTGCATAATTAAGCCGGATATTGTCTTTAAAACTTTATCACCTAATTTAATACGATTAAGTGAGTAGATAGTTAAAAAATTATCTTTAATAGTTTCTTCTATAGTTGGAGTATTGCCTATTTTGTCAAATATTGGAATTGTTTCCATCTCATCTAAAAATGATACAATAGGTGCAATGGCGATGGTATATTGTTGCGTTTTAATATTGTTATAGTCGGCAAGAAAGAAATCAATGACACTTTTTGGTAGTTTACTTTCTAATTCTTTAATCAAAGTATTACGATATTCGGTTTCAAATATTACTTTGCGAAGAGAATTAAAGTTGAAGTCTTCTTTAACGAGTAGAAGATATATAGCATATCTTAATACGCGTTCAACTTGTGAATTATATTGTTCATTTAAAAGAGATTTAAATAAGTCTAACAATAATTCAACTGATACTACAACATCACTACTACTATTTACAAAGAGATTATTGCTATATAAGGTATCACTGAAATCAATAACTTTAGCAAGACCACCAATATCATTTTCTAATGAAGCATGGGGATCAATGACAACAACTTTATATTTAGTATTAAGTTCAATATTCTTATAAATATTAAAAATAAATGAGCTGATAAATTTTGATTTACCGACACCACTTGCCCCAATAATAAGTGAGTGTTTAGCAAAGGAATAATTTAATTCGTTAAGATAGAAATCACCCTGTAAGTAAGGGTAGGTATCAATTTTAAGTATAGCATTAGCTTCATCACTTTGAAGGAGATGGAGACATTTACTAATATCTAGATAGTCTGATATCTTTTTGTAAAGATAACTATTATTTTGTTTAAAATTAATTGATAGAAATTGCTCAATATCTTTTAATATAGCTTTACGACGATATATATTAGATCCTTTTTTATAGTATATTTGTGTGTGATATTTAATATTGTTTGACCAAAGAAAGTTAAATTTTATACATATAAATTTTAAATTACTACTATGACGAATATTATATAACTCGATTGTATTAATTAAATTAGATTTAAGGATAACGGGCCATATTTCTTTTTTAGATGAAGGAATAGTAATTTCTTCATCCTTAAGATAAAACATCGAAAGGTTATTTAAAGTTGGTGGCAGGTTGCGTTTGGTACTAAGAAAATAACGAATCTTTTTATCATCAATACTGATAATAAGTGACCATTTTTTTAAAGGACCATTAAATTTGCTGATAAGTTCAATTAATTGTTTCCAATTATCTGCGTCAACTTCCGGACTATTAAGGTAAATTTCTTTGATTGTTTCCATAGCATCATTTCCTATCCTAATTTACAATTTTATTTTATCATAATTAATTGAAAAAATAAAATAAATTAATGGTTTATATTAGCAATTATGATAATTAGACAATTTATTAAAAATGTGCTATTATATGTTCCGTTAAAGGGGGGAAAGAGTATGGCTCGATTAAATATTTTTCGTGATTCTATCTATGTTGGACAAGTTATAAAGCCAGGTAAGGTGGCTACTTATGATAAGAATTTTATTGATAGTGATGGTTATCAAATAGAAGTGGGATCACTACATATTAAAACAGCACTTTATTTACGTAGTATGTTATTTACGGTTAAAGTAGATGGTGATGTGTCTTATGCACAAGATTTATTATATAAATCACCTGACTATTTGATAGCTAATATGTCAAAAGTTGCTGGTAAGGTACCACGTATCGTAGTTAATAATGCCTATCCAATTGGTGATATGTTGGCCTTCCTAGGTTATGATAGTTGTATTAGCCGAAAAGATGTAAAGGACATTCGCAAAAAAATATTTACCGATCGTTTTAGGTTAGCTAATAGTGAATTATTTGGCTATCTAAAGGCATTGGTATCTGATAGTGATGATCCGATGGATGACGAAATGTATAAATTAGAACGTAATGGCTTTATTCGTGAAGATATACCTGATTATAATCCAATAACTTATGATAGTGGTATTGCTTTTATTAAAAGTCCAGTTTCAGAATTACCTGCAATGTACTTTCAAGTATTGGCTGACAATAGTTCAGCTTTTGAAGGATCAGTACATTATGATGCATTTCATCCAACTATTGAAGAGACAGGTCAAAAAATCAAACATAAAATAATATAAAAATAACAAGTATTTGACTTGTTATTTTTTGGTTGGTGCCTCTTTAATAATAATTTTTTTATCATCATAGTTAACAGTTATTAGTCCTCCTAGTGGAAGAATACCTGTAAAAAAGGCATGACCAATATTGATATTATATAAAACTGGTAAATTTTCTTGATGATATTCTTTTAATACTTTTTGATATATTTCTTTATATTCTTCATAATATTCTTCCATATGCGGTTTACCGACAATAATTCCTTTAACTTTATCAAATATGTGTTGAGCTCCTAAATTACGTAGGTAACATAATAGGGTATTTGGTTCAATATGTTCATCACTTGTTTCAAGAAG
Organism: uncultured Bacilli bacterium; assembly: GCA_947632495.1. Lineage (GTDB taxonomy): Bacteria > Bacillota_I > Bacilli_A > RF39 > UBA660 > UBA5578. Next base: position 12,168 of record CANRPL010000027.1, read on the forward strand.
AAGAATTTTATCATTCCACTCATCTTCTTTGGGCCATATTTCGGTTGCGCATATCATTGGAAAAACATCAATACAACCACCAATTAATTCACCAGTAACACTACCTTTACCTTGGATGACCTCATAACCATGTTCTTCTTTCGTTAGTTCTTTAACCTTATCGATATTTTCTTCGCCCCATGGAATAAAGTCTTTAGACCAATAAGGACTAGATTTTACTTCATAATCAGTAGCGTCTTCAAATAGGAAGGTTTTAATGGCATGATAAACATAGTCCGGCATTTTACCGTAATCAGAAATTTCACACATAATGGATGGACCATAAAAGGAAATTAAACCAGCTTTTCGCATCATAAAATGATTTACCGTAGAATCTGAATATCCCATAAATATTTTGGGGTTATTTTTTATGATGTCATAATCAATATATGGTAATAATCTTATGGTATCATTGCCGCCTATAGCGCAGAAGATACCTTTAATTGATTCATCTTTAAAAGCTTCCATTAAATCTTCAGCTCGAGCTTCGGGATGGTCATATAAATATTTTATGCCTTTTAAAGCATTGGGCATCGCTACCACTTCTAGGCCAAATTCTTTTTCAAGACGTTCTTTGGCAATATAAAATTTATGAATTAAATTTTCTTCACCTAATAATCCGGTAGAAAGACTAACAATGGCAATTTTATCACCACTTTTTAAACGATTTGGTTTTATCATATTATCACTCCTAATATCATTATACACGGAAAATAGTAAAATGCCTATTATCCATTTTATTGTAAAAAATTATTTTTCTTTTTTAATTCGAATAACAAAAAATCCTTCATAATATTCATCAGGGCAAAGACAAATACTATTATCAATACTTGTTGGTAAAAGATTAGCCTTATCAATTTTAAGTTCGATAGGAAGAATGGATATATTATGCTTTTTTCTTATCTTTTCAATTATCTTTTCATTTTCTTCATTTAGAATAGAGCATGTTGAATAGACCATCTCATGACCAGGTTTTAATAAAGTAAGGGCCTTATCTAGTAAAGAAAATTGCAATTTAGTAATTTTATTAAAACGTTCTTCTTGAAACATCTCGTTATTATCATCAATACTAGTTAATGTACCACTTCCACTACAAGGGGCATCTAAAAGAATTTTATCAAAAGAAAATAAGTCATCTAATGTTGTAGCGTCTACATTCATCACTGTACAAGAAGTAACACCCTGTTTATTTAAGTTATATTTTAATCGTTCAGCTCTTATCTTATTTTTTTCACATGCTGTAAGTCTTGCTTTATTATGGGTTATCATTGCAAGTTGAGTGGTTTTTCCTCCAGGAGCTGCTGCCATATCTAAAATATGATCGTCATCTTTGGGATTCAAGATAAGGGCAGGTAACATTGATGATAGACTTTGTAAATATATATATCCATTTTGATACAATGGTAAAGTTTTGATATCTTCTTCGCTCTTATTTAAGACCATATAGGCATAAGGATACCATGATACTTCCTTAAGCATATATCCATTAGTCGATAGTTCATTAATAACTTCATTAGGGTTAGCTTTTAAAGTGTTAATTCTAAAGGTCATTAAACGCTTTTTTTGATATCCATCAATTATTCTTGTTATTTCTTCTTCATTATATTGGGCCATTAATCTATTTAATAAATTAGTTGTCATCAATTTTCACCACAGTTCTAATTACCGCCTTTGCTAATCCTAGTTTATCAGCAAATTCTTTAGTTCTTTTATCTAATTTTATAAAATAATCCCAAGTATCTATCTTTTTTGCTTCAGAAAGATAATAAGTTAAAATAAAAGTCTTATCAACTATCTCATATTTTAAATCAGTGATATAGGCGCCAAAGGGAAGAGGTAGATTATTCTTTTCACAGTAGATATCATCAATGCGCTTTTTTGTAACATCACTTTTATCGGCATAAAGTAAGATATGTTCAAAAAGGGGTAGGGAAGTTATGTCTTCTTTTTCATGATGATGCAAAATAGCATTATAGATCGTATTTACCCATTTATCATCAATTTTACCAGCTAGATATTTATAAGCAAATTGGGCTCCTTTAAGTGGATGATTATCTTTACCATCAATCATTCCTGTATCATGTAATAGGGCAGCTATTTTTAAACAGTTAATAGTTTCATCATCTAATTGTAATAATACACCTAATAGTTCAGCGTTATGGACAACCCCTAGAGCATGATTTAGGCCATGAAAGACATTCGCATCGTGTTTTTCGTCAATAGTTTTTAAATAATCGATAAGTTTTGTATCTAATAGAATATCATTATATAACACAGTTTCACCACCTTTATTATAACATAGATATTAATTTATTGGCAGTTATATGCTATAATGATATTAGTAGGTGAGTTATGAAACAAAGCAAATTTTTATTATGTTTTTTAATGATTATACTATGTATTGGTTGTGGCGATAGAGTAGCTTTGACTAGTCAAGAACTTAAAGATATCGCTATGGATAATGGTTTTAGTGTTAATAGTACTAAAGATCAGTATGCCGAATATGCTGATATTAAAGAAGCTTATATGCTTTTTAATAGTGATGGTGCGACGTTGGAATTTTATATTCTAGATAGTGTAACTAACGCTAAAAATATGTATGATAGTAATAAAGAACAATTTTCTGCTGTTAAAGGTCCGGATGCTCAAGAGAGTAATTACTTTAGTGGCAACTATAAAAGATATGTTCTAACGAGTGGTGGAACGTATATGTATTTATCACAAATTGATAATACAGTATTATTTGTTAGTGTGTCTAGTAAATATCGTGATAGTGTTGATACATTAATTGAAAAAATGGAATATTAAAAAGGCATTTAATGCCTTTTATTTTTCATTTATCGATATCTGATGATCTCGAGCATAGTTAAAGATGTCTTTAAAATTTTGATCTTTACTAAAAAGATATTCATCACTATTAAACCAAATATCCGCAAATGTTGCTGATTTCATATCTAATTGTTGACGAGCATTAATGTATTCGGTGTTATCATTTTGGTTATCAAGCGTTATAGCTTTTTGTTCACTATATAATTTAGCTTGCAAATCACATTCTAGCTTATCACAATGATAGGCAAATAAGGCCTCTTTTGTTTGTCGTTCATCAAATTCCCAGATTAATCTTTCAATTTCATCTTTCATTTTTAAAGACTTTAAAATCCTCTTAACAGCTTTTTGACCTATCTCTTTTTTAGAATTATGTTTAGGATCAACAAGAGGGATATCACCGATTACAATTTCTTCTAATTCATGAACAGCTAGCATGTATAACACTTTACTTAAATCAACATCATAATCATATTCCGAATATATGGCAATAGCGAGCATTTGTGTACCATAGATATGTTCAGCTACACTTTCAACATGTTCTTTCTTTATATGCCACATTTGCCATCCTGTTCGTATAGTATCTTTTAATTTATTACATAAAACATAATAATTAATAACTTTTTCTTCTTTCATAAAATACCTCATATTAATTTTATCATATCTTACGATAATAATAAATTAAAAGATACGATTTACTTTGTATACGCTTTCCTTATATATAAGTGGTTCATTTGGGTTAATTTGGGATATAACGGAGCCAATATAAGGTTTATGGTCAGCATCAGAAAAGATTAGTCGCAAGCCATCTTTTACTTCGGGACTAACATTTAATAATTTAATTAATCTTTTATAATATTCATCACATTTGTGAAATCTTATAATATCATTAGGAATAAAATATTGAAGGACTAATTGAGCATATAAGAAACGATCAACATCTTTTGGATCAAAATCTTTACCATACATTTCTGTCAAATAAAAGGTTATAGCTGGTATTAAATCAAAATCCCAATTTTGATAAGCCCAATTATCGGTATCGACAAAACGAACATTCTCGGCTTGATCAATTAAAATGTTTTTATGCTTAATATCACCTAAAACAAATCCCATTTGATGAAATCTTTGAATAGCGGTATCAGCTTTGATGATGTAATTTAGTAGGGTACGAACATCTTTTAAAAAATTTAAATCAAAAAAACTTTGATATGTGTTATGTGGCTTAACTATATCACAGTAATATCCTTCTTTATTACCATCTTCATAACCGACTAAACCAATGGGAAAACAAGCTGCTGAATCATGAAACTTTCCTAAAACTTCAATTTTAGCAAACTTTTTAGCAAGTTTTTCTTTATATGGAAAAGTGCGAAATAATTTTAATGCTAATTTATCATTATATTGATGTACTGATCCTTCAGCTCCGTGACCGATTTGTGGATATTCAGTATAACATTTACTTTTATCGATAATTAATGTAGGTAAAGATGTAAATCTAATACTTTCATGATAACTTTGCATAATATCACTTCCTTTTCCAATGGCCTATTATATCATATTTTATTATCTTCTTTAATATTATTTGACAAATTAAGAACTCGAGTCTAAAACCCGAGTTTTTTATTAATCTTTTTTATAATTTTGATGGATAGCTTTAGTTAAATACTTACAACTTTCTGTTACCATTTTAGAATCAATAATTTCCGGATAGGTGAGAAAGTGGTATCCTTTACATTTATTTGGTTCCATTATTTTAAATTGACCACTAATGTATTTAGCTAAATAGATGATAAAGATCCAGTTAGTCTTATTTTTTAAGCAATGGTAGATACCAATTGAACCCTTAAAAACTAAATTAATATCGGTTCCAGCTTCTTCGGCAACTTCTCTTTTGATAGCGGCTTTAAAATTGGTATCATTAGAATCAACTTGTCCACCAATGTATTCGTATAAGTTTTTTTCATCTCTAGCTTGTTCTCCTCTTTCTTGGAGTAGTATTTTGCCATCAGCATCTTCAATATGGACGATTACACCTATTTTCTGATTAGAAAAGTGAAACTGACTTATATCTTCGTTAGTTGCTTCATGATCTAATAAATAAAAATGCATTATTATCACCACTTATTAAGTTAATTTAAATATATAGGAAATAGTAGGGTACTTAACACCATTAATTTCTAAATAACTTTTTTTATTAGCTATACCACCCATCTTTTCATAAAATTTACGTGCCGAATCATTCTTTTCAAAAACGCCTAAATATAATTTTTGTTTATTATTACTTCTAAAGTAATTTAATACATAGCTAAAGATCTTACTTCCTACACCCATATGTTTATATTCTGATTTTACATATATTTCTCTAATTTCACAGTCAGCATCCTGATAAGTATTTTGACCATAGTCACAAACTCTACAAAAGGCGATTACCTCATTATTTAATTCGGCAACAAAAATAGTATTTAAGTCGTATGATGAACTATATTTATTAGTTTGTTCTTCATAAGACATTTTATTTAGATAATTTAAATCTATGATGTCTTGGTAGGTATTTTTCCACCCATCAACTTTAATTATTGCAATCTTTTCGATATCTTCTTTAGTAGCAGGTCTAATATTTATTTTTTCTAATTTCATTTTATCACCCAAATAAAAATATTTATGTATATTAAAACTCGAGCATAAACCCGAGTGTTAATCAATATGGTGCGAGTGAAGGGACTTGAACCCCCATGCCTTGCGGCGCTAGATCCTAAGTCTAGTGCGTCTGCCAATTTCGC
>CANRPL010000028.1 GCA_947632495.1 uncultured Bacilli bacterium
AATACGATTTAATGGGAATAAACCGGATAATATTTCATCAAATGTCTCTAGATCATAAATACCTTTACCCCAGAAGCTACCTTCTTCAAAGACATCTTGATAGAAATTAGGAACGACTTTGTTATAGACATCGTACCCACCAATACCAGCATATATCTGGGTATATAATGACTGATTAGTTGATTCAACATCGACACTTACATGCGGTTGCATAATACCATAACCAGATATAACTTTAGTATGTTGTTTATTTAAAACAGGACGATTTAAAGGATGGGCCATCGCTCCTACTAAAGAAAAGGCAGCACCCAAAATTAATTGCGTATCTTGATCAAGAGTTATGACATATTTAATTTTTTTATGGAAATTTTTAAAAGTATGTCCCCAATAATTTTGTTCTTGTTCTTCGATAGGTAATTTACCTAATAAAAGACGATTAAATTGCTCTAAAGCACCACGTTTACGTTCAAAGCCGAGCCACTCTTCTTCCCCCTCATTATATAGACGACGTCGGTAGATAAAGTGAAATATATCTTTACCATACTTCTTATTTAATACCTCACAACGTTTCATACCGGCATCTAATATAAGTTCATCATAAGGCATAACTTCTTCTTTGCTAGAAGTACAATCACCTAATAAAGTAAAATATAAATTATCACTCTTATTAGCTAAATAAGCACATTCTAGTTTATCGAACATCTTATCAACTTTAGAGACACTATCTAAAATAGTAACGATAACTGTCATCGTCGAACTACTTTTAGGGATACCATCACTAAAATCTAATTTAGGAATAGGAATAGGACGATATATTTTAAGATAAGTGCGATTCATAATTTCCATGACAGCTTCACTAATAGGAATAATTAAAAGTAAGGTTCCTAAAAGACGAAGCGGTATTAAAAATTTAGCTAGAAAATAAGATAATGATAAAGTTAAGACTGATAAAATTGTAAGATAGATAATCGCTCTTCTTTTAATATTTTGCTTTTTCTTTAAATAGAAACCAATATGTTTCTTTTCTTTCGTTGATCTAGCGATTAACTCTTTAACGTAATCATATTCCGTCATCTTTTTCTTTTTAGCGTTAGTGATAACTTGACTACGATAATAAGATTTAGTCTCACGAGTCATTTGACCATAATAGTCATCCATTAATAAAATGTATTCTGTTTTATTGACTTTGCGATATAGTGTTTCAATTTGAATACGATTAACTTTAGTAATACTATTAAAGATATTAGATATGATAATATTTGTTTCCGCATTATCCTGATATACATGTTCAATTAAATCATTCAAGTTAATATTTTTACGTGCTAACATCTCATTTAATTGTTTAAAGACATCATTAGATAATTGTCCTAGTTCTTTTAAACCTGAATTTAACCCCTCTAAATAAGCTGGTTTACTAAATATCTCATCATTTAAATTGATGTAATCATGTAAATCAATCTCATGATATTTATTTAGATCCATCTCAATCGTTTGAATTAATGCCTTTACTTCTAAAGACTGCTTTAATTTAGCCTCTTCCTGTTTACAAATGCTAACTAACTTGTCAAGTAAAACTAAATAAGTGACAATAGTAAGTGAATTAATTTCATCATATGTAAAGTAATAATTAAAATTATCTTGATAACGATTTAGTTCTTTAATTAGAATGTCGCCATCAACTTTAAACTTATTATGTTTTAAGATACGATATAAAACTTCATATAGATTAACTTTACCATGAAAAGCATTGTTATAATTTTTGCGGTTATTTAAAAATTTAAGGCTTTCCTTTTCTTGTTCAACAATTAAATAGTAATTATCAGCTAACCATTCATTAGAAGTACCAATAAAATAATGATTACGTGTCAGTTCAATTAAATAATTATAATAATCAAAAATAGCTTTCTTATTTTCGATAAAGATTTTTTTATATTTACGCACCATAATCATCCTTTCTCTATTTATCATCTATTATCATTATATCAAAAAAATGGCCAAGTGGAAATAAAACAAAAATAGTATGCTAAACATACTATTTATTTAATAGATAACGCAAACGTAAGGCATTGAAGACAACGGTCAAACTACTTAATGTCATCGCAACTGCTCCCATCATTGGATTTAATTCAATACCGGTAAAGGTAAATAACCCCATTGCCATCGGAATCATACAAATATTATAGAAGAAAGCCCAAAATAAATTTTGCTTAATATTACGAATTGTTTTCTTACTAGCCTTTATCAAATTGATAATATCATTTAAGTCACTATGCATCAAAATAATATCGGCAGAATCTAAAGCAATATCCGTTCCCGAATTTAAACTTACACCGATAGTAGCGCTCGCTAAAGCTGGGGCATCATTAATGCCATCCCCGACCATCATTACCATCTTACCATCACTTGTAAGCTTTTTAATGACATCGGTTTTATCAGCTGGCATAACATTCGCTATAACTTTGTTTAAACCGATGTTGCTAGCTACTTTTTGAGCAGTCTTTTTATTATCACCGGTTAACATAATAACTTCTTTTTTCAACTTTAATAATTTGCTAATAACATCCTTTGTTTCATGACGGACAACATCTTTAACACCGATTAGAGCCGTAACCTTACCATCGACAATAACATAGACTATCGTATTCATATCTTCTTGTAATTCATCAGCATCTGAAGAATGTTTATCGCTAATATTATTTAATTCTAATAAGCGGTCACTACCGACATATACTTCGTGTCCTTTATATGTCGCCTTTAAACCAATACCCGTCATATTAGTAAAATTAGTCACTTCACTATACATCAAATGATTGGTTTGGACATAATCTTTGAAAGCCTCTTTAATAGGATGCGAAGACATATCTTCAATACTTGCTACCATACTGATAATTTCATTAATTGTATAATCACTATAATTATATATTTTAGATATTTTTAAATGGCCATATGTCAAAGTCCCTGTCTTATCAAAAACAATAGTTGAAACTTGACTAGCTTTTTCTAATGCCGCACTATTTTTAACGAGAATCCCCTTTTTAGCGCTATCACCTTCACTAATAACCATCGCTAAAGGTGTCGCTAATCCCAATGCACATGGACAAGCAACTACTAAAACCGTTACCATTACTTGAAGAGCTGTGGCAAATGGATGACCTAAAAGCAAATTGATAATTAATGATAAAAAAGCTAGGATAATTACCATTGGTACAAAGTAAGAACTAGCTTTATCAGCTAATCTTTGAATAGGAGCTTTAGTACCAGTAGCTTCCATAACAAGGTGAACAATATGAGAAATGGTTGAATCTCTTCCTATCTGTTCAGCGCGATATTCAATATAGCCATCATAATTGATACTACCCGCCATAATCTTATCGTTAACTTCCTTTTTAGCTGGCTTACTTTCACCGGTTATAAAAGATAGATCAAGATGGGTATTACCTTTGGTAATAACACCATCACAGGCAATGCGCATACCTGGTTTAGCAATCAAGATATCGCCTTTATTTACCATATCTAAAGTTACCTCTTTAGAACTAGTAGATGTCTTAAGTAAAGCTTTATCCGGCGTTATTTGAACTAATTCTTTAATCGCATCCTTGGTCTTTTCTTTACTATTATTATCGATATAACGGCCTAGTTTAATAAAGTAAATAATCATGACACAAGACTCAAAATAGAGATTATCAACATACATAGTATGACCTGACATAATTAAAATCATACTAACGACACTATAAATAAAACTAGCTGATACCCCTAATAAAACTAAAGTATCCATATTAGGCATACGGTGAATCATATTTTTAAAACCACTTTTAAAAATATCAAAACCATAAATTAAGAAAGGAATAGTCAAAATAAAGAGTATTAAAGTATAATTAAGAGCATGGGTATGACGATTAATGAAATTGGGCGTTGGAATTTTAAGCATATGCCCCATCGATAGATAAAGAAAAATAATTACTAAAAAACTCATCACAATTAAAATAGGCTTGTGACTTTTACTCTTCTTTTCTTTTCTTTCATCATAAAGACCTAAACTTTTAAAACCCGCTTCTTCAACAAAGCGATCTAAATCACTGATCTTAAGTTTAGTATCATCATAAGTGATATAGGCTTGCGCTAAAACGAGATTAACATTAGCTTCCTTAACCCCTTCTTGTTTATTTAAATACTTTTCTAAACCTGCTGAACAAGCACTACAACTCATTCCCGCAATTTTTAAAATAACTTTTTTCATAATTACTCCTAACTTAACTTACCTATTAAAGCCATGACATCATCAATAATCTCTAGATGATCATTTTTAATATCTTTAACGACACACGTTTGAAGATGGTTTTTTAATAACATCGTACCTAGACTTTTTAATGATTTATCAATAGCTGATATTTGAATTAAAACTTCATCACAATAGCGATCTTCTTCAATCATCTTACTGACACCCCTTACTTGGCCCTCAATGGTTTTAAGACGTCTTTGTAAAATTTGTTTCTCTTTTTCATCACGATATTTATACTTTTTACTCTCCATATTTCTCACCACCATCATTATAATACCCCCTAGGGGTATTGTCAATAGTAATTTATATCTAGTAAAATAAAAGAAATAGTTATATAATCTTAATTGAGGTGGACGAAGTATGAAAGTTATAATTATTACAATATGTAAATTTATTCAATGGATTCTCCATAAACTAGGTCATGGTACTTCCATGCCTGGACAAATAGCTTTAAAGCTTAATAAAAATATTTTAAAGAAAATGGAAAAGCCTAAAAATGTTATCTGTATTACCGGAACGACAGGTAAAACATCAATCTGTAGTATCGTATCAGAAATATATAAAGAAGCCGGTTTTAAAGTTGGTAACAATCTAAAAGGATCTAACTTAAAGCCAGGTGTAGCTAGCGTCTTTATTGAAAACGCTACTATTACAGGTAAGACCAAAGTTGATGTTATGGTTATTGAAGTCGATGAAAGATACGTTAAAGAAGTCTTTAAAGACTTTCATCCTAATTACTTTATTATCAATAACTTATCACGTGATCAATTAGCTCGTAATGGTCATTTTGATCTTGTATGGCAAGAAATAAATAATGTCATCACCGATGATATACATCTTATTTTAAATGCTGATGATCCACTTATTTCTAAATTTGCTTTTGATCATAAAGGACCAGTTAGTTATTATGGTATGGCACGAAATAAATTATCAACAATGGAGCATACCGGTTATCTTGATTTAGTTTATTGTCCTAAATGTCATAAAAAATTAGTCTTCGACTATTATCACTATGGAAATTTAGGTTATTATCACTGCCCTAATAACGATTTTAAAAGGCCACCAGTTCGATATGAATCTAAACTAAATGATGATTTTACCTTTACTATTGATAACCATTTAATTAAGATGAATAATGAAGCTATTTATAATGTTTATAATTTAAGTGCTAGCTACGTTCTAGCTCGTGTTGATGGCGTTAAAGCTGATACCATCGCCAAAGCCTTAAATAATCTATCTTTAAAAGTAAAAAGATTAGATACCTTTAAATTAGGCAATGCCGAGGGTGTACTATTATTAAGCAAGAATGAGACACCAATGTCATACAATCAGTCACTTGATTTTATCAGTAAACAAAAAGAAGATAAAACCGTTATCATCGGCTTTGATCGTGTCAGTGGCCGTTATGATCTAAAGGATTTATCTTGGTTATATGATATTAATTTTGAACTTCTTGCAGATAAGAGTATAAAAAAAATAATTTGTGTTGGACCATTTTCTAAAGATGTAGCGTTACGATTAAAATACGCTAATGTCGATACTAAAATAATTACTACCTATCCAACATCTAAAAATATCCTTGATGTCATTAAAAACGATACAGAAGGTAAAGTATATTGTATGTTCTATTTTGATATCTTCTATCGTGTTAAAGACACTATTCATAAGGGGGTTAAAGCATGAGAACGATTCGTATTGCGCATTTATACTATGACATTTTAAATCTTTATGGAGAAAATGGTAATATTAAGGCTTTAAAAAAAGAATTAGAAAATCAAGGTATTAACGTTGAAGTACACTTCTTAACTATCGATGATGACTTCAATGTAAATGATTATGATTTTATCTATATGGGGGCTGGTACGGAAACTAATCAAGAGATTGTTATTCCTGATCTTTTAAAGCACAAGAAAGAAATTAAAGAAGCTATTAAAAATAATAAGTTCTTTCTTGTTACAGGAAACGCTATGGAACTATTTGGTAAATATCTTCTAATTGATGGCGAAGAAAAAGAAACTTTAGGAATCTTTGGCTACCATGCAAAAAGAGAAGAATTCCGCATGATTGATGAATGCATTATGGAATGTGAATTTTTAAAGAAGCCTATCATTGGTTTTCAAAATCAAAGTTCTATTGTTAAAGATATCAAACATCCTATGTTTAAAGTTATAAAAGGCATTGGTAGTTATCCTAAAGCTTTAACTGAAGGTATTCATTATCATCATTTTTATGGTACCTATGTCATTGGTCCTATATTAGCTCGTAATCCTGAATTTCTAAAATATATTGTTACGAAATTAATTTTATCCATTGATAGTGAATTTAAATTTAAAAAATTTAATCTAAAAGAAAATGAAGAAGCTTATGATACATTTGTTAGAACATTCTATCAAAATGTAATCTAAGCTTCTTTTACTATTAAGCGGCCTTTAAAATTACTATAATAATCATCTAATAACGAAGTGAAGATAGCATCATCTAACTTCGTTATTTTACTAATATTTAAAATAATGTTATCAATACCATAGTCACTAATAATACGATACAATTTTTCTTTTAAAGCCATCATTCCTACTTCATCCATAACTCCATATAAATTAACAATCAATGTATCTTTTGTATAAACCATATCTGATTTCAACCATTGTCACCTCTTAAAAACTATAGCATACTTTTTTTAAGAATAATATCGATTCGACAAAAGATAGCAAAAGATGTCATTATATGCAAGAAAAAAAGCTATCAACGATAGCTTATTCTACTTCAATTAATTCATATTCTCTAGAGCCAATTCCTAATTCACTAGCGGCTTCAATCGTATGTGCACCATGTCTTGAATTAATACGTTCTAATAAATGATCACGTCCTGGATCATCAGAGTTAGTTACTAAATCAATACAAGCTTGATCGATCGCTACAGGATCTAGGCTAGCTAAAATACCGATATCTTGCATACAAGGATCTTCAGCAACATCACAGCAGTCACAATCAACACTCATATTAGCCATAACATTAATATAGGCAATATTATCTTTGAAATAATCCGTAACTGATGATGCTGCATCAGCCATAGCTTCAAGAAAACTATTTTGATCTTGATTAAACATATCTTCGTAAGAGCCATCATTTCCACAACAATGAATATATCTTTTTCCATGTCCTGACGCTACACCGATAGATAATTGTTTTAATGCTCCACCATATCCTCCCATAGGATGTCCTTTAAAATGTGATAAGACTAGCATTGAATCATAATCAGCTAATTTTTTACCAACATAATTTTTCTTTAATACTTTACCATTTGGAACATCAAGAACCATTTCTTCTTCACTATCTAATAGGTCAACAGTAAAAGTTTTACTCCAACCATGATCTTCTAATAACTTTAGATGTTTTTCAGTAGTATTACGAGCTCCATCATAAGCAGTATTACATTCAACAACTGTACCATTAACATATTCAACCATTGGTTTCATAAACTCTGGACGTAGATAGTTTTGATTACCCTCTTCCCCGGAATGAACTTTAACAGCGACTTTTCCAGGTAATTCATGATTTAATAATTTAAATAACTTCACAACATTTTCTGGTGTAATATTACGTGTAAAATAAACTTTTGCTTTTTCCATAATCATCCTCCTAATAATAGTATAACATTTTTAAGCATATTTATCTATATTAATTCTTTAATCGAATGAATAATGGGATAAGGACAAGCTGGGTGCTTAAAGAAAGGATCCATTAAATAACCTTCTAACCCTTTTTCTTGACCAATCTCCACCAGTTCTAAAGTATCATCAACAAAAAGAGCTTCCCCTTTCTTAATTTTAAAATCATTAATAGGATAATCAAAGAAAACCTTATCTTTCTTTTCAGAACCATATATTGACGAAACATATACTTTAGTAAAATATTTATCTATCTGTGCTTCCTTTAATGTATTAAAAACACAAGGCCAATTATCCGTTAATAAAAGGAGGGTATATTTCTTACTTAATACTTCTAAATATTCTTTAATGTGAGGAAATAAAGTATACTTGTCACTAGTATGAATAAAATTATCGACAATCTTTTTAATCTTCTCTTCACTAATAGAAAAATTTAATGTTTTAAATGTAGCACTATAAAAATCATAAAACAATTGATATTCATCATCTAACGTACTAGCTTGTCGTGAAAGAATATCCTTATGTTGTTGCATGGAAGATAATATCTCATCAAAAGCATCTTCTTTCAAACCTGTTTCCGTAATAAATGAAGGTGTTATAAACCAATAACCAGTTGTAGCGTACGCTAAAACATTACCAAAATCAAGGATTAAATACTTCTTCATACCATCACCGTTATCATTATACCATAAGAAAAGATAGGTATATTACCTATCCTTTTTATGAATGACAATCTTATCGATAGAAGCAATAACTGCTGGCAATAAAACTAAAATCAAAATAGCTGAACATAATGTTCCCTGTGATAAAGTTGTACATATTTTAGCAGCAACGGCAGATGAGAAATAACCGACAATTAAAGTAACAATAATTAAAATAGAAGCACTAGTTAAAATAGTATGAATAGAATCATTATAGGCTTTAATAATAGATGCTTTAATATCACTTTTTTCTCTTTCTTCCAAATAATAAGATGTATATAAGATGGCATAATCAATGGTAGCGCCCATCAAAATACTTTGGACAATCAAAATAGACATGTAGTAAACTGATCCACCAAAAGATAAAATACCCATCGTTAAGAAAACGGCACATTGAATCAATAATACCAACAAGATTGGTAACAAGATAGATTTAAAAGTCCAAGCTACTACAAGGAAAATAAATATCATCGTTAAAATTGTAATTAAATTAAGTTCCCCCTGAAAGCTTTTACTCATATCATAAGCCATAGGTGAATCACCGATGATATAACTGCCATCATTAAGATTCTTTTTAACACCGCCAATGAACTTAAAAGTTGCTTTTGATTCAGGTTCAAAATTAGTATTTAATACCATACGAGAATAATTTTCTCCTAAAAGGAGGTCGCGAGCATCTTTAACTGTTACTTTTGCATCCTCGATATCCGTACGCATTTTTTGATCAATATAGCTATCAAAACGTTGATCTTTTAAAATATCACTATTTAAATAATCGACAAAAGTTTCGATAGTCAATTGCCATTTTTCTTGATAATCGTTGACACTACCATAATAGATATAAACTAAATCGATTAAATCTTTATTAAGATCTGGGGCTAAAGGAATTAATAAATCATATAACTCATCTTTATTATATTTTCTATTGTTTAAAGTATTATTAATAATTTTATCAACAATCGTTATTTTTTCTTTCATATCATCGGTAAAAAGATTAGCATATGACTTATTTTTCATTACATCATTAATTAAGAAACTAACAAACTCTTTAAAAGAGAGTTTAACTTGGTTCTTTTTAACATTTTTATCATATAAAGAGTATATAAGTTTAATTGTATCTTTATCCATTCCTAAGAAGGAAGCTAGATTATCACTTGTATAAATAGTTTCTTTAAGAGCACTATCCATAATACGAGTAGCGGTCTTCAATTGTTCTAACATTGAATCATTTAAATTATCTTTTAAAAGCGGATTATCTTTTTCTTTTAGGATAAAATTAACAAATTCATATGGAGTAAGTTTCATACCCTTTTGATAATATAGCGTATAAATACCCATTACTAATTGTTCATCAAGACCCATCATACTACTTACTTCTTGATAACTAAAAGTTTTATTCGCTAAAGCACTATCCATAATTCCTTTTAAAAGAGTTAATTTACGATTGATATTCTCATCAGTGATATAGCCACTAGCAAGAGCTTTAGTAACAAAATCATATGGAGTAATCGCACCGGTACTATCCGCTAAAAGATAGAAAAGTAAAGAAACATCTTGATCAAGTAAAGTTGATAACTGCGTACTATCCATTGGTGTGTTGATAGTATCAATATCAGATAAATCATTCATTATCTTAATACTTGCTATAGTATTTTCATCAGCAAACATATCTTGATAAGCTTCATCAGTAACAATATCACTCAAGATAAATGAGCTAAATTCTTTTAAAGACAAATGTGTTTCTGGTACCTTTGTACTAGCATAATAAGTAAATAAGGAATTAACAAGTTGAGAGTCAATATTAAATGTTTTAGCTAACTCTTGTGCCGTCATTCGCTTTTGAATCATTTGAGAGTTAGTAAAAGTTAAAAGATTATTGATATTTTCTTTTTCTTTTTTAACATCATTACCATATTTACTATTTACGACATCCGAATTCATAAATAAGGCAAATTCACGTAAAGATAATTTGGTAACGGTCTTCTTTGAATTATAATAGATTAATAAATCATTAACTTTATTGACATCAATATTTAAAACTTGCGCTATAGAAGCAGCTGTTCTTTTTTCATTTACCAATTTAGCATCGGCAAACATCTCTAAACGATTGATATCATTACGCATTGATTCATCAATATCATCACTCATTTTTTCATTAGCATAGACGTCTTTTTCAATAAATTTTAGAAGGTTATCTAACCTAATCGTATTATTTTCTTTAGCGTTATAGTAATGATAATAAATAAGTTTTAAAAGATAATTATCAGCTTGAACATCTTTACCTAAATCAGTAAATTTAGCATTAAGTTCACTATATTTTAAAGGCTGATTGATCGTATTACCATAACATAATACTTCGATGTCATCATCGTCTAAATCAAGGCAATAATTACTCATCTTTGATTCTTCTTGATTAGGGTAGACAATCGCCATCTGATTATTTAGTTTAAATGTATTATCAATCTGATCAGCTCCTGAAGCTGTATATAGAATACCTAAATTACCCTTTAAAAAATAACTAGTAATAAAAATAGCTAAAAATATAATAGCAGCTACATAACGTAACTTGTATGCAATTTTACCAACATAATTTAAAGTAATGATAGGACTTTTCTTTTTCGTTTTATAAATAAGTTTATCACACATAATGATAAGTCCTGGTAAACATGTAAAAATACTAATTAGACTAAATAGTACACCCTTCGCTAAAACAAAGCCTAAATCTTTACCTATTTTAAAACTCATAAAGACAAGCGCTAAAAGGCCAACGACCGTTGTTACCGAACTACTTGATATAGCCTTAAAAGCATTATGTAAAGCTTCTTTCATCGCTTTAACTTTATCTTCTTCATGCAACCTTTCCTGACGATAACGATTCATAAGCATAATCGAATAATCCATTGATAAAGCCATTTGTAGAATAGCCGAAATCGAACTAGTAATATTAGATACACTATCAAAAATAATATTAGTTCCCCCATTTAAAGCTACGGCAATTAAAATTGCAATAAGGAAAAGAAATGGTTCAACATATGATTCACACATGATAATTAAAATAACTAAAGCGCTTAAAACAGCTAAAACAATAATATAAAAAGGTAATATAACTTTATTATAATCTGATGCTGTTCCTGATGTATCAACTAATTTATCACCAAAATATTCAGTTACTGTTTTATAAACATCACTAGCCATAGAACTATCAGCTTCCGCATCAATAGTTAAGACATATAAGCTATACTCATCTTTATTATATTTATCTGTATCATCATAAGATACGTCATTGACATTATCAATTTTCTTTAGATACTCATAGGCATCTTCTTTTTCCTCAACAGTTAAATCTTTAACCATAATATTTAAAGAACTATCTTTTAGCTCTTTAAATTCTTTATCCATGATATCCATACCCTTACGTGTATCAGATGAATCAGGAAGATATTTTGTCATATCATGATTAACCTTTACTTGATTACTTAAAAACAGTGATATAACTGTCAAAATTAAAAATAAAACTAATATAAAATACCTTTTTTCAACAATAAAATCAGTTATTTTTTTCATAGGTATCCCCCCTAAAGCTCGATTATAACACTATTAAGAAAAGAGGTAAATAGCAAAATATTAATTAATGTCAAAATTTTGACACTATATTTATTTTTGTTAAAATATATGTTAAAATAAGTCATATGGAGATGAGACGATGAAAGTAAAAGTAATTAATGCTTCATCACGTAAAACACGTGAAAAAATCAAAAAAGCCTTTGCCGAACTAGTTAAAGAAAAAGATGGTTTAAACAAAGTTTCCGTAACTGATTTAGTCAATAAAGCCGATATAACAAGGAGTGCTTTTTATACCCATTACGATAATATTTATGAGGTCGCTAAAGAGATTCAAAACGAAACATTAGATGTCCTAATAAAAAATATTGATCAATTTAAAGAAGTTGGTGATATTGATGCTTACTTTGATGAAATCTTTCACTATCTAGAAGATAATGAGGATATTTATTCAATGATTCTATCTAGCCAAGATCCCCTACTATTTACTTTTGGTCTAAATAAAATTATTGTTAATACACTATCCAAGGCCTTAAAAGATCGCCACCATCATGATTTTGAACTAAACCTTTACTTCTTTATTGATGGCTCAATGAGTCTCGTTATTAAACATTATCGTAAAGAAATAAATTACTCTTTAGATGAAATAAAAGCTTATATGAAAGAAACTTTTAAAACATTATTTTTAAATAGCAAATAAAAAGATTATCAAATAGATAATCCTTTTTTTAAGAAGTAAAATGTCCAAACATAGCTCTTTGCTCATAATTAATCTTTTTTAAGTTTAAATCATTAATAATATTTATTGGCCGACACTCTTCATATAGATAATCCGGTACCTCATAATCACCTTTATTTGTTTTAATATAGATAGCTAAAGGTCTTTCAATGCCAATAGCGTAAGATAATTGTACTAAACACCAATCATAATCAGCACTTTCACTGACAACTTTCTTCGCTATTTCTCGGGCTTTATATGCACCACTTCGATCGACTTTAGTAGGATCCTTACCAGAGAAAGCACCACCACCGACATTAGTGAAAGATTGATAACTATCAACTACAATTTTACGTCCAGTTACTCCAGCATCACCCATAAAGCCACCTATTGCAAAACGACCAGTTGGATTAATTAAAAATTGATCAATGGTAAGATGATATTCTCTACAAATGTCAAGGCAGATATTCTTAATAATGTCATCTGTTTCTTTACGCTCTTCTTCCGTATTTTGATAACAAATGGTAAAAGTTTTAATTGCCACTAATTTATCATTATCATAAACACCAGTTATTTCAGCTTTACCATCAGGTAAAAAGCGATGATCTACTCTAATTAATTCATCATAACGACGACTTAACTTCTGTAATATTACCATAGCTGTTGGAAGTAATTCTTTGGTATCTTTACAAGCGTAACCAAACATCATCCCATTATCCCCAGCCCCATTAACTAAATCATTAGTTCCTAGGGCAATATCTGGACTTTGTAGACCGAGATTATTTATAATTTCATAGTTATCATCATAACCAATATCTCGGAGTACTCGCTTAGTTACTTCTTCAATATCAACACTAGCTTGACTAGTAACTTCACCAGTTATGAAGATTTTTCCTTTACCACCAACAACTTCAATACCACAACGACTATTTTCATCTTGCTTTAAGAAGGCATCTAATAAAGCATCACTAATTTGATCACACACTTTATCGGGATGTCCACGAAAAACAATTTCATTACTATATAATTTCATAAATCCTCCTTTCACATCTCATAAAAAAAGGCTCAAGATAACCTTGAGCATAAAAAAAGTTATCTTATCGTTCTAGCATTACCACCTAACTTAATAGGTTGGTGTGATTTCATAAGGCTAGTCCCTCCATCACTCTTTATAAGATGTCAATAAAATTATATCATCATTATTTATTAAATTCAATAACTATAATTGGTATACTTTTACTTCGGTATTATTAATTCCTAAATCAAGCATATTTCCGTCTTCTGGTATACCTTCAAAATAGGCATGGAATACTCTTGCAACTCCATTGTGCGTAATAATTAAGACACGCTGATAATCCTTCGTTTTCAATTCATCAAGAAAAGACTTTACACGGTCAAAAAGCTCTTTTACACTTTCACTATTACCATCTTTAGCGTCTTTATAGTAATTCCAATAATCGTTACGATTAGTTACAGTTACCGGTTTACCTTCTAAAGTTCCATGCTCTCTTTCACGTAAACGTTCATCATAGAGAATAATATCTTCATTATCATTTAAAATACGAGCTGTATGGCGAGCTCTTAATAATGGTGATGAATAAACAGCATCAAAAGTTATATCTTTTATCTTTTCTTTCAAAGCATGAGCTTGAATAATACCAGCCTGATTCAAGTCCTCATTGACATAATTATATATTTTTTCAACATTAGATAATGTTTGACCATGGCGTACGACATAAAGTTCCATATTATCACCATCCTACTATAGATAATCTTACCACATTTTATGTTTATAGTAAATGCAACGATTTTAGTCTTTGTCTAAAAAAAGTAAACCATATGGTTTACTTAATTACACAAACAGCGCCGTCTTCTTCAGCAGCTTTCTTGGTGCTTTCTAAAGTACTATCATCTTCTTTTAAGTCACTAAAACCTTGTTCTTTTAAGTCTTCGGTACTAGCTTTATCAACATCGATATCTAAAGAAGTCTTATATTCATATTTTTGATCGTTAGTTTCTACTTTTAAACTGATACCTTCTTTGGTAAATTCGCCATTTTCTTTATTCATAGCCTCTTTAAATGCACTCCAATTTTTTTGAACTGTCTCATCATTAATTATAGTATTAACTTCTATAGTCATATGCTTTAACTTGTCATTCTTATAAGTCATTGAAATAACCTCTTCAATGTCCATACCATCTTCTTTTTCGGTAGCAGTACAAACTAATTTTTGTTCAGATTTTTTTTCTTCCTTTGCTTGTTCACATCCTGTCATTATAACTAGGCATAATAGACTTAAAAAAACTACTTTAACTCTTCTCATATTCTACTCTCCATATCTTTTGAAGTCTTACCTAAACTTCTACTAATATTATACCTATTTAAGAAAAGATTTACAACCAAAAATAACTATCATTGATAGTTATTCCATAAACTTCGCTATAGCTTCTTTAAGTAATCCCCTATCTTGAGCTTTTTTTAAAGTCGTAAGATTTAATAGATAAATAGGTGCTTCATCATTAGGGCTAGGTTCTTGTAACATAAAACTTTGGTTATCAAAGTATAAAACTCTTTCTTCATGCAAAAAAACATCTTCCGTCCATTCCTTTGATGTATATTTTAAGTATTCATCACTAATTAAAATATCAGCATACTCACTATATTGTAACTTCTCCGGATCATATAAGTTATAAAAAAGCGCTATTTCTTTAGGATGATATTCTAAACTTAAGATAACACCGGTATTATGCAAAATAACTAGTAAAGTTTCAAAGGAATGAATATTTTCAAGTAATATTTTAAAAGCTTCTTCTTTGATTTCAAAGTTTCCTTCATAAATAGTAGCATCATTAATATTACAATAATTAAGTAATTCTAAAACTTTAGGATGGTTTAATAAACTATCCGTCGGATGCTTGATACCTAATGTATTTAATAATTCTTCTTTCGTCATATAACTCCTTTTTTTATCATCTAAACTTTGTATATATATATCTAAATTATATCATATTTAAAAAAAGAAAAATAACTACAACATAGTTATTTTTTCTGAATCTGTTTTAATTAAAAAATTTATTCATCAAACTTTTTACTCTCTTCAACATATTTTTCAAGATCTTCTTTCCATGACATATCAATGTGACTTTCTTCACAATAAGCATCACTTGCTAAAGCTACAGCATCAAACATTTTAGCAATACCCTTGCGATCTTTTTGATAGTTAGCTATATTATTATCCTTAATACCAATACTTCTTCCTTCATCATAGGAATCAATATCTGCTCCAATGTAAATAAACTCCCACTTCTTATGGCCACGAATCATTTCTCTTATTTGGTCTTTTGTAAACTCTTTAGAAGCATTTTCATAACCATCAGTAGTAATAATAAATATAACCTTTCCCGCTTTTTCTTGTTCCATAAATCTAATAGACTTACCAATAGCGTCTAATAAAGCTGTACTACCTCTTACAAAATATTTTTTACTTGTTAATTTAGGCACTGTCTTAACATCTTCCCTTTGAGTAATCATTTCATACTCATCATCAAATAGAACGGTTGTAATTTTAGCATCCTTCTTTTTAAACTTATCTATATAGTTGTTATAGCCACCTATCGTATCCTTTTCTGTACCAGCCATTGAACCACTTCTATCTAGGATGAAAAACACATTTGTCACTTCTTTTTTCTTTGTCATTATAACATCTCCTTTTCATCAACATAATACAATAGTTATTTACACTATAGGTCACTTAAAAAGCGACAATTTAGCTTTAGTGTGATACAATAATTTATAGTACTTATAAAGGAGTTAAAATGAAAGGTATAAAAGAAGAATTAAAATACTATATCGATAATAATTTAATAGAAGAAAGAACCGGTAATATCAATGCTGTTCAATACTTTTATGAAGATAAATTAATGCGTTATGATGAAGAAAATGTTAAAGACTTTATCGATAAGCATGACGAATATAGTGATTTTCAAACAATGTTATTTAAGTTTATTGATGATAGAAAGCTTAAAGATGCCGATGTATATAATAAAGTTCATATTGATCGAAGACTTTTTTCAAAAATTAGAAGTGATAAAAACTACCACCCTAGTAAAGAGACAATCATTCTACTAGCAATTGCTTTAGAATTAACCGAAGATGAATTGGATGAACTTTTAGATAGTGCATCATATTCCTTACCTAAAAATAATGAATATGACCTAATCATCAGATTTTGTTTTATCCATAAGATATTTAAAATTGCTGATATTAATGAATTACTATACCAGTATCATTGTAAATTATTTAATTATTAAAAAAATAAGCTTTTTACAGCTTATTTTTTGTGAACTTTTTTTTGTTTATTGTACGTGATAAAAGGTGCTAAATTATTATCAGTTGAAGCAAACAAAAATGTTATTTTTTACGCAATAATCTTAATCATATAAATTGACTATCTAAGTTTTGTCAATACTTTTTTCATACAAATATTATATCACGACAAAAATCACGAAAATAGACA
>CANRPL010000029.1 GCA_947632495.1 uncultured Bacilli bacterium
CATGGGGTGAAATGTGAATCTTTAAGCCAGCTTGATCAACATATTTATCAATAATCGTCCGAATTTCACGCGTATTGATTTTACGACCAGTCTTACTTAAAAGTAAATAATTCATACTATACTTTTCTTGATATAATTCCTTATAACTTTTTTTTAAGTATTCATCTAATAAAGTTTGACAACGATTTCCATAAAAAGCAATACGTTCCTTGCTACCTTTTCCTAAAATATTAATCTCTTGACGATTAAAATTAATATCTTTAATTTCAATATTAACTAATTCACTAACACGGATACCTGTGGCATATAACATTTCTAAAATTAAAGCATCACGTAACCCCAGTGTCGATGATTTATCAGGAGCACTTAAAATAGCTTCTAGTTCTTTAGAGTAAATAACGGTCGGTAACTTCTTTTCAATTTTAGGATTACTGATAAGTAACATTGGATTATTTTTGATCACATTATTCTTCTTTAAATATTTAAAGAAGCTGCGTAAAGAACTTATATGACGCGCTATCGCTTTATTAGAATATTTTTTATCATATAAATAATTTAAATATTTACGAATTACTTGATAATCGATAGCAGCTAAAGATGTAATTTTTTGTTCCGTAAGAAAGAAATTAAATAACTCAAGATCGTTTTGATAACTAATAATCGTATTAGGTGAATATTGTTTCTCATCACGTAACACATCTAAAAATTTTCTAATGAAATCTTTCGTAATATCACCTTGCTTGCTTTTTATATTCATTAATATATAATCCAGCAATAATATCAGCTAACATTTTATGAGATTCATAAGAGCCAAATTTATAACGACGGATAATTACCGTATCTAAAGCACCATAATATTTATTATATAATTGTTCAAAATGATCATCGCTAACAAGAATTAAAATCGTAATATTCTTTTGCGCTGCTCTTTTAATTTTTAAATCTAAATCTTCATTGTGTTCATTACCATTAACAATAACCATGATTGAATCATCATATAATTTTAAAAATTCATTTACTAATGGTAAAGATACGTTGGCATTAAAAGGGTAATAGATGGGATTATTAAAACACTTTTTACAATTATTATATAATTCAATATACTCTCCCCTGTTTACTTCATTAACTAAACCACCAAAGATAAAAATAGGTTTTTGACGACTAAAAGAATTACCATACTTTTTAAAGAAATTAGGATGTTCAAATAAAGTAAACGCACTAGGTAAATTTTGTTTGCGTTTTGGTTTAACTATTTTTCTAATTGGCTTAATTTGTCCTTCTTTAACCTTCTTTAAATAACTACGATAAACATCATCTAGAGTTGCGACATTATGGTCAGCATAATCTTCAGCATAATTATTATATTGATCGCATATACGTCTTACAAAAGTATAATACTCATCTTCAGTAAATTCACATAAGGCATTATTTAGCGCCGCGTTTATTTCATCATCGGTAACATTTTTATCATTAATCATATCAACACATTTTTTATCTAATAAATTAGGTTCATAATTTATAGCGTAACGTAAGAAATGACGATTATGAATAATGGATTTAAACGCAATAAAATATTTTTTATACATGACAAAACGCTCTTTGTCATCAGGTAGAAAAATACGTAATTTAATATCACCTTTATCCGTATTTTCAATATTATAGATATGATTAAATTCAGCTATTTTTTCTGGAAATTGTTTTAAAATTTGTTTAGCTGTATCAAATTTAGAGGTATACTTATCGATCTCACATAATTCTCCATCGATAAGATGAAGAACATTAACACTAGAATTATTAAGTGAAATACAAAGAAATGCCATACTATCACCTAATACAATTATAGTCATTTTATATATAAAAAATCAAGTCTTTTGACTTGATTTAAATTAATTAAAATTATCGATACCTTTAGTAAACTCATCAACAAGTTTATTAAATTGTAAAAGATTATTAGCAAGAGTAGCACGATCTTTTTCTAAAAGTTCACGCTCTTTAGCAATGGCTGATCGTTCAGCATCTAACTGTTCTTTACGCTTTACTAATCCCATTTCTACTTGTTCAATATTCTTATTACGACTATCATAAGATTCTTTTAGTTCTTTTTCTAAAGCACTTAAATTAGCTAAAGCTTGATTCTTATACGTTTCAAAATCTTTACGTTCATTAGCTAGTTTAGTTTGTTCCCCACGTAGTGAAAGAAGATCTCTTTCGATTTCAGCCTTTTTATCTTGAAGTTTAGCGTAGACATCATTCTTATAGGCATTAATCTCTTCATAATCACTCTTCTTATTGGCTTCATGTTCTTGTTGCATACGACGTAGTTCTTCAAAACGCTCATCAATCTTACGTTTTATTTCAGCATTACGACTGACGATTTCTGATGCGCCTTTAACATTATTAGATACCTTATCAAACAACTGATTAAGATCTTGAATTTCGACATGATTATTATTTGGGGCAGAAACATGAGGTGGTTCTTCCTTTTTAGCATTATTAATCAATGGATTAGGGACATTATTTTCCTCTTTAGGAGGACGATTTAAATAGTTATCAACATTTGGTGCTGGGGCTGGAGCTGGTGTTGGAACCGGTTCAGGCTTTGGCGCTGGAGCTACTTTGACAACTTCTACTTTAGGTTTACTTTCCTCTTCTTTTACAGGTTTAACTTCTTCCGTATATAAATCAACTTTGGCTTTACGCTTCGTTTTAGATTGCTCATAATCCATATAAAAGTCCGTTAATTCATCATCAGTTTCTTCGTCACTACTATTATTGATCGGTTTGATATCTTCATCATCTAATAACTTTAATTCATCATCGTCATCGTAACTTAAGTTATTTAATTCAGTTAAAATATCATCGCTATTAACATCTGCTATATTCTTCATACTTCACCTCGATATTTACTCAGAAACATCGCGGATTTTATTGTAGTTGTCTAAAAATTCTCTAAAATTAGCGCAGCTATTAACAATTTCCTGTGTCTCTAAGTACATTTTTTCTTTATCAAGCTTTCGTTGTTTTTCATATTCTTCTTTTTCAGCTTGAAAACTTTCTTCAGATAATTTCTTTAAAGACTCCCACTCACTCTTATAGCGCGCGAATTTACGTTTTTCACATTCGAGTTCTTCTCTTTCGATACGTAGTTTTTCCATTATCAACTGTTTTTCTAATTCAAACTGTTGACGTTCATCTAAAACATCATCATCACTAAAAGATAATTCATTAGTGTCGTCGTCTTGAACAAATTCATTTAATAGACGATCAAATTCATCATCATCTAGAGAAGCAACATCGACGTAATCAGAGATTAAAGTTGGTTTAGTGTTACTATCCGTAGTATTTAGTTCATCTATCGTTGGGGTGTCTAATAACAATTCATCTTCTTCAAAATCATCTTTCGTCATATCAAAATTGTTTTTCATCATATCACCACATAACCACTTTTCATTCTCTTACGACAATTATATCATACCTAATAATTAAAAAACAATATTTTTAGAGTGGATTTATATCAATTTCAACTCTTAATTTATTTGTGTCATATTTTTGCTTAATAAAATTTAAGGCTTTAAATAACTCTGAACTTTTCTTATACTTAATTGTTATTTGTAGATTGTACCAATTATTAACTTTAGACATAAAACTACTACTAGGTCCTAAAACGATAATATTAGCTACATTATCTTTTAGATAAGTACATATTTTTTCACTTTCTTGATAGGCATAATCATATGTTTTACTAGATATTTTAATAAGTGATAAATTATAAAAAGGAGGATATTTTAAATCTTTACGGACTTGCATTTCTTCATCATAAAAGCCTTCATAATCATGCGTTTTAGCTTTTAAAATACTATAGTGATTAAGATTAAATCCTTGAATAATAACGATTCCTTTTTTATCACCACGGCCTGCTCGACCAGCTACTTGATTTAGTAAAGCATACGTTCTTTCAGCACTTCGAAAATCAGGAATATTTAAACTAGCATCACCATTGATGACGCCAACTAGTGTAACATTTTCAAAGTCGAGTCCTTTCGCAATCATTTGCGTACCTAATAAAATATCATATTCATGTTTTTGAAAGCTATCTAAAATACGTTCATGACTCCCCTTTTTTGTGGTCGTATCAATATCCATTCTAATAATACGAGCTTTTGGGATAATCTTTTTTATCTCTTCTTCTAAACGTTCTGTACCTAAACCAAATTGATTAATATCTTTACTATGACATTCTGGGCAAATATCTGGTTTATAAGTAGTGTAGTTACAATAGTGACATTTCATTGTATTGCTCTTCTTATGATAAGTTAAAGTAATATCACAATTAGGACAAGTAACTTTATAACCACAAGCATGACAAGTAACCGAAGTTGCATAACCACGTCTATTTAAAAGAATAATAGCTTGTTCATGATGATCTAAAATATCTATAATTTTATCTTCTAAAATTTGTGAGATAATGCGATGTCCTTTTTTTATTTCATCCGTCATATCGACTAGTTTAACTTCCGGTAAATTATTATTGACACGTTTAGTTAACTTAAGTAATTCATAGACACCGGTTTTAGCTCTAGTGTAACTTTCAAGTGATGGTGTAGCACTTCCTAAAAGAACAGGTATCTGATGATATTTACCCCTATACATAGCAATATCGATAGCATAATAACGTGGATTACTATCTTGTTTATAAGATGTTGTATGTTCCTCATCTAAAATAATTACCCCTAGATTTTTAAAAGGCGCAAAGATGGCACTTCTAGCTCCAATAACAATATGAACTTCACCACGGACAATCTTTCGCCATTCATCATATCTTTCAGCATCACTTAAACGCGAGTGTAAAACTGCGATATCATTACCAAAGCGTTTTTGAAAGTTTCCAACTAATTGAGGGGTTAGACTTATTTCAGGAACTAAAACGATTGCTTCTTTTCCTCTTTTTAAAGTATCACTGATAATATGCATATAAACTTCTGTCTTGCCACTACCGGTTACACCATATAATAAGAAAGGTTTAAAAGAATCTTTAAATTCGAGAACTCTTTTGACAACCTTTTCTTGATCATTATTTAAAACAATAGTTTCATCTTCCTTAAGAGCATCACTATTAAGACGATAAATTTCTTTAGCATATTCTTTAATAACACCCTTTTTTAGTAAAGTCATAATTGATGAAGAATATTCTTTTAAAGAGCTTTTTAGCAAGTCGTTATCTTTTAACTTATCTAGTAATAATTCTTGTTTAGCGGTTTTAGGTAAATATGTCGTATCAACTAAAGTAAGATATATATCATATTTTTTATTAATATTTGTCTTATATTGAGCTTTTAAAGCTTTAGGTAACATAGCTTGATAGGCAGCTATTTTGGTTGACAAAGTTTTTTTACTAATATAGTCCCCTATTTTTAAAAGTTCTTCATTGATGACACTTTCTTCATCAATAACCTTAATAATTTTCTTTAATTTACCATCATAGGTACTATGATTATTTAAGGACATAACAAAACCCTCTAGAGTTTGTTTACCAAAAGGGACAATAACACGTTTACCAACAGCTATATCCCCTAACTCAAGAGGTACTTCGTAATCAAATAAACTATCTACTTTTTTTACTTTTACTTCAACCAAAACTTGTGCGATCATATTCTCACTAACCCTTTAAAGCCCTTAAGGCATCTTTGACTTGTTTGTTATAATCATCAATCGTTTTAAGAAAGATATTTTGAATCGTCTGTTCACGGTTCTTTTTCTTGTTATACTCATCTTCAAACTTTTTAGCTAGCATTTTCTTAAAACTTTTTTCATCGATACTAGATGTTAGAACTAATCGTTCAATTAAACGATTTAAAAAATCTTGATAACTATTGTTCTTTTTATCTTTATATACTTCATTTAATAATTGATATTCCATAAAAGTTGTTATCAGTAGCTTATCATCTAAATCTTTAATATCTATTGTAGCATAATCATCATTACCATCACTAGTATTTTCAATAAAATTATAAAATTCTAAAGCTTTACGATAATTAGTCTCTTCTTCAAAAAGAGCGGTCTTATTGATCGGTGACGATATAAAAGAAGTATTTTCTAAAGCTTTCATCAAAGATGATCTTTTCAAAGCTTCTACAATGGCACTAACCCGTTCTAGACGATCTTTTAAACTAAGTCCAAAAGCTTCTCCCTTATGTGATTCATCACTTTTAGTAGCGCTTATCGATAAATTGACTATAATATCTTCATTGCCAACTTTAGTTGTAATCGTCGTCTCTAGGTTTCTTTTTTTATTTTGTTCCTGCATACGATTAAATAAATCTCGTTGAACTTTAATATAATCAGAAATACGATAGACTAGAGTTCGAATAAAACGATTTTCATATGATTCAATTACACTAGGATCAGCTTTTGAAAAATCCATACTTAAAATATTAGTAAGAAATGGTAAATATTGTTCAAATTGATTAAGCCAAGAATAATCATATTCCTTTTGATTGATGGCTAAATTGTATGAGCGATCGATTTTAGCATTCGCTAAATAAGTTTCAAAGGAATCCGTATCGAGATTACTAATAAATTCAATAATGCGATCATTCATATTCATCACCCACTATATCCTTTTCTACCATATTGGTTAAGGTTGTATCAATATCAATAAATTTAATTTCTTTAACTTGCCAGATACTATGGAATTGTTCATAACTATCATATATATCCTTTTTGATAAAGACATAGTCAATTAAATCAAAACTATTAGTAGCTAATTTCATTTTATCATCAATATTTTTAACTGCTATCTTATAGCCTTTAGCCGCTAACATTTTTAAAACACTAGTATTATGGATGATATCATTATAGTTAAATACAAAAGCAAAATGATTACGGACGTAGGCATTATAGAGAATGCGATTGACAGCGATAAAGTTTTTATTCTTAGTAAAATAATCACTATATATATCCATAAAAAAATAATTATCAAATTTTTTACTTAATAAGTTTTTTAAAATAAAGATGGATAGAAGTTCGATATAAATAGTTAGGATATCATCACTAATACCTTTCGTCTTACTCATTTTTAAGACTTCGTCTTGGTGATAACGATTTAGCTTTTTGATATCATAAGCATAATCGACTAAATAGTAATTAGGATTTTTAGTATAAAAATAATAATCTAACTTAAAGTTATTATTCTGTAAGCACTTCCAAAATTTCTTTTCAGCACTGTTATTTTTCTTTACTCTAGTTAAAAGTTCAGTCGCTAAAGCTTCCATATTTTCTTCTGATAAATGTAGTTTTTTACGATATCTATCAAGAAATTCTTGAAAACGGATATCAACATCATCACTACTGCATCTATAAGCACTAGTATATTCATCTAAACTAACGGATAGGAAAATAATATTCGATAGAATAACAATTGTATTGATATCATCATCAATTTGCTTTTCTAATCCTGCCTGTTGATAGAATAATAAAGAAGCCATAAGAATATCTTTCATTGCTGATTCATTATCTTTTTTTATTTCAAAATATTTCATTAATAAACTATAATCTAAATGACGATTCAAAAAGAAATTATTAAAATAAATATCGATTATTTTATTTATTGTTTTATCTAGCTTAATATCTTTTTTTAAGG
Source organism: uncultured Bacilli bacterium (assembly GCA_947632495.1). Lineage (GTDB taxonomy): Bacteria > Bacillota_I > Bacilli_A > RF39 > UBA660 > UBA5578. Next base: position 7,640 of record CANRPL010000029.1, read on the forward strand.
TATATTTAGTGAAGATTTCAGCGTAGCGACTAACATTTTCACTTCTACGTATTAAATATAAAGATATAATATCGTTTTCCATCGGATCACTTCCTTAATACATCTAATAAGAAAAGGCATAGTATAAGTCTATGCCGTTTGGTTTTCCGTAGTAGGCGTTTTACACGCACATACATTAATACCGCATTTTTCCGTATTTTGACAACAACTACAATTATCCATTGAGGCAACTATTTTCTTCTTAATTGTATTTGGTAATTTAAAAGTTATCTTTTTTTCTAAATATAAGGCACTATCATTATCGAGCTCAAAGAAGATGGTTTTGTCATCTAAAACAATTTTATATTTACCGAAGACAACATCTTCGACTCTATCATTAAGATTTATATCACGTAATAATGCTTTTAATTCATCAGCATTATTAACATTTAATTTAGTATATTTGTATCCATTAATAGTGCTATCATATACATAATCTGTAACGTATAGTTCGATATTGTTAATTTGACCGATCAATAATTCTTCATATTTTTCTTCTTTAGGTAACTCTTCAGTCTCTTTTCTATTATTTTTAGTATTAAAATAAGCAAACATAGCAACCATCGCTACAATCATAAATACAAATGTAATCATTATCTTTTTCATAACTCACCTACTGTTAATATTATATCAACTCCTTAATATAAATACAAGAAAAAAACGGTTGCCCGTTTATTTATTTCTTAATGTAGCATTCATCTTTGTTTCTACTTCATGAATAATCTTTTCAAATATTTGTGTTACTTCTTCATCACTCAAAGTTCTAGTTGGATCAGCGAAAGTTAAACTAAACGCTAAAGATTTTTCATCAGAGGCTACATTTTCACCGACATATAAATCAAAGACACTAATATCAGTAAGTAGTTTACCACCAGCTCGTTTAATAACATTTATAACATCGATTGCCGGAATATCTTTTTTAATAGCGAACGCTAAATCTTTCTTTATCTCTGGATATCTTGATGCTTCTTTATATTTAATAGCTTTAACTTGTTTAGCATATAGTTTACTCATCGACAACTCGGCAACATAGATTTCATCCTTTTTATATGATGGATGAACACGTCCGATAACACCGATTGGTTCACGATCTAATGTAATTGTTGCACTCATACCAGGATGTAGTTGAGGAACTTCTCCTTTAACAAATTCGTAGCGATTTTTAAATCCTAAATAATCTAATAAATTTTCAACGATACCCTTAATCATATAAAAGTCACATTTAACTTTAGTATTAGACCAATTATTTAATATGTAGTTACCTTCCATCAAAATAGCAACCTTACTATCTTCTTCATAATTACTATCGCATGTTTTAGCGATTTCATAAAGAAGAACATCATCGACACTACGAGCTTTATTATATTCATAAACATTAATAAGAGATGGAATAATACTCGTTCTAATAACGGATTTATCCATACTCATCGGATTTGGTAAGACAATTTGTTTCTTATCTTCATAATGGAAAGTATCGGCCATTTCACGACTAGTTAGCGTATATGTTTTTGTCTCATTTAATCCTAAAGTACGTAAGCGACGAGATATTTGTTTACGAATTAAAACATCACCAACATAAACACCACGGCGTGTTGGTATGATAGGAAGCGTTGATACTAAATTATGATAACCATAAAGGCGGCCTATTTCTTCAGCAATATCATTAATATTAGGATCAATATCTAAACGACGACGAGGTATCGTTACTGTAAACAAACCCTTACTATATTTATAAGCAAAATCTAATCGAGCTAATTCAGTCTTGACATCATCATCAGTTAGAGTAATACCTAACAAAATATTAATTTCTTCGGTTTTAAAACTAACTTTCTTTATACTTTTATCAACTTTATCATATAAAGTCATACCACCTAATACTTTAGCATCAGCATATTTTTGAAGTAAATGACAAGCACGATTAAGCGCCTGTAAAGTATATTCATAATTTAAGCCTTTACCATAGCGGATAGAAGCTTCACTCTTTAAATTTAAACGAGAGGCTGTTTCACGAATATGGACAGCATCGAAGATGGCACTTTCAATTAAAATATCTCTAGTAGTCTCATCAACATCGGTGTTTTCACCACCCATTACCCCAGCGATACATACGGGTTTATCGCCATCAGTAATAACGATATCCTTACTATTTAAAATACGATTATTACCATCTAAAGTAACAATTTCTTCATTTTCTTTAGCATTACGAACTAGGATATTATCGCCTAATTTTTTCTTATCAAAGAAATGAAGTGGTTGACCATACTCTAGCATAACATAGTTAGAAATATCAACGACATTATTAATTGGACGCATACCAGCCGCAATTAATCTTTTCTTAATAAATTCTGGTGAATCTTTAATGACAACATCCTTAACCATTTTAGCTGAATAAAAAGGACAGTCAGGAGTTTCTACTTTTAAGGTAAGATGTTTATTAACATCATCTTTAATCTCTTCATAATCATCAGCTGGTAATGTTACTTTCTTATTTAAAATACAAGCTACTTCATAAGCAAAACCAATATGGTAATAACAATCATTATTACGATGTTTATGAACATCTAACTCATAGATAGTATCATCTGTTCCAAGGTATATATTAGCGTCTGTTCCTGGAGGAAGTTCTGTATCTAATTCCGTAATACCTTTAGCGTATGTTTCGTCTGTTTTTTCTTCTAATCCTAATTCAAATAAAGCACATATCATACCATTTGATTCTTGACCGCGAATTTTACCAGCTTTAATTTCACCATCAGGTAAAACAGCGCCAGGAAGAGCGACGATAACTTTAAGTCCAGCCCTAACGTTAGGAGCTCCACAGACAATCTGAACAATGTTATTACCAACATTAACTTTACATAGATGTAAGTGATCACTATCAGGATGATCCGTACACTCTTCAATATAGCCAATAACTAAATTATCAATATGACTTGAAGTAACTGATTCGACATTGACACCAGCTTTAGTTACTTTGACAGCTAATTCTTTTAAATCTTCGCCTTCAAGATCAACATAGTCTTTAACCCAATTTAAACTAATCATTGTTGGCCTCCCTTCGATCAAATGTGTGTGTTTCACGTAAATCTGTTTGATAGAATGTTCTAATATCATCGATACCATATTTTAACATCGCTAAACGTTCAGCTCCGAAGCCAAAGGCAAAACCAGACCACACTTCAGGATCATAACCACAATTACGTAATACATTAGGATGAACCATACCAGCCCCACTAACAGTAATCCATCCAGTATTTTTACATAGTGGGCAACCACTACCTTTACAAGCAAAACAAGAGATATCCGTTTCAACTGAAGGTTCTGTGAATTGATAATAACTTGGACGGAAACGTGTTTCACAATTTTCACCAAATAAATGTTTAGCTAGAACATCAAAAGTACCTTTTAAATCTGATAGACTAATATTTTTATCGACAAGTAATCCTTCAATTTGCATAAATTGATGAGAATGCGTAGCGTCATCAGCATCTCTTCGATAAGTTTTACCAGGACAGATCATTCGAATTGGTTTATCTCCACCAGCTGCTAACATCGTTCGGGCTTGAACAGGTGATGTTTGACTACGTAATAATATCGTTTCATCTTCGATATAAAAAGTATCTTGAGCATCACGAGCAGGATGACCTTTAGGTATATTTAATAATTCAAAGTTATAGTGATCTTCCTCAACTTCTGGCCCATCTACTACATCGTAACCCATTGACATAAATAATTCTTCAACGTCTTCAACGACTTTTTCTAAAATATTAGGTGCACCAACTGGAATTTTGGTAGCTGGTAAAGAGACATCGATGTCTTCCCTTTTTAACTTTTCATTTAATAAGCGTTCATCAATTTCTTTTTTCTTTTCATCAATTAAGGATGTTGCTTCTTCCTTAACACGATTTAAATTAGCGCCGAAAGTTTTTCTTTCTTCAACTGGTAGTGAACCAATTTTATTTGATAAAGCACTAATACTACCCTTTTTACCTAAATAAGTAACACGTAAATTATTTAGTTCGGCTTCGTCATTAACTTTTTCAATCTCTTCTTTTAATTTTTTTAAGATATCATCTAAATCTTGCATCTTATCCCTCCTAACAAAAAAAAGTATTATGGTATAGGGACGGATAACCGTGGTACCACCCTATTTCATAATACTATTATGCACTCAATGACTATAACGCATCACCGTTATAAATTTTCTTTTATAATGCTAGAAAGTGAATTCAATAAGATTAATTGTTAATTTCCACCAACCATTAACTCTCTATCAATTAACTACTTACCTACTACTCTTTCATTTTCGCTTTCAAAACAAACACATTGTAACATATTTAAAACAAAATGTAAATAAGGCTCAATCAATTTGTTTAAAATATAAATTAGCTTTTCGCTCATGGGCAAAAGATGTTGTCATCCCATGACCTGGATAAATGATAACATCATCAGGTAAATCACTTACCTTGTTTAAACTATTATACATATCTTCCATATTTCCTGTCTCAAGATCGGTTCGACCAACTGACTCATAAAAGATAAAATCGCCACCAAAGAAAGCTTTTTCTTTTTCAAAATAAAGACTAATTGCATCACTCTTGTGTCCTGGCGTATAGATAACCTTAAAAGTGAAAGAACCTACCCTATTAATACCCTCTTTTAAGTTAGTATAATCATATATCTTATCTTGTGGGAAAAGATCAAGCGCTCCGATATGATCAAAGTGATGATGTGTGATAATGACGCCATCAACCATACGATTATTAATAGCCTTTTTAATTTTGGCAGCTTCATCCCCTGGATCGATGACAAGTAAATGATTCCCATGATTTAATAGATAACAATTTGTTTCTAATGGTCCAACAACGACACTTTCTATTTGCATAAACTACTCCTTATTAATTGAATCAATTACATAGTCAACAATGTTATCTTTAAGGCCATCGGGAATGGGCGCCCCAGATGCACGGATATGACCATGGCCACCAAAGAGACTAGCAAAAGTATTAACATCAGCTTTATCTTCTAAACTACGAAAACTTAAACTACGATTTAAATTGATAATCATAATTAAATCAACTTGATCTTTATAATAACTAGCTAAAGCATGGCCGACATCACTACGATATTGTTCGGCAAAGACAATTCCTACTCGATTACCCGCTATTTCTTTAAAGATAACTTTATCTTTTAAATTATCAATATATTCTTGACGGCGACGATTATCGATTTCTAATAAAGTCTCTTCTGTATCATTAAAGTAAAAGGTATCACTTTCACGTAAAAAATTTTTATATTTATCAATAAACTTATCATTACCATAATTACATAATATTGAACCTAGATTGCGAGATGCATCAAAAAGAGGGCTATCCTCATCCCAAGTATCATTAATTCGAACTAGTTCAACCATATCTTTAACACTTTTTTTACGAATTAAATCATTATCATAATTAGTTAAAAGATAATCGTAATAATTAGTTGTACCACTTTGCATAATATTATCTTTAGTAATAGTGACATGCGCAAAAGGATAAGTATTTAAATATAGAGCTCCTTCATGATGATCAAAAAGAATTAACTTATCTTTAAGTGAACTATTATTAATCTGATCAGCTACTTCTTTACTAAAACTTAAATCAGTGATAATTATCTGATCGTAATCATCAAAAGTATGTTGTTTTAATGATTCTTTCATATAATTATCTACTTCGCCAGCTTCTAGAAGTTGATAATCATAATCTGGGAAAACAAAGTCAGTTAAAATAACCGGCATAATACCATCACAATCAGCAATATGGGAAATTAATAATAATTTCATTTTCTTTCACCTTCTTTTTTTGAGACTTCCATAACTGGACCGTAAGTCTTACGGTAGCCGTCAATTAAACCATACTTATGAATAGCTTCAATATGAGCTTTCGTAGGATATCCTTTATGTTTACCAAAGCCATACATAGGATATTTTTGGTCTAATTCATACATCATTCTATCTCTTGTTACTTTAGCAACGACACTAGCAGCCGCTATACTTATACTTTTAGCATCCCCCTTAATAATCGATGTCGTTGGAATATCTAAATCAAGAGGCATGGCATCAATTAAAACATGGTCAATCTTAACTTGCTTTTTTACTTCCTCAATAGCTCTTATCATCGCTATTTTAGTAGCAGCATAAATATTATATTGATCGATTTCTTCTGGCGAACAAGATCCGATACCATAAGCTACACAGTAATTAATAATATAATCATAAAAGAGATTACGTTTCTTTTCACTTAACTTTTTAGAATCTGTTAACCCATCTAAAACAAAATCCGGTGGTAAAATAACACAAGCTGTGACAACTGGGCCAATTAAAGGTCCTCTTCCTACTTCATCAACACCGGCGATATTAATACAACCAGCTTGATATAATTCTTTTTCATATTGCCATAAATCTACTTCCATATGCCACCTCTTATAAACATAAAACGATCTCGTCCTTGCAAATCTTTTTCAACTCTAATATCGGGATTATCCAAATACTTATTGACAATTTTAATAAGTTCTAAAGCTTGACTTTCCCCTATTTCTAAAGCAATTAAATATTTATCATTAAGATGCTTCAAACAATCACTTAATATTTTTTCATAGAGCGCTAAACCATTATGATCAGCATATAATGCTACAAGAGGTTCATTGTTTTTAACAATATCCATAACCTCTTCATCATAAGCAATATAAGGTGGATTACTGATAACAACATCATATTTACCAGTCACTTTATCCCACATATCACTTTGTATGAATTCAATTGAAGCATCATTTTGTTTAGCATTTTCTTTAGCTACTGATAGAGCATCAGCTGATATATCTACCGCAACTACTTTAGCTTTAGGAAATTTTTTCTTAAGGGTTATAGCGATACAACCACTACCTGTACCAAGATCAATAATCGACATATCATCAGTTAGGTAAGAAATAGTCTTTTCTACTAATTCTTCTGTTTCAAAACGAGGGATTAAGACTCGTTCATCAACGTTAATGATATGTCCAAAAAAATCAACATTACCTACAATATACTGAACAGGTCGACCAGCATACATTTCCTTTAAGCCTTGATCTAATCTATCTTTAGGTAAATATTTTTTCAAATAATTTTCATTATATTTAATAAGTTCTTCATCACTATATTTAATACTCATAATTAATAAAGAAAGGAGATTATTCTCCTTTTAACTTTCTAGCTTGATCTTCCGTAATCAAGGCTTCAATAATATCATCTAAATCGCCATCCATAACACGAGCTAGTTGCATAGTTGAATAACCGATACGATGGTCTGTAACTCTATTTTGAGGATAGTTATAAGTACGAATCTTTTCAGAACGGTCACCAGTACCTATTTTACTTCTTCGTTCACTACCAAGTTCTGCTTCTTGACGTTCAAGTTCCGCTTCGTATAAGCGAGCTTTTAAAACTTGCATAGCCTCAGCTTTGTTTTGAATTTGACTACGTTGATTTTGACAAGTAACAACAGTATTAGTAGGTAAATGGGTAATACGAACAGCTGATGGCGTCGTATTTACACCCTGTCCACCATGACCTGATGCACAGTAGACATCAATACGCAAATCACTATCTTTAATTTCAATATCAATATCTTCTACTTCTGGCATAACTAATACAGTCGCTGTCGATGTTTGAATACGACCTTGCGATTCAGTTGTAGGAACTCTTTGAACACGATGAGAGCCACTCTCATATTTTAATTTTGAATAAACATTATCGCCTTTAACACGAAATTCAATTTGCGAGTAACCGCCAGCAGTACCCTCTTCAGCATTGATTTCTTCAATACGCCAACCTTGCTTTTCTGCATAATAACAATACATTCGGTATAAATCACCAGCAAAGATATTAGCTTCATCGCCACCAGCGGCACCTCTTATTTCCACAATAACATCTTTACCATCATTAGGATCTTTTGGTAATAAGAGAATTTCAAAATTAGCTTCTAGTTCACTTTTACGAGCCGTAGCCTTATCCAATTCTTCACGAGCTAAATCACCTAATTCGGGATCTTTCATCATTTCTTTAGCATCATCAATAGTCGCTAAAAGCTTTTTATATTCATTATAAGCATCATATGCCTCCTTTAATGATGCTTGTTCTTTAGTTAATTCAGCCATCTTTTTGACATCGGAAAAAACCTCTGGTTTCATGAGTTCTTCTTGTAATTCTAAATAACGTGTTTCAATTGCTTTTAACCTTTCAATCATCAGTATCTTCCTCTCTTTAACTATTCTAAATTATACTATATTTAATGGTATTTGACAAGAAAAAAGAACTAGCTTAATTTTCTTCTAGTTCATCTTCAGTCAAAATAGCTAAATCACCAATATCATCTTCATTGTCATCTAATTCATCTTCATCAGAATCCATAGCGTCGATATTTTCATCTTCCTCTTCTTCTTCCATTTCAACTTCGCTATCTTCATCATCATCTTCATCGTCATCAATTGTAACAACTTGAGCAGTATGACGATTGCGTAAGTCCCACTCTGCTGTATCATCTAAAAAGATAAATCTTTTATCCGTTGTTAGTGAAGTATAAAAGTCACCTATTTTAGCAGCGTATTCTTCATCAGATAAAGATAAAAGCTTACTAATTTCCTTAAAGATAAGAGCGGTATTCATTGGTGCTTTTTTTTCTTGTAAAATCAATTCTGTTAAATCTGTATATGACAATAATTCTAATTCTTCTTTTTTCATTTTACTTAAACTCATCAAAATCCCTCCAAATATCATCCTACATAG
>CANRPL010000030.1 GCA_947632495.1 uncultured Bacilli bacterium
ATGTGGATTTTGACGTACAAATTCTTTAAAATCTTCCTTTGCCATCCTATCACCTATATTATTATATGAAAAAAAGATAGTTATTTGACTATCTTTTTATTCGTATAAAATATCGACATCAACATTACCATTAACACCAGCAACCGAACCATTACTGCATATTTGCCACATAAGATATTTTTCTTGATAGTTAGTTTTAGATGTATAATGCGCTAACCAAGTATCATATTTAGTTGGAAGCCACATGTTTTCAAGATAGGTTTTACTACCATATAGCATACCTTCATAACCCGCTTCTTTCATTTGATCTAAAAAGGTTTCAGCAATATGTGTTAAATCATAGAAGCTTACTTCATATTCATTGAAGTTTGACCAATCTTCCCAATCAAAAGCAATCGGTAAATCAAATTGATAACCATCGATATTTTCTAAAATAAAGTCAGCATCTCTTTTAGCATGTTCTACACTATCAGCATAAGAGAAGAAATAGCCACCAACGTCTAGACCATTTTTTTTAGCTTCTTCATAATTTGTTTTAAAATAGCTATCTAGGACATATTCCCCATTAGTACCTCTAGATGTTCCAATTCTAATAATAACAAATTCAATACCAGCTTGTTTTACTTTAGCGTAGTCAATTTTACCTTGCCAACTAGAGACATCAATTCCAATTTTGGTCTTATCAGTTTTATGTTTTTTAATAATGTCCGCAATTGGTATTTTAGTTCCTGAACTAGGTGTTGAAGTAGAAGATTTAGTCTTATCATAAACAATTAAAGTAAATGGTACTGATGAAGTATTGCCACTTTTATCAGTTGCTTTAAAAGTAACCGGATAATTACCTACTTTGTTAATATCATAGTCACCTTCAATATAACAATGTGGTTTATTATCAGCGTTATCGCCACACAAAATATTATCGATAAAATTCTTATTACCCTTTTTGACACGATATGAACCACTTAACCAAATTAAAGGAGGCTCATCATCGACAACATTAATCGCAAAAGGATATTCTTTAATTTCACCTTTACGATCATAATATTCTAAAGTTACTGTATTTTCTCCAGCTTTCGTCGTATCGACTTTATCATCAATAAATTTTACATCACTATCTTCGATAAAATTGGACTTTTTAGCATCCGCTAAAAATGGTACATCACGATTTTCTTTCAAAATAAATTTAGGAGCTGGATCAATACTAGGTTCTTTTTCCTTCTTATTTAATACTATCAAAAGGCCACAACTAACACCTATGATAAATAGTATAATGATAATAATAATGACATGTTTTTTCATTTATTCACTCTCCCCAAATGGTATAACTGCGCGATGAATTCTGCCGTCTTCATACCATCAATAGCAGCACTCGTAATTCCACCAGCATACCCTGCTCCTTCACCACATGGATAGATACCCATGATTGAGCTTTCGCCTTTTTCATTACGAATCATTCTAACGGGTGAAGAAGTTCGACTTTCAACAGCCGATAAAATGGTATCATCATTAGCAAAGCCTTTAATTTGACTATCAAAATGAAGAATAGCTTCCTTTAAAGAATCATTGATGAATGATGGAAATAATTCATTTAAATTAGTAAGATGATAATGTCCTTTAAATTTTGGATTAATTGTTCCAAGTTTTTGCGAAGGTAAATCATTAAGATAATCTTTAAACAATTGTGTTGGAATTTTACCCATTCCCATTTGATAAGCTTTTTGTTCTAATTCTTCTTGAAAAGTTATTCCCGCTAAAGGTTCATTGCCATAATCTCTAGGATTTACTGTAACAATAATGGCGCTATTGGCGTTACCGCTATCTCTTTTACTATAACTCATACCATTGATAGCGAGTTTCCTATCTTCTGATGAAGCATTGATAACATATCCACCAGGACACATACAAAAGCTATATACCCCACGGCCGTTAGAGGCTTTATATGTCAATTTATATGAAGCTGGATCCAGTGGAAGATCACTTCTTCCATATTGATTTTGATCAATTAATTTTTGGGAATGCTGTAAACGAATGCCGACAGCAAAAGCTTTAGCTTCCATAGGTAAATGACGAAGTTCTAACATTCTTAATGTATCACGAGCACTATGACCTAAAGCTAAAACTAAAATATCTGTTTCAATTGTTTCATGGTGATTTATTTCAATAGCTCTTATCGCATTATCTTTAACAATAATATCCGTTAATGTCGTATTAAATAAAACATCCCCACCCATATCTATAATCGCTTCACGCATTTTAGAAACAATTAAACATAGTTTATCAGTACCAAGATGAGGTTTATTTTCATAGAGGATTTTTTCATCAGCGCCAAACTTAACAAACGTATTAAAGATAAAATGTTTACGATTAGCGCTATCTTTAACATTTGAAACAAGTTTACCATCTGAGAAAGTTCCGGCTCCACCTTCACCAAATTGAACATTAGAATTTGGTTTTAATGCACCCGTCTCCCAAAAGGTACTAACACTTTTAGTTCTTTCTTCGACGCATTCACCACGTTCAATTAATATGGGCTTATAACCATTTAGTGCTAAAAGGTAACCACAAAATAATCCAGCTGGGCCCATTCCAACAATGATAGGTCTTTTCATTAAAACTTTATCTCCTGAAGGAGGAAAAACATATTCCATAGAAGGCGCTAAAAAGATATCATCATTTTTTACTTTAGCTAATACTTCTTTTTCTTTATCAACCATTACATCAACCGTGTATACGAAATACAAATTAGGTTTATGACGAGCATCTAAAGATTTACTAACAATATTTATTTTCTTAAGATCAGTTTCACGTAAATGAAGCAATTTAGAACATTTCTTACTTAATTTATCTTCCTCTGTTAGGGGAATTTTTATTTGTCTAATTCTTATCATATTTACCTCTAATATCATCACTAGCTAAAAGAGCTGATAACCAGGCAAAGCCTAAATTATATCCTCCACAATCACCATCGACATCTAACGTTTCACCAATGATATACAAGTTCTTTTGCTTTAATGAAGCAAAAGTATTAATATCTATTTCATCTAGTGGAATACCACCAGAACATACTTGGGCATTCATAAAATCATTATAGCCATTAATTGTTACTGGAAGCTCTACAAAGTCATTAAATAGTTTTTCTTTATCTAATAAAGATAAGGTTTTAACGTCATTTTTTATGTGATGTTTTTTAAATAACATATTAGTAATCTTATAATTTAACATACCATCAAAAAGCTCATTTAAAGAATAATTAGGTAAGGTTTCTTCCCTTTTGGTCATGTAGGTCATAATATCTTCTTTTAAATATGGAAGGAAGTTTATTTTAATTTGTACTTTTTTATCTAAAGATAAAGTTCTAATAGCTAAACTGCTAAGATTAAAGACACAAATACCACTAATACCATAATCAGTTAATTGAATTTCTCCCATTTCTTCTCTTACTTTTTCTTCATCAATATAAAGTGTAAGCTTAACATCACATCTAACACCAGCCCAATCTTTACCATAATTTTCCTCAATATGTAAACCCGTTAAAGCTGGTAAAGGTGTAATAAGATGATGATTAAAAGAAGTGGCAAGCTGATAACCCATCCCGGTTGATCCAGTATTAGGATAAGCTTTAGAACCGAGCGCTAAAACAAGGATATCAGCTTCCTTTATTCCCTTACTCGTCGTTAAATAAAATTTATCATGGTATTCTACTTTTGTAACTTCTGTATCATTCTCAACATGGATATTACCCTTTTCTATTTTCTTAAGTAAAGATGTATGAAGTGTTACCGCTTGATTAGAAAAAGGATAATAATAACCATTTGTTATTTTAGGTACAACCCCTATCTGACTAAAGAAAGATAATACCTTCTCTTTATTTTTATCAGTTATTATTTGCTCTAATAATTGATGATGTGCACTATGATAATGACAAGCCTTAAAATCATCATTAAAATAATTAGCTCGACCATTACCTGTCAACAATAATTTTTTACCATTCTTATTATTTTTTTCAACAAGTGTAACATCTAAATTAGTATCACTTAAACTAGCCGCTAAAGCCATACCGCTAGCGCCACCACCGATAATAACAATTTTCATTATCTCACTCCTTAAGTAAATCTCTTTTATATTCATAGACAAGTTTAGTCTTACCCTCTGATATGATATATTCATTATCATTATTATAGTCGAAATAATCATCTCGTTTGCAAGAATAATATTTTGTCTTAACAACTAATATAGGTATTTGTAATTTAATGGCTAAAGCTATATCCTCATCAGTTACTTCATCAAAACAATATAAATAATCTGGTTTTAATGGTTCATATTTAACATTAGGATCAAATAAAACATCAGATACCTCTTGATATAATATTTCATTATAACGACGTGTACGTTCAGTTAACATTGAGGAAGTACATATTTCATTAATTTTATTCGTACCGATACCATTGGAAAAATAAATAGAATAAGAATCAGCATGATAGACATGAGCGACACGTTTAGGATTTAAATAACTATATCCGAAAGTGACATATTTATTAACAGAACGGACAGTTTCTAATTTTTGATCACTCGTTAAAGATATGGATGAACCCACAGGACATGATAAACCATCTAATGGGTTACGTAAAAAGATATCGGTAAAATTATCTTGGAGTGAAGTATCAGATAAAGCCTCACTCCTACTAATAGATGTAACATGAATATAAGCATAAAATGGTTCCCCATTAAGTTCATAAATATCAACACCAGCCCTATTACTTTCATCTTTACAGTATAAAGGACTAGTAGGACATGGTTTAAAGACTGATTGGTTCATATCATCATAAGCTAAAATACGAGCTTCAATAAAATCATCATAAAATAGACTAGCATAGTTAACCTGTGCCGAAAAAGAATGATAGAAAGCTACCTGTTCTTCTCTTGACATATCACTAAAAGAAACTATTTTTTCATATCTTTGAAGACGGTTGATAAGAGTAGAAGAAAGTTTATGCGTTTTAGCATATTCAGCATAAAAGGTAATCAAACTACGAACATTAATTAGAAAATTATAGGCAATATCTTTATAGTAACGATCAATTAATATTTCATGAAAGCGTCTAGTTGAAGCACGATATAAAATTTCATATAATTTTTCCTTTGACTGATCATTTTTAAGCCAATCACGAAGTTCTTTTTGGGTATGAATATTTTCATCACTAGGAAAAGATGATAACATGTCTGGATGATGATAATAAAAAGCATATTCTGGAAGTAAATCATCATTAAAAGCAAGAACATTTACTCTTTGGTCATAATATTTTTCACGTTCATGTTCTAAAAAAGCATCATTAAAATCACCATCATAAATCAACTCATCATCTAAATACTTTCGTTCATCATCATCAAGTTCCAAAGGAAGGCCTTGTTCTTGATAGTAATCGAAACAATGATTAAGAAAAGATTTCTTTCTCTTACGAAAGGTATTATATGAATGGTTAACTAAAGTATCCGTTAAAAAACGGTAGCTATTGGGATTAGCGATTGTTGTTAAAGAATGAATGAACAATTTATTAGTACTTAAATTATTAGGTACCGTTAAACCACTTTTAATATAATAAGTTATATCCTCTATAGGTAAGCTAGCAAAATAACTTTGAAAAGGTTCAACCATTATTAATTTTGTAACTACGGTATCAGCTAATTTGAAAAAGATATCTGTCTTCTGAATTAATTCATAAAAAGCATTTATACCAATATGCTTAATAATTTGCCACTGATTATATTCATTTAAATAAGTAATTAAATGTAAATAATTAGATTTATTACTAATAATATAATCGAAAAGCGCAACGACAGTTGCTGATGGTAATGGCTCAATAAGACTTCTTACAACATCTAGTTTTTCAATTAATAAATGAGTTAATGGTGATACTGTTATTAATTTTTCAAAATAAGGATTAGAACATGTTAGGATTATTTGAACAATAACATCACAGTATTTAGATTCTTTAATTAGATTAACGGTTTCATCAGTAAAGAAAATAGTTAAATCACAAAAAGACATATCATTTAATAAACTATTTAATAAAGATGATTGATTATAATATAAACTCCCACTAGTAAATAATCTTTTTTGAATCTTTTTTTGGCATAGCAAAAACATTCTTCGTGATGAATCTAAAGACAATAAATAGCGGAGTGACATATTATTAAAAGCATTTAATAAGTTATCATCCGATAATTTATTTAAATATTCACTATACCAATTATTCTGTGAAGGTAATAGTTCTTGCATGTTTTTCACCTGATAGTAGTATAACATAAATAATAAAAAAGTGATTAAAAATCACTTTTAAATATTAAAATTATCCAAGAAGTCATCAATTGTCATAATTCTTTCATCAATTCGCTCTAAAGAGACTTCTTTGGGCTGATCTTTTTCTTTTGTCTTTTCCAATTTCACTTCCTCTATTACTGGTTCTTCCTTTGCTTGAAGTGGATTTTCTAGTTCTTTTTTGATGAAGACATCAAGTAAAGCTTGTTTAGTAAACTGACTACCAGTACTATAACGATCAGCAATTGGAAGCTCAGTTGGTTTTAATTCAATAAAATCATCTTTAGTCTTATATACTAACATTTCTTTATGATCATTAATGAACATTTTAACAATATAGTATGGATTAGTTTTAACATCACGAATAGCTAAAACCCCTTTACGAGCACGACTAGTAAACTCAAATTCACTTAATTTAACCCGTTTACCTGTTCCTTTAGAAGTTATAAGCGTTACCATCTCTTCACTAGCGAATGTTGCAGCACCGATAACTTGATCATTTTTTAAAGAGATAGCTTTTACACCAGCACTTCGTAATCCTGTAGAAGGCACTTCATCTAGTGTATATTTTAAAGCATAACCATTGTGCGTAACTATCATAAGATATGGATAACCTTTAGTATCAACACTAACAACTGTATCATTATCTTTTAATTTCATACAAGTAATTGGTTTAGTATATCTTTGAACTTTAAACTCTGATAATGGTGTCTTTTTAACCATACCATTAGCACTAAAGAGCGTAACAAAGCGATTAGTTTCAAAGTTTGTAACTGGTAAAGCAGCAACAATATTTTCATCAGAACTCATCTTAATAATATTACTGATATGTTTACCTAAATCTTTCCATTTTAAATCAGGTATCTCATAGACAGGTACATATAAATAATTACCTAAATCGGTAAACATTAAGATAGTATCCATCGTATTTAATTGATATAGACCAATTAAATAGTCTCCCTCTTTAACAACCGGCTTATCATCACTAGCTGAATAGCTACGTAAAGATACACGTTTAACATAACCTTCATTAGTTACAGTCACAATAACATCTTCTTTAGGAATCATTGCGATCGTATCAACTTTAACTTCCGTTATCTCATCATGAATTTCTGTCTTGCGTGGTGTTGCATAATTATTTTTAACTTGACGTAACTCTTCTTTCATAACACTCTTTAAACGATTCTCATCAGATAATATTTCCTCTAGACTCTTAATTAATAATAATAGATTTTTATGTTCTTCTTCTAATGTTGCTACATCAGTATTAGTTAAACGATATAATTGTAATTCAACAATCGCTGTCGCTTGTTCTTGAGTAAATTCATATTCTTTAACTAAATTATTGATAGCGTCACTTTTATTTTTACTAGAACGAATTGTATGAATTACTTCGTCTAGAATATCTAAAGCCTTAATTAAACCTTCAACAATATGCATTCTAGCTTTAGCATGTTCTAAATCAAATTTAGTTCTTCTTGTTATTACTTCTCTTTGATGACGAATATAAGCATCGATGATATCAATAACACCAACTACCATTGGTCTACGATTGACAATCGCTACCATATTGTATGAATAGCTAATTTGTAATTCAGTATTTTTAAATAAATAATTAAGAATAATGTCAACATCAGCATCTTTACGAAGATCTAATACGATACGAACAGCTTCTTCACGATCAGACTCATCTCTTACTTCAATTAAACCATCTAATTTTTTATTATAAATAATATCCGCAATCTTCTTAACTAATTCCTTTTTGTTTACTTCAAAAGGAATGTTATGAATAATAACTTGTTTTTTACCCTTTTCATCAACTATTTCATATTTAGAGCGGACAACAATTTTACCACGACCAGTTGCTAAGGCTTCAGATATTTGTTTAGCGCCTTCGACAATACCACCCGTTGGAAAATCAGGCCCTTTGATAATATCTAAAATAGTATCAATACGACAATTAGGACTATCAATACGTTTAATAGTGGCATCGATAACCTCACCCAGATTATGGGGAGGAATTTCGGTTGCATAACCAGCACTTATGCCTTTTGAACCATTAACTAATAAATTAGGATATTTAGCTGGTAAGACTGTTGGTTCATATAATGTATCATCAAAGTTAGGTGCCCATTCAATAGTATCTTTATCAATATCTTTTAATAATTCACCACATATTTTAGAAAGACGAGCTTCCGTATAACGCATGGCTGCTGGACCATCACCATCCATGGAACCATTATTACCATGCATATCGATATAACATTCATTTTGTTTCCACCATTGACTCATATGAACTAAAGCTTCATAGATACTTGAATCACCATGTGGATGATAGTGACCCATGACATTACCAACAGCCGTAGCTGATTTCTTATGAGGACGATCATAAGTGTTATGATCTCTAAACATAGCATATAATATACGTCTTTGAACAGGTTTTAAACCATCACGGACATCAGGAATAGCACGATTTTGAATAATGTCTTTAGCGTATTGACCGAAACGTTCACCCATTATCTCTTCTAAAGTATAATCATAAATTTTTCCTAAAACGACTTGTGTATCATCTTGTTTCTTCTTCATAATTCACTCCTAATTAATTTTATAATTATCCTCTAATGAGAACTCAACGTTTTCCTCAATCCAATCTTTACGAGGATCAACCTTATCTCCCATTAAAATAGAGACACGTTTTTCCGCTAAAGCGGCATCATTAATGCTAACCTTTATTAAGCTACGTGTTTTAGGATCCATAGTCGTCTCCCATAACTGTGTAGCATCCATTTCACCTAAACCTTTATAGCGTTGGGTTTTAGTTTGCTTACCCTTATATTTCTCTAAAAGTAATTTACGATCTTCTTCCGTCCAAGCATATTCGCCTTCTTTACCACACTCAATTTTATATAATGGTGGCATAGCGATATATAAGTGTCCAGTCTCAATAAGAGGTTTCATATAACGATAGAAAAAAGTAAGTAATAATATTTGAATATGCGAACCATCGACATCAGCATCGGTCATAATAATTACTTTATCATAATTACTATCCTTAATATCAAAATCACTACCTGCTCCAGCACCAATAGCATGAATCATCGTATTGATTTCTTCGTTTTTATAAGCTTCCTCTAGACTAGCTTTTTCTGTATTTAAAACTTTACCACGTAAAGGTAAGATAGCTTGATACTTACGGTCACGTCCTGTTTTAGCACTACCACCGGCAGAGTCACCCTCGACTAAAAATAATTCATTAATAGCTGGATTACGTGATTGTGCTGGAGTTAATTTACCACTGATAATGCGTTCTTTTTTAACTTTATCTTTACCGCTTCTAGCCTCATCACGAGCCTTACGAGCAGCTTCACGGACGTTTTTACTCTTGACAATTTTCTCAAGTATTTTAGTAGCTACTTCTTTATTTTCTTCCAAGAAGAATTGCATTTTTTCAGCCGTGATACTCTCGACAACTGTACGCGCTACCGGAGTACCTAATTTAGATTTCGTTTGGCCTTCAAATTGTAATAAATTTTCAGGTATCTTTAAACTGATAATAGCTGTTAAGCCTTCACGGGTATCAGGACCTTCTAAATTTTTATCTTTAGCTTTTAAATAACCATTAGCCCTTGCATAATCATTAAAAACTTTAGTCAATGCTGTCTTAAAACCGACTTCATGTGAACCACCATCAATCGTCTTAACATTATTGACAAAGGAAACAATATTTTCATTATATGTTTCTGTATATTGAAAGGCAATAGCGACTTCAATCTTATCTTTTATACCATTAAACTCAACAACTTTATGAAGTGTTGGACGGTCATCATTAATATAACTAACAAAGGATTGAAGACCATTGTCATAGTGGAATATTTCTTGTTTTTTATCTTCAACATCGATAACTTCAACAGTTAACCCCTTTAATAAGAAAGCACACTCTTGCATTCTTTCACAAATAGTTGTAAATGAGAAATTAGTTGTTGAAAAGATTTCATCATCCGGCATAAAGTGAACTGTTGTACCCGTTTTAGATGTCTTAACACCACGTGTTAATTTTTGATCAACTTTACCACCATCTTTAAACGAAATAAAATGCTCATAGCCATCACGACGAATTGTTACCTTCATCCATTTAGATAAAGCATTAACAACAGAGGCACCAACGCCATGTAGACCACCAGAGACCGTATAACCACTCGATTCAAATTTACCACCAGCATGAAGCATTGTGTATATTACTTCGGGAGTATCTTTACCGCTAGCGTGTTTACCAACGGGAACACCACGTCCTTCATCTTCAACACTGACACTATGATCTTCATAAATGACAATTTTGATTTTATTACCATAGCCATTAATTACTTCATCAATAGAGTTGTCGACAATTTCCCATACAAGATGATGCAAACCCTTCTTATCAGTTGAACCGATGTACATTCCTGGACGCTTTCGAACTGCTTCTAGTCCCTCTAAAATTTTAATTGAAGATTCATCGTATTTTGCCATATTATTCACCTAAATCATTATATCAAAAAAAAGGCAAATTGACAAACAATTTCCTTTTTTCCCTTATTTTTACTATTGTTTTGGCAATAGGCTTTTTAACTCGGTAATTAGACTTAAAGCTTCCATTGGCGTAGTATTCATCGGATCAATTTCTTTAAGACGCTCTTCAACCTTTGAAGGCTCCTTCATAACTAAATCATCTAATGGTAAAGATTCTTGAATTTTAATATCACGTTTTTTCTCTTTGGCTTCATATACCTTAAGAATACTTTCAGCTCGATTAATTAAACGTTTAGGAAGTCCAGCTAATTTAGCAACATGAATACCATAACTTTTATCGACACTACCCTCTTCAATTTTATGTAAGAAAGTGATTTCTCCATCTTCTTCTTTAGCACTAACATGAATATTTTTAAGTCCATCTAAAGTATCCTCTAAATCGGTTAATTCATGGTAGTGTGTTGAAAATAGTGTCTTACATTTAATATGATCATGAATATATTCAATGATTGATTGCGCTAAAGCCATACCATCAAAAGTAGCTGTACCACGACCTAGTTCATCAAAGAGAATAAGACTATTACTTGTAGCATTACTAATAGCGTAGTCAGCTTCTTTCATTTCAACCATAAAAGTTGATTCTCCACCGACCAAGTCATCACTAGCACCAATACGAGTATATATAGCATCAAAGATAGGAAGAATGGCTTCTCTCGCCGGAACAAAGCATCCGATTTGTGCCATAATAACAGTGATAGCTAACTGACGCATATATGTACTTTTACCAGCCATATTAGGACCTGTAATAAGTTCAATATTAGTACTACTATCCATGATAATATCATTACATACATACTCACTATCTAAAACTTTTTCAACGACAGCATGACGATTAGCTTTAAGATATATTTCACGCTTATCCGTTAATGTAGGTCTAATATAGTTATTTTCTTCAGCAATGGTAGCGAAAGATTGTAAAACATCAATCTCACTGATAGTTTTAGATACCTGTTGTAATTTAGGTATATATTTTTTAACTTCATCACGAATATCAGTAAATAATTCATACTCTAGTTCAATAATACGTTCTTCCGCATTTAAGATTAGTGCTTCTTTTTCTTTTAGGATAGGACTAATATAACGTTCACAATTACTAAGTGTCTGTTTTCGTTCATATCCATATTCTTCTTTTACTTGACTAGTTGCACCTTTCGATACTTCAATATAATAACCAAAAACTTTATTATACCCAACTTTAAGTGTTTTAATGCCGGTACGATTTCGTTCTTCGGTTTCAAATTTGGCAACAAAGTCTTTACCACCTTTACGCAACGATTTTAATTCATCTAATTCTGTATTATACCCCTCTTTAATTAAATAGCCCTCTTTAAGACCAATAGGAGGATTTTCATAAATACTATCATCAAGTAAATGATATAAATTTTCTAATGTTTCAATATCCTGATACTTTATAGCTTTTAAAATAACACTTATGTCTGGTAAGACTTTAAGACTACTTTTTAATTGTAATAAGTCACGAGCATTAGCATTACCAAAGGCGACACGACCAGATAAACGCTCAAGATCATAGACTTCATACAAAAGATTTTTTAAGTCTTCTCTTAAGATAAATTCTTTCATCAAGGTTTCAACAACATCATAACGTTTATTTATTTCATCGATATCAATAAGCGGATTTTCAACATAGCTCTTAAGTTGGCGGGCACCCATCGCAGTTTTCGTTTTGTCTAATACCCAAATAAGTGAATAGTTACGTTGTTTTAAACGTAATGTTTCAGTTAATTCAAGATTACGTTTAGTATGAATATCCATCTTTAAAACTTTTTTATTTTCTTTAATAATAGCCTTCTGTAAATGCGATAATGTACGCATCTGGGTCTTTGTAATATATGATAATAGATGCTTTAAGGAATGAATCATTCTATCATCTTTAATATCTTCATAGACATAGGGATAAGTTTCTTCATCAGCATCATCACTGATACTTATAACAATTTTAAATTGATTTTTTAAAATACTAATAATAGCTTTATCAATATCTGAAGTAGCAATAACTTCTTTTAAATTTAAAGAAACTATTTCTGTAACTAAATTACTATCATCATGATTGATTAAAGTAACATAAATGATACCGGTTGTAATATCCATATAACTGATAGCGTATGCATTACCAGCATCGGTTATACTACCTATATAATTAAAATCATTTTCTTGTAGTGATTCCCCTATTGTCATTGTTCCCTTACTGATAATTTGGGTTAGACCTCTTTCAACTAAACCTTTAGCTGTCGCAGGATCTTCTAACTGTTCACATATTCCTACTCTATAACCACGGTCAACTAATTTTTCAATATAAATATTAACAGCATGATGAGGAACACCACACATTGGTACACGTTCTTCTAATCCAGCGCTACGACCAGTTAAAGTGAGTTCTAACTCACGCGAAACGGTAATAGCATCTTCAAAAAAGACCTCATAAAAATCGCCAAGGCGGAAAAGAATAATCGTATCTTTATTTTGATTTTTGATATCAATATATTGACGCATCATGGGGGTTATTTTGTTTAAATCAACATCAGCCATTTTCATAGTACCACCAATTAATATTTTAACACAAAAAATAGACAAAAGTCTATTTTTCTTTAAGTTTCATAAGATACGCTAAAGCATCATCAAAGGTAGAAACACGAACAATATCAATGTCATATTTCTTCTTTTTCTTAATCGCCATAGCTTCATCATAATTTTCATCACTAGGAGCAAAGAAGACGATGGCTCCCCCTTTTACTGCTCCTTTTAGTTTATACTCAATACCACCGACGGGGCCGACATTACCATCTTCATCCAATGTTCCCGTACCTGCTATTTTATAACCTTTAGTAATGTCTTCTTTAACTAAACTATTATAAACAGCTAAACTAATCATCAAGCCTCCGCTTGGTCCATATTCAAGAGAGTTATATTTAAATTCATAGTTAGGTGTTGTTTCTAATAGATATTCAATCCCAATTTGAATACCAACAACAACCTGATTATCAGATTCAACATATTTAACGGTTCTGGTATATTCATTATCATTATTTTTAACAACAATCTTTGATTCATCACCTACTTGATGAGATGAGACAATATTATGAAATTCTTCATTATTTTTAATTTTTTTACCATCGACGCTGATAATTTGATCACCAACTTTTAAATCGGTATTGGCTTCTTCAAAAATATAGGTAACATAGATATTTTCGGATACAATATCAACTTTTTTATCAGCTTTTTGATATGCATACATTATCGATGTCGTATAGGACTGTTTCATTAATATTTTTTGGCGAATCATATCGGTTGCATGATCGAGCAAATCATTAGGGCTTTCTTTAGGAACAATAGTCCAATCAGGATTAATCCATGCAAGAAAAAGAAATGGTAAAGTACCTTTTAGTTCACCAACATAAGTTAGATTAATGCTGCCTTCACTTCTATAAGCTCCATCAACCTTAACTTTATCGTTAATATTATCTAATCCTCCTGGTTTATCAATATAATAAGGAAATTCATAAAAGCATATAAAGAAAGTCAAAAAGACCGCTAAAACATAACCTAAAATAAATCTTATCGTTCTTTTTCTGCCTTCTTTTTTTATAAAAACATCGATATCATTTGCTTCTTGCATTTTATCACCATCTTATCCACTATAGCACAAACTTTATAAAAGGTCAAAAAAAAGATAGTTTATAAAAACTATCTTACCATTTCATCGGTTGATTCCATTGCTTGGTATGCTTCATAGTCAGATTGACTTACCCATACTTCACCATCTGGCGCTACAAAGTATCCTGTTTCTTCAACAACTGGTGCAGCTGGTGCTGGAGCTGGTTCTTCAACAACTACTGGTTCAGCTACAACTTCAGGTTCTACAACTGTCTCTGCAGCTGGAGCAGCTTCTACAACTTGAGCTTGTTCTTGAGTAGCTTCTGCAGGAGCAGCTGTTTCAGTAGCAGCCATTGAATTTACATATTCATTATATTCTGCTTCGCTTACCCAAGCAGTACCATCTGGTGCAATATAATAATCGGTTTCTGTACCATTTTGTTCTTCTGGAACAACATCATTATTTGAAGCAATGAATTCTTCATATTCAGCCTGTGATTCCCAATATGTTCCATCTGGTGCGATATAACCAGCATTTACTTCTGGTTCTTCTGGTGTTGTTTCACCACCACCAACTTCTGGAGTTGGCTCTTCTGGAGCTGGAGTCTCTGGAGCAGGTGTTTCTGGTGCTGGTTCTTCTGGAGTTTTTACTTCAGGATCAACTGGAGTATCTAATTCAGCTAATGATGAAGTGTAAATCTCATAGTCCTCTTGCGTATCCCATAATGAACCATCTGGAGCAGTATAATATGTTTCTGTGCTAGTTTGACTATTAATATAGTCTAAATAATCTTGTTCTGATTCCCAATATGTTCCATCTGGTGCTAAATAAGCATCATTTGATTCAGATGGTGTTTCTGGAGCTGGCTCTTCTGGAGCAGGTGTTTCTGGTGCTGGTTCTTCTGGTGTTGCATCGCCTCCACCAACTTCTGGAGCTGGCTCTTCTGGTGTTGATTCTTCTGGTTGAACAGCAGCAAGACCATTAACATAATCTAAATAATCTTGTTCTGATTCCCATAATGAACCATCTGGAGCTACATAACCATTAAAATCTTCAATAACTTGTTGTTCAGATAATCCTTGAATATATTCATTATACTCATCTTCACTTGTCCATAATGTACCATCTGGAGCAACAAAGCCATCACCAATAGTAACGTCTTCAATAATTTCACCATCAGGATTGATATAATTACCATTTTCATCGAAGAATCCTGGGTAAGTAGTATCTAAATATTGTTCAGCTTCCGTAGCTGTATCCAAATCATTTACTAAATTAATTCCAGATAATCTTAATGTATCTGATAAGAAAGTAAATCCTGGTTCTGGTGCAGGTGCTTGTTCTAAATCAACATCTGTAACAGCTGGTGGTTGTGGTAAAATTTCAGCTGTTTCATCTTTCTTATTACCACATCCAGCTAAAGCTGTACTTAAAACAACTAGTGTAAATCCTCCTGCAATTATTCTTTTCTTATTCTTACCCTTTACTAAATTCCATTTGTGTCCTAATGTTCTTTTAATCGCTCCTATATTTCTAATAAGTTTTTGCATAAAATATTCCCCCTTCTTTGTGAGATGATTGCTATATTAACACTTTTTTTGGGTTTTGTCAATTTTATCTTATTCGATAAATATAATTAATTATGATTAAAAATATTCTTCTTATTATTTGCCTATTTATTACATGTTCAATCTTCCAAAATTATTCAATAGTAACTAGCAATGTAATCATGGCATGTGATCTTTTCATAAGACGAATCTTTCCATCACTATTCCCTATGTTCATTATATCATCAATTTTAATAAATCTCAATTTTATTAAGTATATTAATCTTATTTTTCGTAAAATATGTGCCAAGCTTTTTAGAATTAATCAAAATACCTCTTATATTCTATTCATGAGTATGATTTCGGGATTTCCTAGTAATGCTAAAATAGCGAAAGAAATGTACGATAGTAAGATGATTG
>CANRPL010000031.1 GCA_947632495.1 uncultured Bacilli bacterium
TCTATAATGTATAAATATTTAGATAAGTGAAACATTAAAATTGAAACATTTGATAAAGTTGAAAATGTCATGTATGCTGATGAATATCAGATAATTGAGGCAAAATAAATATACAAAACCTAGCTTTAAAAACTAGGTTTTAATAAACTTAAAAATTTGATACAATCTTCATAGTAAACATATTTGTAAATTGTAAACGTATAAATTATCTTATAATAAAATTACTAATATATATTGTATAATGGTGATAAAATGGCTGATTTAAATGTCAATAATAAATATTTTTATGCAGAAAATATAGAATGTCTCAATAACTATTTTCCTAACTTAAGCTATATCATAAATGTCGTAACTAACGATTCTGGTGACAATTTTTCGTTAGAGCCATCAGCTACGTGCTCTTATGGATTCATTGAAGATGATTGGCATAACATCATCTCTCCTTTTTTACCAATTACCAAATTAAATTGTAATAAACCATGTACATTAATTCAATTTAAATATAAAATTACCAATATTGGTAACGCACCCAGTCTTATTATTCGTGTTCACTATGACGTAGGAATATATATCAGTATTGTAAGCTCTGATTTTAATTATCAGAAGGATGATTTAGCAAACAAAATTTTTGAACGCTACTTTATTCCATGGGATGATATCGAAAGACATAGTATTAAAGATATTGTCCAATATCAAACGTATCATATTTCCGATATTGATTTTTTATTAAAAAGTAACCAACATTCTAGTAAATATAAACCTATCCATAATGATGTTTGGACCTTTATTTTTAAAAATTTAATACATGAGTTAAAAAATGTCGACGAAAGAATCATCCAAGACAATATGTTTGACTTCATCATCTACGGCATTGCCGTTCGAAAACGCTTTATCGCTTTAGGTATAGTTAAATATCATACTATAAGTAGAGATTTTGGATGTTTATAAAAAGTAGTACAAGTTAGCTAGTAAATAATGTAAATTTTCATTTTATTATTTATATTAGCGCGTCTTTTGGTTGCTTTTTACCATCTTTTAGTGTAAAATTTTATTAGAATAAGAGGTGAGTTGATAGATGAATAATGAAGAGAATAATGTAAATGATACTAATACGCCCCTTCCTAGTATAAAAGTTGATCAACCACCAGCTGATGGAGAACAAGCAAATGATGAAAGTGCTCCTATTGAAATTCCTCAAGTTGAAAGTTATACTTTAGAAAGTATTCCTGATGAATTAAGAATTACTAACTATCAAGATGACATGACTAGTGATAGTGATTCCTTATTATCATCTTTAAATCGTAATGATATTGTTAATAACTATAATCACATTAGTGATACTACTGTTTCGGATGATGAATATGCAACTTCTATTGAAAAGCAATTAACGTCGAGCAAAGATATTTCTTTATATACTCAACAACCTAAAACTGTACCTAATTATAATGTACCACCAGTTGGTGCACCAATGCCTTACCAAAATCAACCAATGGGTAATAATGGATATCCAGCTATGACGCCAATGAATAATCAAAATGCTTATCCTACTAATCAACCAAGACCACCATATCCTAGTGTTAATCCTCAATCAGTATCACAATATCCTGTTAACCAACCAGTAGCGCCAGTTTCACAACCAATTTCTCAACCAGCGCCACAATACCCTAGCCAACCGGTAGCGTCTGCTCCTCAACCTGTTTCTCAACCAACGCCTAAACCTATGCCACAGGCATATAATAATGTTGATTATAGTGAGATTTACGCTAGTACTCCAAATAATACACCGACTATGACTCCTACTCCAGTAGCGGGTCCAGTAGAAAATAATGTTAATACCAATAGTGGACATACTAATTCATTTTTTGATAGTTCATATACCAATGATCCATTTGTTAATAGAGTACAAAACACATATAATGGGGATATGTATTCATCAAACCCATATGTAACAGGTAACTATAGTAATCCATATGATAATGAAAAAAAATCCACTTTTATTCCTAAAAGCGAATTTGCCAGCCGTCCAGAGGATCGAGGTAAAGAAACTAATTTCGATAAAAAGATGCGTAAGGAAACTCGACCATATCGCTATATCCTAATTATTTTATACCTTATTATTGCGGCGGTTATTGGTTTTGTTGCCTATACTTTATATCTTAACTCTAAAGATTTCTACGTTAGTAAAAGTGATCTTAATATTGCTTCCGGTTCAAGTTATGAAGAAGGTGTCTTCGTAAAAGGAGCGGTAGATAAAGTAAGCAATTATGAGTGGAAATCAAACGATCCTAATATCGCTACCGTCGATCAAAATGGGGTTATTCAAGCTAAAAATATTGGTACAACTAAAATTGAAGTAAAAAGCAAAAAAAATAAACGAACAAAAGAAATTAATGTCGTTGTTATCGATTTAGTTATTACGGAAATTAGGGTCAATCCTGAAGAGAGAGTTTTATATATGGGTAACACATTTACGATTGAACCAATTATCAACGGTCAAAATGATATAACGCTTGATTTGAATTGGGAAAGTAAAGATCCTAACATTGCCACAGTAGACAAAAATGGTCTAGTAACACCAGTCAAAGCTGGTCACACACAGATTGTTGTCAGTGTACCTAATACAGAATTTAAAGCAACGGTTGATCTTACTGTTGCAAGTGGATAAAAATAGCTAAACCACACTACAAGGTGTGGTTTTTTATTGTAGAAAAAAGAGTCATAAGACTCTTAAATCATTAAATACTAAATCTTTACATAAATATTAAAACAAGACTTCCGACAATAGCGCAATAAATTACAAAATAAATCAATTTACCACGATTAACAACTTTACGGAACCATTTCGTCACAAGCATTGTTACGACCATAGCAACTAAAGCTGAAATAATATAATAACATAGAACGGTTCCAGAGATAGTTGCTTGGAATAAGTCTGTAACCTCTAATAAAGTAGCCGCAATACTCATTGGAATATAAAGCATAAAAGAATATTTAAATGCTGTATCTCTCTTTAATCCTTGCATTAATCCACCAACAATAGTTGAACCACTACGGCTAACACCAGGAAGTAAACCTAATATTTGAAATAAGCCAACAACAAAGGCATTTTTAGCTGTTATATCAGCATCATTTTTCTTACCCTTAAGATTTCTGATAATAAATAATAATAAAGCTGTAAATAATAATGATAAGCCAACAAATTTAACATTATTATCAATTTTAGCAAACAAATCTAATTTGCTGACAACAAGTCCCATTAAGCCAGCAGGAATACATCCTAAAACAATTAACCAACAATATTTATAATCATTCTTATATTCTTGCTTTTTAGTTGTTAAATAACCAAAGAAGCTTTTTATCAAAGTCCAAATATCTTTTCTAAAAAGAATTATAATACCAAGCAAACTACCAAAATTAGTAACAATCGCTAAAGTATCAAAATCAATATTTAAATCGATTAAATGTTTAAAAATTAGTAAATGTCCACTAGATGATACGGGTATTGTTTCAGTAAATCCTTGGACAAAGCCTAAAAATATATATTTTAATAACTCAATTATATTCATCAAATCACCTAATTAATTATATCTTATTTTTAATAAATTTAAAACCATTTTAATAGAATTAATTAGGTGAAAAATGAAAAGCTTTTTTTTCAATTTAATTGGCTGTCTTTTTACCATTATAGGTCTTATCTACGCTATTAGTTATTTAAATATGCTAGATGTTGGATACAGTTTTAAAGAATATCTTTTTTTTATTTCTCATCGTTATGAATTTTTAATTTTATTTGGGGGAATAATTATATTAGGATGGAATAATATAGGAGGTAATAAATGAATTACGTATATGATATTTATTTAAACTTTCATAAAACTTACTATGACTTTTATGAATGGTACTATGACGATAATCTTTCACATATCAAAAAAATTCCTATTATTCGTGTAAATAGTAATCTTTTTAAAAAGATCATATCACATAATATTGCCCTCGATAATAATTTTTTTAAGACTATTCAAAATAAAACCGAATCATATGGCAAAATTAATAAAATAAGTGGTTTAATCATAACTGATACTAAAAATCTTATCGCCATAAGATTCAATAATAAAGGCATCTCTATCGAGCGTTCAGCTCTTTTAGTTGAAGATGAATTAGACGTCTTACAATTTAGTCTTAAAAATAAAGAAATAACACCTCAATTTAAATTTTTATCTAAAATAGTTTATCCTTTAGTGACACGAAAAGAAGAAAAGGAAAAAAAATACTTACTCAATAATATAGCTAAAATACCCTATGACACCATTAAATATCTTTATTATGAATGTTTTAATAAAGAAGAGAAAAACATTAACAAGATGATTGATGAACTACTAATCGAAATTAAAAATAATAAAGAACATATTAGTCAGTTATACACCATATTAAATCCTATATCGATGAATTAAAATACGTGTTATAATAACTATGGAGGCGTCATATGGAGGAAATAGTAACAATAACCGACTACGATCATCAAGGACGTGGTATAGGACGAATTAATAATAAAATTATATTTATACCTAAAGTAATGGTTGGGGAAAAAGTAAAAGTTAAAATAACTATCGACAAGAAAAAATTTATGGTTGGCGAAGTTATTGAGCTAATTGAAAAAAATCCTAAAAGAGTCAAGAATATATGTCCTTATTATGATGAATGTGGTGGCTGTGATTTACTCCATCTTCCTTACGATGAACAATTAAAATATAAACAAGATAAAATTAAAAATATTATAGGGCGCTATGTTGATCAAAATATTACCATAAAAAACATTATACCTAGTGTTAATCAGTTTCACTATCGTAATAAAGTTACACTCCATGTAAATCATGAGAAGATAGGATTATATAATAAAAAAAGTAATAAAATCGTAAAACTTGACAACTGTTTATTACTTGATAAACCCATCAATAACTATCTTAAGAAAATAGACGCTAATAAATATAAAAACAGAACAGAGATTATTTTACGTACTAATGGTAAAGATATTTTAGATAAGCAGGGGCAAATTATTAAAAAGATTGGCGATTATCAATATTATGTTTCCCTAAATTCTTTCTTTCAAATTAACGATGAAGTGACTAAAGACATGTATGATAAGATTAAAGAATATGCTAACGCTAATAGAAAAGACAATGTATTAGATCTTTATTGTGGCACGGGGACCATTGGCTTATACTTAAGTAAAGACGCTAATCGAGTTTTAGGTATTGAAATAAATAAGCAAGCAATAGATGACGCTATTAAAAATAAAGAACTAAATAAAGTTGACAATATTGATTTTATTGCTAGTGATGTTAGTGCCATAATAAACGATATAACTTTTACACCAACAATTATTGTTGTCGACCCACCACGAGCTGGTCTTGATGAAAAAGCAATAAAAACAATTATTAAAATGCATCCTAACAAACTTATTTATACATCCTGTGACCCTATGACTTTAGCCCGCGATTTAAAGGTACTAAAGGATTATTTTAAAATTGAAGAAATTACTCCTTTTGATATGTTTCCTAACACATATCATGTTGAATGTGTTTGTCTTTTAACAAGTAAAAAGTAAATTAAAGAGAAAATAATTTCTCTTTTTTTGATTATAACAATAGCATTTATTAAAAACATTTTAAAAACATCTATTTAGCAAGGAAATAATTTATTTATGATATAATTATTTTGGAGAGTGATCTTATGCTATATATTCATGAAAACAATATTAAGAATAAAATTAGTCAAAATTATAAGGGTATAGGAGATATAATTGAAAATTTCTATTTGAACGTTTATATGAAAACAAAAATGGCGTTAGAAGAGATTGATTTTAGTAGAGACGACGAAGAATCATTTAAGCAAGCAACGAACATTATAAATGATTATTATAAAAAATTGGACGAGTTTACAACTAAAAATGGTATTACATCTCAATCAAAATTTCGTTCTACGTTTCTAGAAGAATTGAGTACATATTTATTTGCTGATGTTGAGTTCATAAAAAATGGAACTCTTGGCATATATAATAAGGGAATATACGCTGGAATGAAAATTGGAAATGATTTAAAAATCAATATAATGAAAAAAGACGTAGATTTTTGTATCGGCAAAAAGGTAAAAATAATTATTGAAGAATCAGAATTCGAAATAATCCTCCCAATTGTTGCCATAGAAGTAAAAACATATCTTGATGCAACAATGCTAGGAGAAGTCCAATATTCTAGTAAACTAATAAAAAATGCAACCCCAAACGCCAAAACTTATGTATTAATGGAGACAAATCAAGTTGGAATTGATAAAATTATTTCAGCAAGATACGATAACATCCTAAATGAAATGTTTGTTTTAAGATTTGATGAAAATTCACTTATTGAATATTCGGTTTTAAAAGATTATTACGACCAAATTGTATCTGATATTTTAGATACAGCAATCGAACGAAATGTAATCACACCAGGGCGATTGATTAATGTTGAAGAATAGAACTAAAAAACATACTTAATTAAAATATTTAAGTATGTTTTTTGCTATTTCATATGCTAACAATGGAGGAACTGCATTACCTATTTGCTGATATTGGGATAAGTTTTTTTCCCAAGACATTGTAGTTCTTTTCCCATAAAATTTATAATTATCTGGAAAAGATTGCAACCTTGCTCCTTCTCTAGCCGTATAATTTCTATTAATAAATGGATGAATAAAATTACTCTGGAAACTGGCTGGTATAGTTGGGGATGGCTTGTTGGGATATGGCCTCATATTATTTTGTGAAAACGTCTTACCACTGACTTTTGAGGCATCTCCTCTTTTCCTTTGCTTATGCTCTTCTGAAACATTTGCAACAGATTCTCCAAACTTTATTTGTTCAAATCTATCTATTAACCTTTTTGTGTGTCTCATAGCTACATGATTATATAACTTTTTTGATTTTTTTCTAGCCCATTTTTGATAAGCATTTTGAGGTTCAAGCGTATAATCCATTTCTTCTGCGCCCTCACCGGATTTAATTTGGGGTAAATCCATTATGGCTTGTTCAATTGTAATTTGTTTATCACTCGAATATTTAGGTTTAGGTCCTATTTCTTGTTCCTTATAATCAAAATCGTTCCTAATTCCTATGAAAACTACTCTCACTCTAGATTGTGGTACACCATATTCCGCAGCATTTAACTTACATATTTTAACATTATATCCTGCGTCAGTATATTCTTTTAATATTAATTCTTTTACACTTTCATTATTTTTGGTTTTCATAGATAATATTCCAGTAACATTTTCCATTACAAAAAATTTAGGATGATAAAATTTAACAAATCTAACAAATTCCATAAAAAGGCTATTTCTTGGATCATTTTTGTCTCTATTACCACTTAAAGAAAAGCCTTGACATGGAGGTCCGCCAATTATTCCATCTATTTTAATATTCTTCGATAATAGATTTTCTAAATTAGTGATTGTTGTTATATCACCTGTTATAACTTTAGTACTTTTATGGTTGCTACTATAGGTTTGAGAAGCCCATTCATCTTTTTCTATAGCTAGCGGAATTTTAAAACCCGCCATTTCAAAGCCTAAACTTAACCCACCACATCCTGCAAATAAATCTATTACATTCATTTTATCAACATCCTTAATGCTACTATTAATTATACCATATTTTAGGTAATCTATAAATTATATGCAATATAGTATAATCAAGAAAATTACTTTTTTGGCTGATCTTTACTACCTTTAATAACCTTAAGTTTGGGACGGTCCATTCTCGACTCTAATAACGTTATTAGTCCTTTAGCGCGTTTATAATCAAACGATTTAACTTTATCACCTAAAGACTTATATAACGCCCAAAAATTTTCATATTTAACATTATAAGTTTTAAAATCAACACTTATTGTTAAAATATCAATAATATGTTTTATAACAATATCAGGAAGATTTTTAGTTAATAAATCATTTTCAATAACATCAAGAAAATCATTTTCACAGACAAGATAACGAAAAGCAATATTACTACTTCCCTCATATTTAGCTAGCAAACAATTTAAAGGATCATCATAATTATCTTCTTTAATACGACCATAAATACGAGCTCTTTCTCTTTGAGGAGCAACTTCTTTAGAATACTTATAGTCATATCTTAAGCCAAGCGAAAAGATTAAATTATTTAAAGTACTAACACTAATTTTATCTAGAGTATCTTTAGGTACTTTTAGATCATATAACCAATCATATTGGTAATATACGCCTGCCAAACTGATGAGATTTAAACGACTGTAACGTTTGATAATACTTTTAGTAAGTGGCTTATGCTCCTTAAAAATGGCCTGCAATTCAGGATCAGCTGATTCGGGTACATAATTTTTAACAAATTCTTTGCTATCATATAAAATAAAACGTAACTTACGCAATAAATTAAGACTAAACTTATCATAAAAATGGTGGTCATTCTCAAGTAAAGTTAAAAGATGAAAAAAGCTAGGATTTAAAGCTAAAGCTTTGATATCTCCATATTCTTGATATTTTTCAATCGTCTCTTCCCTACTACTACCTAGAGCTTTTTCTGGTTGGAAATAAAAACGACAAAGATATAAATAATTTTGAGGATCAGTTTTTTCAATATGTGCTAAAAACTTTTTTACTTCTAATGTCATCTTATCACCACCAAAATGATTATACAATATAAGTAAATTTTTTTAAAGTAATAGTTTTAAACCCATTATAATCAGTACACATCCACCTACAAAAGAAGCTTTAGAACGATACCTTTCACCAAATAACTGTCCTAACCTTGTTCCTAGAAGGGAAAGAATAAAAGTTATGATAAAAATAATGATAACAGCTGGAAATAATGGTACTTCTAATAATGAAAAGGTAATTCCAACCGTTAAAGCATCAATACTGGTCGCAATAGATGGTAGAAGCATTTTTTTAAAACTAACATCATCATCAATACTTTTATCTGATTCTTCAAATGACTCCTTAATCATACCTATCCCCAGTATGACTAAAAAGAAAAAGGCAACAAAATTATCATACTTTTTAATATAATCTAGGCCACTGCTTAAATAATAGCCAATAATAGGCATCAATAGTTGGAAAGTCGCAAAATAGCTAGCAATAATAAAAGCTTTACGCCAATTCATCTGGTGCATCGCTAAACCTTTACAAACAGCTAATGAGCAAGCATCCATTCCAAGTCCTATACCAATTAACAAAAGTTCTATTAAATTCATATAAACTCCTTAAATTACGGAAATATTAATAACGACAGTATACATAAACCACAACAAATAAAGCACCCAAAAGAAACGCTTATGTTTGCTTGTTTTTATAAACTTAATTAACAAACTAAATAAAAGTAAGAAATTTAGTATATGACATATTAAACTTAAATAATAAAAATGATAGAAAAAGAAAAGAAACAACCATATTTCAATAAGTAATAAATGAAGGTTAAAGGAAAATTCAACATCAATCGATTGGGCTTTAACAAAAGCTCTTCCTAATACGATAAAAGAAAAAACTGAAATAAATCCCAAGATGATAAAAAAAGGCTCACTAATGAAAAGAGGAAAGTTACTAAATGGAAAATATACAATATCACTAAGATATCCAAATAAGATAAACTCCAATAATAGTAAGATAGTCTTATAATTATTTTTTAAAAAATTAGCTATTTTTCTTAAATTATTCTTCATATAATCCCTCTATAACATCATACGAAGCAGATTTTTATTTATGATATATCTTCTTTAGCACTTTCGCTTGACAAGTGCTAAAAGGGGTGCTACAATTAGAATGTGACTAAAGAAAGAAGGACTCATTATGGAGAAAAAACAGTTTAAAGCTGAATCAAAAAAGTTGTTAGATTTAATGATTAATTCAATATATACCAACAAAGAGATCTTTTTAAGAGAACTAGTATCAAATGCTAGTGATGCAATTGATAAACTTCATTATCGCTCTTTAACTGATAAAACAGTTAAAGTTGATGTTGAAGATTTTGCTATCGACATTAGTATTGACAAAGAGAAAAGGACTTTAACGATTGCCGATAATGGATGCGGTATGACTGATAAAGAATTGGAAACTAATTTAGGAACGATTGCCAAAAGTGGTACATTAGCCTTTAAAGAAGAAAATAATCCTAAAGATATGGACATAATAGGTCAATTTGGTGTCGGTTTCTATTCGGCTTTTATGGTTAGTGAACATATTCAAGTAATTAGTAAAGCCCATGATAGTGAAAAAGCTTATATGTGGGAATCATATGGAGCTGATGGCTATAGTATAACTGAAGCTAAACGTGATAGTAATGGTACAACGATTATCTTAACCATTAAAGAAGATACTGAACATGATAAATTTAGTGATTATCTAGATACGGATAAAGTACGCGCTATTGTAAAGAAATATTCTGATTATATTCGTTATCCTATTCGAATGGATGTCACAGAAAGGAAACTAAAAGAAGGTAGTGAAGATGAATATGAAGATGTAACGACCAATGAAATAGTAAATAGTATGTTACCATTATGGAAGAAAAATAAAAAAGAAATTAAAGAAGAAGAATACAATAACTTCTATCATAATAACTTCTTTGATTACGCTGACCCTCTTAAAACAATTCATACTAGCGTTGAAGGCTTATGTAGTTACAATGCCCTATTATACATTCCAGAGCATGCACCATATGATTTTTATTCTAAAGATTATGAAAAAGGATTACAATTATACTCTAATGGCGTTTTAATTATGGATAGTTGTAGTGATTTATTACCTGATTATTTTAGCTTCGTCAAGGGCCTAGTTGATAGTAGTGATCTATCATTAAACATTTCCCGTGAGATGCTACAACATGATCATCAAGTTCGTTTAATTGCCAAGAACATTGAAAAGAAAATTAAAAAAGAGCTTGAAGATATGCGTGATAATGACCGTGATAAATACGAAAAATTTTATGAAGCTTTCGGTATGCAATTAAAGTTTAGCGTATATAATGAATTTGGTCGCGATAAAGAAGAACTAAAAGATTTATTACTTTTCTATTCTTCAAAGCAAAAAAAGATGGTTACGCTTAAAGAATATTGCGACAATATGGTCGATAAACAAGAAAAAATATATTATGCCTGTGGTGAATCCAATGCTAAAATTGAGTTAATGCCACAAATTGAACAGTTTAAAGAAAAAGAGTATGATGTCTTATACTTAACAGAGTACGTAGATGAATTTACAGTTCAAGCTTTGATGGAATATAACGGCAAGAAGTTCGCTAACATATCAAGTGAAGGATTAGATTTAGGTGACGAAGAAAATAGTAAGAAAATCGAAAAAGAAAACAAAGATAATAAAGACATGTTAGAACTTATGAAAGCCACCTTAAATGATGATGTTCATGATGTTCGCTTTACAAGTCGTTTGAAAAAACATCCTGTATGTTTAACCACTGAAGGTCCTATTTCTATTGAAATGGAAAAAGTTATGCGTGCTATGCCAACGGAAGAAAAGATTAAAGCGTCTGCCGTTTTAGAGATAAATGAAAGTCATCCTATAGCTGAAAAGCTTAAAAAACTATATAAAAAAGACAAGAAAGAGCTTGAAAACTATACTAAAGTTTTATATGCCCAAGCTAGATTAATTGAAGGATTGCCACTTGATAATCCAACTGAAATTAGTAATATCGTCTGTGATATGATGGCAAAATAAGCTAGTTTTACTAGCTTTTTCTTTACATTCTTGACACTTTTAGTGAGTTTATTTTCTTAATTCGACTTATATATTGCTTTTAGATATGCTATAATGACATTGGTATAGTAGTGAAAGTCTTGCTATTTATTACTACATAATCAACTACGCATTGGTGGTGATAGTTTGTCAATTGTAGAATTATATACTAAGAAATCTGGGAAGAGTTTTGCTAAACAGGTTATTCAAATGTATATGCGTAAACAAAAGATGGATACTGTTCAAGAACTATTAAAACAATGTCCAAACGTTAAAGAATTTGATAGTAAGACTAAACTACTAGGTATTATTCGCCGTCATGGGTACTATATTATGAATGAAGAAGAATACCAAGATATTATTCAGGCAATTAAAGCTGAAGAAGACCAAAAAAGAAAACTAGATACAGATAGTTTAAAAAAGGTAACTGTTGGTAGTAAAGAATTAGTTACCTATACCGATAAAGAAACGGGCGAACAAATAACGGTTGATAATTCGGTTTCTAATCGCGATGTCAAAGAGCAAATGCAAGATATTCAAAACGAACATCAACAATTTCAAAGTCTAAAAGATAATAATTCTTTGAATGTTATGGAATATATGCGTGATAAAGTTAAAATAACACCTAATACAGTCGCTTCTAATGATATTAATATGGATGCTGTTAATGATGAAGAAAGGCAAATTGCTATTGTGGCTAAAGCTTTCGAAAATCAATTAGGTCATCACGTAGATATTGATTTAAACGACAAAATAATATATGATAATGGTATAGTATATACGATAGAAAAGCGTAATGGTGAATATGGAGTCTTTTTACAAGATGAGGTCAAAGCTAAAAAGGAAGAAAAAGGCCCTCAATTGGTAAAAAAGAAGAATAGTCCACCTAAAGCAGCGTAGAGAAGAAAGGGGTAAAAAATGAATAATAATATGAATAATGGAATGAATATGAATAATAATGGCTATAATCCAGGCGTACCAGTGCCACCAAGTATGAATAATCCTGTACCTCCAGCATATAGTGCCCAAAATTATAGCACACCTGTACCTCCTGTGCCACCAACTATGGCACAAGATAGTGGTGTTCCAGCTAGTTTTGCTGCTCCTACGTCGACAGTTATTCAAGCTACAGCTACAATGACATCGCCATTAGAACAGACAGCTCCAGAAAGTATTGCTAAAACAATTATGCCAAACCTTTTTGCTGGGCAAAATAATGAAAATGTTGGAGCTAATGCTGTACCAGCTAGCTTTGCAGCACCTGTAGCGCCTAATAGAGTAGTACAACCAACTATGTCTTATACACCTATGGAAAGTCAGCCTACGACAGGTAATGTTAATCCTGCTATGGAAAATATGGTTCCTCCTACGCCAGTACCTCCAACTATTGAAGCGGCACCTACTATTGCAGAAGAAGTACCAGTTGAAACGCAAGAAGTTGTAGAAATAAAACAACAGGCTGAAGGACAAGCGGCTGAAATGGGCGAAGTTCAAAGTTCTGTTGTTGAAGACGCAAGTGATGATCCTGATGCCAAGGATGTAACTTTTGATTACAATGCGCTATATGGTATTGGATCAAAAGATATAAAGGATATTGAACCAACTGTAGTTGAAGAAAAAAAGAAACCAATATTTACTACACAAGATATTGTTATCAATAATCGTATTAATAATGGTGGCAATGTTCCTTCTTTCGATGCCAATGCTTTGGATAGTCATGCCGATAGTAAAAAAGCTGATAGCGTATTGGATGATAAGCAGCAAGATAAAGCTGATACAAGAAGAAGAATATTATTTATTGGTGTATTAACAATATTAATAGTTGTGTTCCTACTATGGATTTTCCCACTTATTGCTGGTTATAAAATGTAATATTAAAACAAGTATTTCAAAATACTTGTTCTTTTTTAATATTTCAACCGAACCATTGATATAGATAAAATCTATATATTAAAGCATTAAAAAGGCATCCTAATTTTGAGATTTTCGCAAATTTATAGAATGATTAAATTGAAATCTATTTTTTATCAATGCTGTCTTCAAATTTTTTATCATAATAACTAAACATTTTATGAATTATATCATCGCCAAGTTGACTAATTCTTGAAAAGTCAGACATTAAATTTTTAAATTGTATATCACTTAATATTTCTGATAAATATTTTATAGACAAATAACTTAAGTCGTAGCCATTATAATCTTCATTAACAAAGGACTTTCCGTGATCTAAACTATTCATCTGCGGTATTGTTTTTGTTTTTTCTCTTACATCACAATAGAACTCTTTAAAAGCTTCATCAGCTAATGAATCTTTTTCTCCTGACATAAATTGTGCCATACCTTCATCATACCAAACTATTCTTTTTGAATAATCATTGTTCAATATATATTTCATGTATAAAATATGAAATAACTCATGACTAGCAGTATATAATCTTTTTAATTGATCTTTAGGATTTATATAAGCATTTACCATTCCATTATCATAGGTCCCTTCAGCATATTTAGGTAACGAATCACTTTCACCTCTTATAGAATAGATAAACTCTTTAAATTCTTCAATATTATCAAAATAGTTAACAACTACTTGTTCATTATTAGAAATATCAAAAAATAGATTAAATTCATTGATTTTTTGATTAAGTAAGGAAATAGTCGCTTCTGCCAAATCTTCTAAACTATTCGAATAATTTATTTTACATAGATTCGTTTCTAATTTTTTCACTATTACCACCTTACCTATTTTGCTTTATATAAACACTAATTCACTTGTAATATTTCATAGTCCTACTATTAATTATAACATGAAGAAAGACATTTTTTAAAATGTCTTATAATGGCTTATATTTTTATTTAAGCAGTTGTCTTAATTCTTCTGTTTTTTCTTTGTCTTCTTTATATTCAAATCTTGGTTTAACAAAGTTCTTTGAGCCTCTCTTTTCAGTAGCATACCTAGGTATTAACTGCAAATGAAAATGATTCATTGGTCCATCACACATAGTACATAAATACACACTTTCTGCACCATATACCTTTTTGATAATATTCATTAGTTTTTTTGCAAAAACAAAAATTTTTTCACACAAATCATCTGGAATCTCCATCATATCCTTATAGTGGGTGTTACTAATTATAATTGTATGTCCCTCTGCTCTAGGATTGCCTACTAACATACAAGTAAAATCTTTATTTCTATATAAAATTTTATCAGTATTATCTCCAAATACAATTCCATTATGTTCCTTATCATAACATGTTGGACATATTCCTTTATCGGTTAAAATGGCAGCAGTTAACTTTTCCATACTAATTTCTCCTTTTAATTTTTTAATTCAATATTATTCAATACACTAAATATATAAACTGTTTTTATATTTTTATTTTTGCAAAGTATAGTTTGCAATTAGATTACTTTCTTCATATTAATTAAAGCTCTTCACTCAACAAAAACCAATTAAATTTAAATGAATAATCTCTGTACGGAATAAAGCTATTTTATCAAGCTAAATAACAAGCAAACTTCTTTTAAAAGCATATAAATAACCTTTGATTACATTATATATCATTTTTATATTTTTTGTATAGTTATTACGGTTAAGCGTAATAAGTTTTGATTTTTGAAAATTATTACACCATTTTTATATATGAAGGCTTACATCTTCACTATCTAGAAGCATTATTTTTAATGCGAATTAAAAAAGCAAGCTTCACGGCTTGTTTTTATATGATTAATTCTTGCCCAATAGTTAAAATGTCACTGGTTAAATTGTTTAGTTCTTTTAGTGATTGAACAGTGGTATTATTTAAATTAGCTATTTGATATAAAGTATCCCCTGGTTTGACAATATATATTTTTTTAGAAGTTGGAATAATTAATCTTTGCCCTACTGATAATAAGTTATTTGTAATATTGTTAGCTAATTTTAATTCATCGACAGATATACCATATTTTTTAGCAATACTATATAGTGTATCACCTACTTTGGCAATGTATGTATTATCGCTACTAGAATTTGTACTGTTGTTACTAGGTCTTAAAAGAAGTTTTTGACCAACATATAAATCATTACTTGTTAAATTATTAAGTCGTTTAAGCTCTAGAATAGTCATCATGTTATTCATAGCTATAGAGTATAGAGTATCGCCAGATTTTACAATATAATATTCTCCTTCAACTTTGGTAACTGGAAGTTTTA
This sequence comes from uncultured Bacilli bacterium, assembly GCA_947632495.1. Lineage (GTDB taxonomy): Bacteria > Bacillota_I > Bacilli_A > RF39 > UBA660 > UBA5578. The sequence continues at coordinate 15,951 of CANRPL010000031.1, forward strand.
ATTTTTGCCCGATAGTTAATTCATCACTAACAAGATTATTTAGCCTTTTTATATCATTTACAGTTGTATTATATTTAATGGCGATATTATATAAGGTATCACCTGGTTTAACAACATATAAGTCATCGCTAGAATTAATATAGTTTAGAATACCTTGAACAGCTGCTTCGGCATATTTTTGCCAATTGTTTTTTAATTGACTAACATCATCTTTAGTGCTGTCAAGGAAGCCATATTCAATTGTTATGCTTTCAGTATCACCAGTATTCCTTTGCATAAAATAGTAGTCATTATTAGGATTTACCATTGATTTGCGCTGGTATGCTTTACGGATGTTTTGCCCAGCTTTATTTAGTTCATTTAAAATACTATTAGATAAGGTATCATTGTTACGAAGGGCGTATATAACCTCAGCACCATCACCACCTCCGGAAAGATTTTATGTGGTTAGGCATTCATTTTTCCTTGATTTTACTGCATTTAATTT
>CANRPL010000032.1 GCA_947632495.1 uncultured Bacilli bacterium
GAGCACAAACTTCACTACTAGCAAAGATATAATCGTATCCTTTGTGCATACGCATTACCTCATTAATCTTTTTCTTTTTCGCTACGGTCATCTTTTTTTCAAAAGCTGATGTTGAAGTATTAGTCTCAACAATACTATATCCAAACTTCTTAAGGCATCCCATCGCATGCCACATTTGAATAACAACTAACTTTTTCTTATGTTTTAATAAACTGATTGGAATACAATAACTATCTAAAATAACACATTTAGAAGTAGCTATATGATACATTTGACGAAAGATATGAAAAATATATTTAATTTTTTCACGCAAACTAGGTTTAAGTTTTTTCGTTAATATTACAACTCGATATGACGTTTTTTGTTCTATTTCTTTTTTTAGTAATAGAAAATCACAAGATGGTACATCTGATTGTCGACTTATTAAAGTAACTTTATTTTTCATTGGTAATAGTTTAATAAAAAAGTAAATAAAACGCATAAATAAAATTACTAATTTTAAGATAAATGTCATTTTAACCTCCAATAAAAGTGTCTACTACCTTTTCTGTAGAACTACCATCGCATGCTGAACAAAAATATTCCTTAAAAGATTTAATTTTTTTTAAATCGACTTGAGGATCTTTTAAAGCTTGCATAAGCTCATCCATATTTTTAGTCACAAGTCCATAATCGTAACGTTCAAATGGATAAAAGAAATCACGACTACCTATATACTCTTCTAAATCAGGCACGTAATAAATAATAGGTTTATTAAAGAAGGAATATTCAAAGATTACTGATGAATAATCTGTGATTAATAAATCAGTAATGAAAAGAAGATCATTAATTTCTCTTTCACAAGATAAGTCGAGATAAAAAGAATCATTTTCAAAGTCGATATTAGGTCGATTTTGAATAAAGGGATGTAATTTGATAATACAAACATATTCATCTTGTAATTCCTCTTTTATCTTATCAAAATCAATTTTAGAAAAATCATAATAGGCACTCTTCTGTCCTGCGCCACGAAAAGTTGGCGCAAAAAGTAAAATCTTTTTATCTTTTAAAATAGGATATTTTTTAAACCACATTTTTCTTATGCTTTGAGCATAATCTTCATCAAAGAAAATATCGGTTCTAGGAACACCTAAAGCATATACTTTATCGATACTAATGCCAAAAGCTTTGGCATAATCTTTACGTATCTTTTCGCTACTGACGATAGCTTTAGTATAATTGCGATGGGTTAATGTATATCCATCATTAGCGCGCGCATAACCAACCGTCTTATATGCTCCCATCGCATGCCATAATTGGATTAATTCCTTACTCTTTTTCAAACGAATCGGATATATTAATGGATAAAAATCATCGACAAAAACATATTTTGATCGTGCTAAAAAATAGACAAGTCGGAAATAGTCTTTGAATGGTCGACGTGTTCTTAAAGACTTTTTAAAAATGCCTCTTATCTCATATCCCCCACGTCTTTCTATTTCTTCCTTAACAAAGGCAAAATTTCCTGAAAAGTTTTCACGTGAATCCGATAAGAAAAGAATATTATTATCCCTTTCTTTAACAAAAAGTTGGACAATAGGATATGATATTACATAATATATCATTCTTACACGTTGTAAAAAGATTCTTAAATAATCCTTATTCGGCATATAAACCTCCTATAACTATTAAATTAATCATTTTTATCTTTTGTAATAAAAGTATCATTAATTATTTTTTGATGTAAAGGATCTACCTTAAAATGCTTTTTGCTTAAAATGTAAAGAGCATCAAATAATTCATCACCTGTTTTACACAATGGTCCAAAAGCTTTATCATATGGTAAATCAAGCCTTGAAAAGTCATGTAAACCAGCCTTAAACTCCGCTTCATCCGGCAGAAAATAAATAATTGGAATGCCATTTGCAGCTGCTTTAAATTGTTTATTATTAAAATCGGTAATAAAGATATCTTTATTAGTTAACTGATATTTATCAGTTAACTTGATGGCGCTTAACCCCTCTAATTCAAAATATTTTCTGTAGCACCAAAAACGAGTATCTAACTTGAATATAAGGGTTAAGCTTTTTTGTTTTAAGAAAGTATTTAATTTAGGATTATGGAAAAAACTAAATAATTCTTTAAAATATGAAGAATTAATAAAAGCATCATCTTTAGGTAGTCTTTTACCATTTATCTCTTCGCCAATTAGATAAGCACGGTAATCAAGATCAAGAATAATATTATTTTTATCCTCGTTATGTTGATTAACTTCAATTTTAGAAATGATAAGATCAGCTAATTGAAAGTGGTATTTATGAAGAAGAAGTTCTTTTTCAAAAGAAGATGATATAACCCACTTATCAATCTCACTACATTCCCTAGATAATTCACTTAAATTGGTTATATGATTAATACTAATAGGATGATAAATAAGTTGATAATGGAAAAGATCTTCATATTTTTTAGTCATCATCCCAAATGGTGAAAAAGTCCTGTGATAATCGGTTGTAATTAACTGATTCGCCATTAAAAACAATACTTTATGCTTTAATGAACCAAACTTAAGCATATTTTTAGATAGAATGATGGTCTTATCTTTTTCATCATATAGATAATATCTTTTAATATTATCATCTTTATTTGTTACTTCAAGAAAATCATCATACAAAAATTCAGTACCATTATCGTAATAAAGACAAATATCTTTCTTATGGTTATACATTAATGTTAAAAGTCGATACCCTACTCCTCTTAAAGAGCAACTACGCATCTTTTTTAAATTATAAAACAAATTATTAAGTTTATGACTCTTTTTAACCTCTATAGTATCGTCTAAAATACTTACTTGGAAATAATAATTATTTTTAATCTTTGATGCAAACTTACCAATCACAAACTTAACTGGTAAAGTTCCCTCTTTAGTAATTACTTCTAACGATAATTTTTTAACACCTTGAAGAGGAATATCAATAGTAAAACCATATAGTGGCGCTAAATTAATATTTTTAATATAACTGTGATTATCTTCTCGTAACGTTATTTTATCTTTCTTAACTCCATCACTAGTCATCTTTACTAAATAAACTTCCGGCATATCATCTAAAAATAATGGTTTAGTAAAAGTTGCTACTAATTTAAGAGAACTTTTGAATACGATTAAATGATCAATCATACATGAAATACTATCAAATTCATCAATTATCTCTTTATTAGCGGCAATAATAAAATGTTCATTATTTTTTTTAAGATGTGGTTTTATACCCTTTAAAGAAAGTAAATAAGTTTTAACTAAAAGTGATGTATTAGGCATATGCGCAATAATATCAACATCAATTTGATCTAGTATTTTTTTAATTCTTCGAACTGCCTTTTCATACTCTTGATGGTGATAATGGTATGGGTAAATTTTATCTTCGTTGACACGCCACTTAACTGTATTAGATACTAAACTTTGAATATAGCGGGGAATTCCATTATGATTATATTTTTTTAATAAACCCTCATTATAGTTCATAATATCTTCAAAGCAATAAAAAGGATTATTTCTTGACATTGATACACTAGCATCGTATTTACGATAATAGTAAATAGCTTCATTAACAAAACCAATCTTACCCTTCTTCATAATCATTTCCGTACAGTAATTTTGATCTTCTTGAAGAAGCATATGAGTATCAAATAATTGATTATTCTCTTCATTTTTGACCACGACATTAATCGTCGACTGATTAACGTAAGGCGTAGCATTAACATCATAAATACCTGTTATACCATTATAAACGTCATAACGCTTATGTTTTTTTATTTTACCATAAACATCGTAATATAGTGGATATGTAACTAAATCTACTTCATCATAATGTTCATCAAAAAAAGTTACCAATGCTTCAATCGTATTAGACGCTAAATAATCATCGCTATCTAAAAACATAATATACTTACCATGGGCATTTTTAATGCCATTATTACGGGCACTTGATACCCCTTTATTTTCTTGTTTTAAATAAATAATGTTATCAGAATACATCTTTTGATAACTTAAGCATATTTCTTCACTATTATCTGGTGAGCCATCATTTATTAAAATAAGTTCAATATTATCTTCAAACGATAAGCTCTGATTAATTACACTATCAAGACATTTTGCAAGATAATCATAAGCTTTATATACTGGTATAACAACTGATATTTTAAATGTTTTCATTCTCTTCTTCTCCTAAACAATCCCATTTAATTATAACATAACGCTATATAAAGCGCAAAAGAAAAAGGTTAATAAATTAACCTTCAATCATAATTTTTTTACATCTGTTTTTAATTTTATCATATAGTTTCATAATATACTTCATTAGGTATAATTCTAAAGCCGAAAATAAAATAGTTACAAAAACGACAATCACAAACTTCAAAGGATACGATAAGGTAAATGTTCCTTTGATTAACTCGCTGTTCATGATATTAATAAAAATAGGATTATTTAAGTATAATGGCAATGATAGACGTTCAAGATAATAAAATATTTTATTATTACATTTTTCAAAGAAAAATGTTTTCGTGCTGAAGGCCACTATAACACCTATCATCAAAAAGATTAAACTTAAATAATCTAATTTAGCAGCGCCTCTATAAAAAGAATTTAATGCAAAAACAAAAGTAAAAGATGAAAAGCAACCGATTGATAAAATAATAGAGCCAACCTTTGTAAAATTAATTTTTTTAAGTTTTAAAACTAATTCATAAGCAAAAATGCCAAGTAGTAATTCGCCAAAGGCCCTAAATAGTCCTTCATAGGCAATATATATATAATTACCTGGGGTTCTTAAATGACCATTATTATACTGAATTAAAAAACAACAAATGAAAATACCTAAAATAGGTGCGACTAAAGATGAAAAGTTCTTTTGATATTTTTTTAACAATGGATAAATAACCGCTAAAGCTAGAATTAAAGCCGATAAATACCATGATACGTTAAGAATAGTTGGAAAAGTAATGCCAGCCTGTGTCAATAATGTTAACTCGACTAATTGTTTTAGGTATCTTGTTGGCGATAAAAAATGATACAAGGAAATATCAATAACCATAATAATTGTGAACGAAACTAAAAGATACGGATAAAAAGATTTTATTTTATGGCAAAGATATTGCCATGTTGACTCATAAAGGGGTCTTGTATCTTTAGCCTCATCTTCAAATACCTTTCGCGCTAATAGATAACCAGATACTAAAAAGAAAAACTCAACGCCAATACTACCCTTAACAAATAAAGAGCGACTTGGACTTGGATCTAACAATGTCGCACAATGATGGAATAAAATTAATAAAGCAAATAAAAACTTCCAAATTGAAATTATGCCATTATGTTTTATAATCTTTTTTTCCACATTATCACTCCCAACATCTTTTATTTTAACAAAAAGCGCTATTATATGCAAACAAAAGTAGATGCTAAAAAGCATCTACACTTAATTTATTTAAAAGCGAAAATAGATAAATGGATTATAACTATTAGTAATAAGAAAAACAATTGATAATCCTAAAATACCAAGTAAAAGAATATCGCTTAAACAAGTTTTAAATAATTCGTTTTTTATCTTTTGATCAAACCATTTTACTAATGGAAAACTTCCCATAATTGCGAAAATAAAATATGGTATATAATTTAATAAATAATAATTATGGGCAAGATCTAAATAGAAATTTCCTTTTTTTAAAGTAAAGATATTTTTAAATAAAGTTAACAATGTATTGATATCTTCAACCCTAAAAATTAACCAACCAATATTAATTAAAATAAAGGCATATATATAACGAATTAATTTAGGTAATTTATCTAATAGCTTATGTAAGAACAATTTTTCAACTATTAGAATAACAAAATAGTATAATCCCCATAAAACAAAATTCCAACTAGCACCATGCCATAAACCAGTAAGAAGCCAAACTAGGAAAAGATTGAAAAGCCAACGCGGTTTTTTACAACGATTACCACCTAATGGAATATAGACATAATCTCTAAACCATGTTGATAAGGATATGTGCCATCTACGCCAAAATTCCGTTATGCTGAATGACGTATATGGATAATTAAAGTTTTCCTCAAAATCAAAGCCAAACATATGGCCAAGACCAATAGCCATATCACTATATCCTGAAAAATCAAAATAAATTTGAAAAGTATATGCTAATAAGCTAACTAAAATAATAATCCAACTATACTCTGAAACACTACTACTATCAAATATCGTATCAGCTATCATCGCCATATTATTAGCAATAATAACTTTTTTTCCTAAACCGACAATAAATCTTTTAATACCTTTAGTAAACTTATCAAGCGTAGTAGTTCTACGAGTCAATTGCTTTTCAATCGTACTGTAACGGACAATTGGTCCGGCAATTAACTGCGGAAATAAAGCAATGTAAGTACCTAGTGAAATGATATTTTTTTGAACCTTAACTTCCCCACGATAGACATCGATGACATAAGATAAAATTTGGAAGGTATAGAAACTGATACCAATCGGTAGAGCAATATCACGCATCGTAATATTTAAGTTTAATAAAGCATTAACATTATCAACAAGGAAATTAAAATATTTAAATATTACTAGCAACGATATGTTGAATAGCGTTGCTAGTAGAAGTATACTTCTACTAATTTTAGGTCTCTTACGATACTTATCGATTAATCTAGCTAAAAAGTAGTTGACAATAATCGATAATAACATTAGAAAAATATATTTTGGCTCACCCCAAGCATAAAAGACAAGGGAGAAAATAAATAGTATTAAGTTACGATATTTATCATTACTAATGAAATAGATGATGAAAAGTAGTGGTAAGAAGATACAAAGGAAAGTTAAACTACTAAATAGCATCTTCATCACCTCCCATATTAAATTCAGCTCCGGATATAACATCAGGTGAAGCAAAAACAATTATCTTATCGATATCATTAACTTTAATATACTTTTCGTAATCAAAATCTTCATAGTGACGAATATCGACAACAAAAGTTTTATTAAAATGGCTAGCAATAAGTAAGTTGGTAGGATTAGAATATGATGATGCCCAAATCATGACATTTTCTTTTTTAGGAGAATTAAAATCAAAGACATATTCAGCAACATCATAGCCATAAATTTCGCCATAATAATTAGAGTATTTATGCTTTTTACTTTCATAATTAACATCTGTATTTTTAACGAAAAAGCCGTCGCTTTTAAGTGTATATGATGGAATGTCAAAAGTATAAAAGCTAAAATCTTCACTACGATTTAATTGATGAGCATATTTAGCAAAAGAACCATAAAAAGAAGGATCTTTAATGGTTATTTCATCAACAATTGGACGAATTTCCTTCTCCTTACCAAGGAGCTTCATAATATCTTTATAACCCTGATATGAACCAACATTATTCCAATGATGATCGGTTTTAAAGAAATATTTTTGAAAATCTTCAAAATTTTTAATATCTAAAGTCCCTAGGTGATACTTACCCTTTAGTTCTTTCTTCAATAAAGCATAGCCATCAAAGCTTAATACATCCTTTTCAACATCAAGGGCATAAGATCTTGGAATAACATAGTAATAAGTATCTGCTAGTTTATTAAATGCATTGTAGTATGCTAAATGATTATCGATATTTTCTTGACGCTCTTGAACTGTTATTGGCAATTCTACTAAATAATCAGAACAGCTAGCTAATGCCCTATCTTCACTTACATATACATAGTGATTTTGACAAACCTTTTTAGGAATAGAAAAATAATCAATAAAGTTTAATTTTTTACTTGTAATTTCTTTAATTTTTTGACTTAAAGGAAATTGATCAGCCATTGCTGTTTCTAAATCTTTTTGAAAACTACCACGAGCTAAAGTTTTAATATTAGGCATTTTAATTTTAGTTAAATAACGATTTTCCATTTCAGATGCTTTTTTAGCAGGACGTAAAATGGTAACAAAACAACCACCATATAAAATGGTCATAAAACATACGATAAAAATTATATCGACAATAACTAATTTTTTATCCTTAACTATCTTTTGTTTTTTTCTTTTCATACTACACCAGCTTCTATTTCATTACACTTTTTTATTATAACAAATTGTACTATGCAATAGCAAACAAAAAAGAAATAAATTTTATTTCTTTTTGCCAAAAACGATTAATTTACTTAAAAGATAGTTACTAACGATAATAATAACTTGCGATATTAATTTAATAATTCGATTATCGTATTTTAATATTGTTACAAAGACATACATAATTGCCATATCTAGAATTAAAGTAAATAACCTACTACCTAAAAATTTTAAAAACTCTCCTGTAACTCGGTCATTTTTACTTTGAAAGACATATTTACGATTAGTTATATAGGCAAATAAGAAGCCTATCGTCCAAGAAATGATATTAGCAAGTTGTAGTTCTAATGGTACTTGTACATCTAAAATAGTTAAGGTTAAAAGATAATATGTAATAAGCGTAAGCAATGTTGTTAAAAAGCCAAAGATAAGGTAGTTGATACCCTCTTTATGCTTACAATACATATTCCATAAAAACATTAATCTAACTCCTTTTCAATAATATATTTAGGACGATGTTTTGTCTCTTTGTATATCTTTCCAATATATTCACCAATAATACCTAAAGATAATAACTGAATACCGGATACTAACCAAATGGAGCATACAATAAATGTCCAACCAGATACAGTACTACCTAATAATTTAACAATAATAGAATAAGTCATAACACCTAAACTAATTAAAAACATAATAATACCTAAAGATGTAATCATACGAAGAGGTTTAACACTAAATGATGTAATACCATCGATAGCGAACTGTAACATCTTCTTTAATGGATATTTAGATTCACCAGCTACACGCTTATTACGATTATAATAAACCTTTGAATTAGGAAAACCAATTTGAGGAACGATACCCCTTAAAAAGATATTAACTTCATCATATTGTTCTAAAGCGATTAAAGCAGGTTTACTCATTAGTCGAAAATCAGCGTGATTATAAACAACTTGAGCTCCCATAAGACGCATTAATTTATAAAATAATTGGGCAGTAAAACGTTTAAAGAAGCTATCTTTAGCACGTGAATCACGAACGCCATAAACAATTTCTGAACCCTCTTTATAATGCTTTACCATTTCATCAATAGCATTAATATCATCCTGCAAATCAGCATCCATACTAATAGTTATATCAGCATGTTCTTTAGCGTTCATCAGTCCCGCTATTAAAGCATTTTGATGGCCCCTATTATGAGCTAATTTAAGGCCACCAAAAAGGTTATCATGATGAGCTTCTTCAATTAATGACCAAGTTTTATCAGTAGATCCATCATCCACTAATAAGACTTTACTATTAACAGCAATTTGTTCATTCTTTATTAACTCATTCATTTTAGTTTTAACAGCTTCAATAGTTATCGTTAAAGCTTGTTCTTCGTTATAACAAGGTATAACTAGATAAAGAATTGGTTTTTCTCTTTCTTTCATATACAATCCCTACTTACTATCATTATTCTTTTTTTTATGACTGACAATAATATCAGTATGTAAGGCAAAAGCAATAAGTGCGAATAATAAAACTCCATAGATAATATAACCTAAAACAGCATTGACTAAAACATATATAACTGATGCTGTAGCAAATAAGAAAGTAATAGTATATATTATTAGAACCGTACCTACTTGACTAAATCCCCTACGTAAAAATTGATGATGAATATGTGATTTATCAGCATGTGAAATACTTTCACCTTTTAATTTTCTTCTTATAATAGCGAAAGCTGTGTCCATAATTGGAACACTTAAAATAAGAAGTGGAATAATTAATGATGACATCATGACATTTTTATATCCTAACATTGTAATAACAGCCATGATAAAGCCTAAAAACATCGATCCCGTATCACCAATAAAAATACTCGCTGGATGAAAATTATAGATGAGAAATCCTAGACAACATCCTAGCATAATGAACGTTAAAGTAAAGGCCAAATCCATTTGAAAACGGCATGCAGCAACAATACCAATCGCTAAAAAGAAGATACTAGATATGCCACTAGATAAGCCATCTAAACCATCGATAAAATTAATACAATTAATACATCCTAAAATAAAGAAAATAGTTAATGGGTAAGCAAAGATACCAAAATTAATGTAAAGACCAAAGGCACTAATATCTTTAATAAGTAATCCACCATAGAAAACGACTACTAAAGCAGCCATTAGCTGACCGACAAATTTAGTTAAAGGTTTTAATGATTTAATATCGTCCATTATCCCAGTAATAATAATTAAAAAACTACCGATTAAAATCGAATTCATCATAGCTGTCTGTTCACCAAACAACATATAACCAACTAAAAAGCCGATATAAACGCCTAGACCTCCCATTCGAGGAATAGGTTTCTTATGAACCTTTCGTTCATCTGGAATATCCATAGCGTCTAAATGTATAGCTAATTTTTTAACGAATGGTATCACAATCGCTACAACGATAAAAGGTACCGTAACAAGCGCAAATATTTTTAATAACATTTCTTTCTCCATATACATCACTACATATATCATAGCATATTTTAGAAAACATTACTATTTTATTTATTTAAAAATATATTGTATAATATAGATGGTGATGATATGAAAGACAAGAATAAAAATGAAGTTGTTGAAAAACAAGAAACGATTGATAAAAAAGAACTAATTATGAAATTAATTCTCTATCTTCTAGTCATCGGTTATTTAATTTATTTTGTCTATGACTATTTAACTGGTAATTTTGATTGGGAAAATAAGGTGAATATCTTTAAAGTTGTTATCCTTTTAATATCCATCTTTATTTTGGGTATCGTAACAGTTACCAATAAAAGTATAGCTCTTTTCTTTAGTATTACTGATTATATCTTAATTCTATGTCTCATTGGTCTAACAGTTACTAGTCTTATATCACCTACTAAAAAAGATGAAAAGGAGCAAAAGGAAGAAAAGCATAATCTTATTTGTACTGGCAGGACAGAAAATAGTGCTCAAACAACTATTGAAGTAGAATATACAAATGATACGATTAACCTTTTAAAATATACTTATCTTATTGATGTTGATGAACAAAGTCATGCTGAAAAGTTAAAAGAAGATTTTGATAAACAATATCAAGATGAAGAAAATATTTATAGTGAAATTAATATTAGCAATGACATTATCTTGAGTTTTACTTATGATATGGATAAAGTTAATAAGAAAAAAATTAATGATGAAAAATTGTTATCCTTTACTAAATTAAATGATCAAGAATTAAGTAATATGGAATGCAACTAAAAACAAGACTATTTGGTCTTGTTTTTTGGTATCAAACGAATTAAAGCAATTAGAAGAAATACTACTAAAATACCGGAAATACCCATAAGGATATATGATAAATTTTTATATTTATCACTTGCTACTTTAGTTGTAACAGATGAACTAGGTTTAGACTCACCATAATGTGTTCCCTCTTGATACTTTTGTAGTGTTGCTTCTTCACTATCATAGGTATACCAACCCTCTTTACCCGTTTCAACATTTAAAGCATAAACGAGTGGATATTTAATTCCATCTAAAGTATAACCTGTTATTTTATCTTCACCAATAGTTAGTTCTATTTCTTTGGCATCTTGTAAAACTTCATCCGGTTTAAATGGATAGATACGAAGTCCACTAAAAGCATATTCATTATAAATGGTATAAGTATTATCCGTATCATTATAAATATATAAGTTAACAGCCCCATTTTTATCTGTTAAACCAACAAGATTAAATCCTGTAACTTCGTTATAAAAAGATGGTATTTCTTCGTTCTTTATTTTAACAGTACTATCTTCATAAGTTGATGGTGCTTTCATATCACTTCTTTTTCTGATTACGGTATATTCTTCACCATCAATTTCTACTTTGATGGGATCTTTTTCCTGAACAGTAACATTGATAGTATATATCTTTGATGTACCTCTTTCGCTGGTTACAACGACATTGACTTTATTTAAACCCTCTTTAAGGTTAACTTTACCAGTTCCCGTTACTTTAGCCTTACTATCACTTTTAGAGGCATTAACAGTAATCTGTCTAACGTTATTAGGGACAGTTAAACTATAGCTAGTTTTACTTTTATCAAAACTTGGACTAATATTATATCCACTAACACTTAAAGCTTTTAAGTTACTATCATTTGATAAAGTTGACTTATCAACAATGTTAATTGTCGCTTTGTTTGTTGTCGGTTTCATACTTGAGTTATCATAATAATAGGCATTGATAGCACTAAAGGAAATAGCTGTTTTAGAGCATGCTTTTTTGGCTTTAAAAGAAATGCTATAACCTTTACTTTTCGTTTTATTATTAGGAGCTACCCCAACAGAATTAGTCTTACCTTCCAAGTCAGAAGTTACTAATTGCAAACATTTTGTGTCATAATCAATAACAAACTCCCAAGCCCCAATATAAGCATTAGCTGATAATGTAATGGTAAATTTTTGAGTATCACCGACATACATTGTTTTACTTTTTGAACTTATTTTTAAAGTTGCACTAGCTGCATTAACTTGGGTTATAAATAATCCATTTAAGAAAATGATAAATGTATATATGATTAGTTGTTTTATTTTTTTCATAAAACCTCCTATAATTGACTGATTGTTGAATCACCTAAAATGTGTTTTTGAACTTGTAATAAATCAAGAATAGTTACCTTACCATCTTTATTAACATCACAAGCTTTTAGAGTTGCTCCAGTTAATTTAGCATCTCCTAAAATATATTTTTGAACTTGTAATAAATCAAGGGCATTTATTTTACTATCACCACTAGCATCACCATAGATTAAAGATGTATAAGTATGGGTCTCTGTACCATTAGTGATAGTAATAGTATCTCCAGTAGCTAAATATTCAGATGTTAAAGCCTTACTACCACGTTTAATTGTTACTTTAGCTTGAGGTTCAAATGAAGTTATCTTATTAGTAAAGTCTGAAGCTTTAGTAGTTAAAGTTAGGCCGATAATATAATCATCATCTAAATTAATTTTAGTACCTTCGACAATTTCTTTTAATGATTTAACAGGTCCTGTAGGTTCTTCTCTTGTAACATTGATAATATAAGTTCTTTTAGCACCATTTTCCGCTGTTACAATAACATCAATAACATTCTGACCAACTGTTAATTCTTTCGTACCTGTTCCAGTTACTTTAGCTGAACTATTAATAGTTGTAGCAGCAATGGTTATAGAACTAACGTTATTTAAGACATTAAGATTATAACTAACTTTATCACCAACAAAACCACTTATACTTTTAGCTCCACTACCATCATTATATGTTAATGTCTTTAAATAATTATTAGGATTACCCGTATTAGGTAATTTAGTTTCCGTTGGCATACTTGCATAAACGGGAATATTAAAAGTAAAAGAGGAATCCATAAGTTTAGCTTTGCGATATGAAGTACGTGAATTAGTTGCTTCTGATGATGGAGCAGCTATATTTTGCATATATTGATGAGTAAAATTGCTATTAGCGCCACGACCTAATTTAGTTAAATATTTTTCAATAGTATTCCATTTCTTAAAATAACTTGTATCTTGACCAGCTTTAACATATCCATCATTTATCCATTTAGCTCCACCAATAATAGCTTTTTCTGGTGAGTCCCATGGTCTACCACTACTAGTATCTTTACCACTTTCACCACCATAAGCATAAACTAAAGCGCGAGTTGCTGACTCACCATCACTACCACTATTAGCGCCGATATTAAAGAAGTTATAATAGCCAGCTGGATATGTTTTATTCTTATAAGTAAAAGCCTCACCTGATACAGTTTTATTAGGTGTTGTACCAGCACCAACCTCTTGAATTGATAAGGCTGCTAAATAAACAGGATTAATTTGCTCTTTGGTAGCTGCTGTCATAAAATCATTAGCAAATTTGCTGATATAAGCACCACCTAAAACATTTTTAACCGTATCAAGTGTTTGAACAGCTGGATTATATGATAATGTTTCAAACTGAAAAACATAAGTATCAGATAAGAAATTACGTGGATCCATATAATAAGCAATCGTATCATAATTAGCTACAAACCAATAGGAACCATCCCGTGGCGTAAATTTATCTTTTTGCCAATCATAATTTGTCTCATCTGTTGATAAATATCCTTGTGTAGAGGAACTATTAGAATAAATTAAACTTTTAGTACCTTTACTCTCGCCTGTAACAGCTGCATCAAAAGTTAAACCCGTATCGATAGCGACAAAGTTCCAAGCAGGATGAATTTCTTTTAATACAGCTAAATGAGGCCAGTAACTTTCTGGAAAACCTTGATTTTTAAAATTAGTTTTTAAATCTTCAGATATCCAATCTGTTTTAGTAATATCACGAATGTTATCGGTACATGCCCATCCTTTATATGTTTTAGCAGCATAGACAGTACTAACATAAGTAAATGTTGTTTTACATTCACTACCATGACCAGATGATGGTGCTTTAACGGGAGTTTTACTAGTAATGACAGTAATGTCATCCCCTGGATCTAGCCAATATGATCCACTTAAACTTTTAAAATTTGTATCTTTATAGAAACAATCACCTGTTGAACCAGAAGCTAAACTACAGGTCCCTTTAGCGATATATTTAGCTTTATAATCAGCATCGACAACATTTTGGCAGATTAAAAAAGAGATAACGAAAAAAAACATCCCCCAAATTTTATTCCGAATCATCTTATCACCTACCCATCTAATAAAATTATAACAAAAAAGAGTAAAAACGAAAATATTACTTTACTCTTTTGTACACAATTATACACTTACTAGCATATTTTTTACACTTTATTTCTTCAAAATAGTTAGATGTTACCTTTTCACCATCAAATTCACAAACGATAATACCTTGTTTTTTTAATAAATTATAGTTATATATTTTATCGAGGCAATCATTAATTAGATTAAGCTTATATGGTGGATCTAATAAAATAATATCAAACTGAACGTGATTATTAGCGAGTTTCATTAAAGCTTTAGCATAATCATCATACATAATATTAACGCCATCAATAGCGTCAGTATTTCTTTTTAAGACTTTAATAACTTCCGGATTATGATCGACGAAGACACATGACTTACTACCATTAGATAAGGCTTCAATACCTAAAGCTCCACTACCAGCAAATAAATCTAAAACTACACTATCCGGTAAATAATTTTGAATGCTAGCAAATAGTGATTCTTTAATGCGATCCATCGTAGGTCTTGTACCATCGATATTAAATCCCTCTAGTTTTCGTCCTTTATATTTACCACTAATAACACGCATATAACCACCTACTTAATTATACCATAGAGCTAAAGAGATTACTAACAAGATTCATTGTATCAATCACTTTATTAATTTTATCTGATGGTCGTAGTTTATATTTAATACGCATTTCCTCATGAAAGTTTTTAAATTGGGAAGGATCACGAATTAATCTTTTATACCAAATATTATTCTCACGTAAATATTTTATATATAAGGGGTTTCTTTTAAGAGCAAACTGAACTTCTAAAGGCATTAATCATCTAAATGTTGATATAGAGGTCTAGGTTCATATGTATTATTTGAAGTATTACCAGTTGTAAGATCACTTACGACGCCTAAAACTCTTTGAATACTATTAATCGATTCTTGAACTGCATCTAAATCGATATTTTTTAAATACCCCATAAAATCAATATTATTTAATTTCTTTGTTTCCTTTTCTTCACTTAAATATGGTTTCCAGGCCTCGTTATCAGAAC
>CANRPL010000033.1 GCA_947632495.1 uncultured Bacilli bacterium
GGATATCAAGAAGTTACTTTATTAGGTCAAAATGTTAATGCCTATGGTAAAGATTTGAATATTGACTATAAAATGGGCAATCTACTTCGTGATGTCGCTAAAACAGGTATAGCGCGTGTTCGCTTTTTAACTAGTCATCCTTGGGATTTTGATGATGATATGATTGATGCCATTAGTGAATGTGATAATATTATGCCTTATGTTCATTTACCTTTACAAAGTGGTTCTAATCGTATTTTACGTTTGATGGGACGTCGTTATACTAAAGAGAAGTATTTAGATTTATATCATAAATTGAAAGAAAAAATTCCACATGTAGCGATTACAACTGATATTATTGTTGGTTTTCCTGGTGAAACAGAAGAAGACTTTAATGATACTCTTGATGTTGTTAATGCGTGTCAATATGATTCAGCCTTTACTTTTATTTTCTCCCCAAGGGAAGGGACACCGGCAGCGAAGATGGAAGATAATACACCGATGGAAGAAAAAGAAAAACGTTTATATAAATTAAATGAATTAGTTAATAAGTTCGCTAATGAAGCTAATCAAAATTATCTACATAAAGTTGTTCCCGTTCTAATAGAGGGAATAGGTGAAAAAAATAATCTTTTTGGTTATACAGATACGATGAAATTAGTAAATGTTGACGGTGATGAATCTTTTATTGGTCAAATTGTCAATGTGGAAATAACAGATGTCAAGACATGGAGTCTTGATGGTAAAATTGTTACTGATAAGTAATTAATGGGTATCGATAGTTAATATTTTTGTTATAATAAAGATGGTGATAAGATGAAAAAGTTTAAATGTTGGGGATTATTAATTACATTATTATTAGTTTTAACTGGTTGTAAGGAAAAAACAACGCCGCAAGAGATTGATAAATTACCTTTAGCGATCAATAAGATGCAAGAAGTAAAATCTTTTTCTTTAAAGATGACCGCTGATTTAAATGCTAAAATCGATGGTGAGGAACAATCTTTTACATTAACTGCTAATGGTGATGTGTCTGCGCCTGATGAAGATCATTTTAAAATGCATATGACAATTAGTGGTTCTAATTTAGGAACAACTGACAGCATGGAAACTTATGTTACTAAAGAAAAAAAGCAAATGTATACTTATGTTAAAGAGGATGACAGCTGGAAATACGTCGTAGCTGATGATACTGAAGAAGTTAATAGTATTTTAAATATGGCCCACTTTGAAGATGATAGTTTCTTTAATGTTAGAGAGGTCACTTCTGATCGTGAAGGCTATACGAAAATAACGGCATCTATAAGTCGTGAAGGACTTAATACTTTACTCGATGGTATGTCTTCATCTATCGATGGTATGTTAGCTAATCTTATCAGTACTCAAGCTATCGAAGTATCAATATATTTAAAAGATGATTATATAGCTATTATTGAGATGGATTTAAGTGATTTACTAAAAACTTTCTATGATTTAACGACCGATAGCGATACAAGTGTATCCTATAAAATGGTAGTGGAATATTCTAATTACAATAATGTTTCCGATATTACTATTCCTGAAGAAGTTAAAAAGAGTGCCCAAAAAATAGATTTAAATGATCAAAGTAAAGATTAATTCTTTACTTTTTTAGTACATTTTTCTTTTGGTCGCATATATTAAATTGAGGAGTGATGATATGGCCCTATATAAAGAGATTGTGACCAAGGCTATAATTGGTAAAGGTAAAAAGTCTTTCCATAACACTTATACGATGGATGTTGAACAAACACCAGATACTATTTTAGGATGCTGGGTAATAAATCACCAGTTTGATGGATATAAAACGGGAGATAGAGTTGGTGTTAAAGGAAATTTTGATATAAATATTTGGTATGCTTATGATAATAATCAAAAGACGACGGTGGCTAGTAAAAATATTGAGTATAATGATACTTTCAATATTCGTTTAAGAAGTGATGCCGAAGTGGATGGTGATACTGATATTATCGTCAGAAGTTTATATCAACCCAATTGTTCAAACGTTGATATTGATGGTCAGACGATTAAATTTGATATTGATAAAGAGTTAGGTATTGAAATAGTAGGAGAGACTAAAGTTAAAATCGCCATTGAAGAGGATGAAGAACCATGGGATATTATTGATGATGATCTAACAGAGCAAGATGAAAAAGAGATTGATGAACAAGTTAATGAAGAATATTTATAGTGTGTTAACCAAAAAGAGTTGACACATCTTTTTTTTTATGTTATGATTATCACGTTAATTGATGGGAGGTTATTATGGCAGTTAAATTAAGATTGAGAAGAATGGGTGCTAAAAAGAGACCATTCTATCGTATTGTCGCAGCTGATTCACGTGCTCCAAGAGATGGAAGATTTATTGAAGAAATCGGATATTATAATCCACTTGAAACACCAGCTGAAGTAAAAATTGATGAAGAAAAAGCTCTTGCTTGGTTAAGTAAGGGAGCTATTCCAACTGATACGGTTAGAGATATTTTAAGTCGTGCTGGATTAATGAAGAAATTCCATGAATCTAAAATGACAAAGAAAGAAGATAAGTAAAATGGATTTAGTTGCGTTAACTGAATATTTAGTAAAAAGTGTCGTAAAAGATCCAGAAAGCGTATCAGTAACTTTAACGGAAGACGAACATGTTAAAATTGTTACAGTTTTAGTTGCTGAAGATGATATGGGTACGGTTATTGGTCGTGGCGGTAAAGTTGCTAACGCTATTCGTAATGTCGTTCAAGCTTCAGCTTATATCAATAAACTAGGACATGTGAGAATTAATATTGATGCTAAATAGAATCATCCGATTCTATTTTTCTTTCATATAAGACTGATTTATGTTATAATGAGTAATGTAGAAATAAAGGTGATTAGATGGATTATTCAAAAATGAAAATACCTAACCATGTCGCAATTATATTAGATGGCAATGGTCGTTGGGCTCAAGAGCGAGGTCTAACGCGTAGTGAGGGACATCAAGAGGGATTTAATAATTTGCTTAATTTAGTAGAACATGTTTTTAAAACAGGTGTTAAAGTTTTAAGTGTCTATGCTTTTTCAACAGAAAACTTTAAACGTAGTAAAGAAGAAGTTGACTTCTTAATGGAATTATTTAAAACTAAATTCCGTGATTATGCTGAAAAGCTTAAAGATAGTAATATAAAATTAGTCTTCTCTGGTTCAAGGAAAAGTCCTGTCGATGCTGATCTTATCAATATTATTAATGAGTGTGAAGATATGACTAAAGATTGCACTGATGGCATTATGAATGTTTGCTTTAATTATGGAGCGCATCTAGAAATCACAGAAGCTTTTAAAAAGATGCATCAAGATATTATTAATAATAAGATGTCAGTTGATGATATCGATGAAGATATGGTATATCATTACTTATTTCAGGATTTACCACCAATTGATTTTCTAATTAGAACGAGTGGTGAACTTCGTCTTAGCAATTTTATGTTATATCAAGCTAGTTATGCTGAACTATATTTTCCTAAAACATATTTTCCGGACTTTGATGGTAAGGAATTTGATAAAGCGTTGTTGGAATATACACGAAGAGATCGTCGTTTTGGGGGGATAAATTATGAAGCAAAGAATAGTTAGTGCAATTGTTTTATTACTTATTGTTATTCCCATCTTTATCATTGGGGGTAATTTATTTAAATTTGCTATTTTATTAATTTCCATGCTAGGTATGAAAGAATATCTAGATATTAAAGAGTCTAAAAAAGAGATTCCTATTTTAGTAAAGTTAGTCGCGTACTTATGTTTATTTGTCTACTTTATTCTCTTTATGGTAAACCTTAATGAGAATTTTGAAATGATTATTGATTTTAGAGTTGTTGCTACATTACTATTAGTTTTATTATCGATGGTTGTTTTTTATCACAACCGAGAAACATATAGTATTAATGACGCTAATTATATATTTATGGGCATAATGCTTTTGGGTATTATCATGTCCTTATTTAATACTTACTTTGAGATGAATAAATATTTACTTATCTACTTGATTTTAATAACGACAATGACCGATACTTTCGCACTTTTAGTAGGTATGTTAATTGGACGCCATAAATTATCAGTATCTATTTCTCCAAATAAGACTTGGGAGGGCTCAATTGGAGGAACTATTTTTGGAACCTTTATTGCGACTTGCTTTTATGCAACAGTTATAAATCCTAGTGTCAATATGACATTGATAACGGCTATAACATGCTTCTTAACGATTGTTGGACAGATAGGTGACCTATTCTTTTCCGCTATTAAGCGCTATTTTGACAAAAAGGATTTCTCTAATATTATGCCTGGTCATGGAGGCGTATTAGATCGTTTAGATAGTTTGATTTTTGTTTTACTTGCGTATAGTTTCTTTATAACTATCATATAGGAGGATCATATGTTAACATTATTATATTTTGTCTTAATTTTAGGTATTGTTGTTTTTATTCATGAATTTGGACATTTTATCTTTGCTAAAAAGGCTGGTATCTATGTCTATGAATTTAGCATTGGTATGGGCCCTAGATTGTTTAAGTTTAATCGTAAGAAAAAAGTCAAAGGTAAAGATGGTAAAGTAACTTATGTTGATGATGAAACAGATTACTGTTTACGTTTACTTCCAATTGGTGGCTTTGTTCAAATGGCTGGTGAAGACATCGAAGTTGATGAGAATGTTCCACCTGAAAAACGTCTTCAATCTAAAAAGTGGCATCAACGTTTGATGGTCATGATTGCCGGCGTTATGAATAACTTTATTTTAGCTTTTATCATCTTACTAATAATAGGATGGACTAATCCCGTTAGTTTACATTCAACACTATTAGCGGATGTCGATCAAAAAATTTATCCATCTTTAGTTGATGGTGATCGTATTGTTAGTGTCGGAGGTAAAAAAGTAAATAGTTATGACCGCCTTGTTTTAGAGCTTGAAGTTAATGGTACGAAAACCTTTGATATGCGTGTTCGTCATAAAGATGGTTCTTATGAAACAGTTAAAGTAAAGGCTAAAGAGGTTAAAGATGATGATGGTAATCTTGAAGGATATGATTATGGCTTTGCTGTTACTGGAACTGAAGCTAAAGGATTTATCGCTGGCATTAAGTATGCTAGTGGTAAGTTTGTCAATACGATTAGTCAGATGTTTTGGACGGTATGTTATTTAGTAACAGGTAAGATAAGTCTAAATATGTTATCAGGACCAGTTGGTATCTATAATATCGTCGGTACGGCTGCTAGTCAGACTAAAGTAGCTGGATTAACGCCAATCTTATCTTTATTAGCGTTACTTAATATCAATGTTGCTTTTATTAATATTTTACCTTTACCAGCTTTTGATGGTGGCCATGCTCTATTCTTGATTATTGAAAAGATTAAGGGGTCACCAGTTAATCCAAAGGTAGAAAATACAATTCATAGTATCTTCTTTATATTATTAATGATTTTAATGATTTTTGTAACATACAATGATATCGTCCGCATATTTTAGAGGTTAATTTGATTACTAATAAAACGGAAAATGTTTTAAAGATTTGTACTCACTATGATGACATCATTAATTTTCCTTTTAAAGAAAATGATATTTTAGCTAAAGTAATTATTGATGAATATGAAAACCAAATTTTTGCGATTGATAGTCAAGATTATGGAAAGACAAATAGTTTAAAAGTTACGGATATTGCCGTTTATGCCTTTTTCTTCGATAGTAAGTTTTCAAGTTATGTCCATTCCGAGCTAGCTTTCAATCAAATTGCTCTAGCTGAAGAAGATTTATTGCAGTACGATATTATTCCACATTTAATCGACATGTACCGAAAATATCGTATTAAAGAAGAAGAGAAAGAAGATACGAAATGGTTATAAGCTAATATTTATATTAGCTTTTTTTATTTATAATACTAAATAATCACCCTTACTCTTTAGAGCTGATAACATATAACTAAATAGGGTGGTTTAGATGAAAACAATTACTCTAGATGAATTACCACAATATATGACGACTAATGCAATTTTAGTAGATGTTAAATTACCGGGAGATTACCTAGAAGATCATTTACCGGGAGCTATTAATATGCCATATCCTAATGCTTTATCTATGCTTAAAGGTTATCCTAAAGATACGCCGATAATTCTTTATTGTTCATTAGGACGTCATAGTAAAATAGTTGGTAATATGCTTATTTCTCTAGGTTATAGTAATATTTATAATTTAGAGTATCCAGGAAAAAGCTTCAAACGTTAGCTTTTTCTTTTTATCTTATGATATAATTTAAGAAGGTGGTTATATGAATGATAAGCTAGCTATAGATGATGCTATTATCGTAACAGATTATGTCAATAAAAATAGAGTTATTGCTTATTTAAGTAGTCTAGATAAAATGTATAATACCCATGTTATGACTTTTCAGGACTTACTAGATAATTACTATTTTACGTATGATTCACGGGCTATATATTATTTGATGCATAAATATCATCTTAAATATGATATTGCTTTAATCTATTTACGTAATATGTATTATGTTGATAAACGCTCTTCTAATTCTAAAATAAATAAGATCTATAAATATAAAAAAGAACTTCAAAAAGAAGGATTATTAAAGAGTAATGACTACTTTGCTAAAGATATTGCCTCTAAAAAGATTATTGTCTATAACATTTCTTATCTTCCTAATATTATTAAAAAGATTATTCCTAAATATGACATAGTATGTGATGATTGTATTTCAACATGTTCAACCATTTATGAATTAAAGACGATTGATCAAGAAGTTTGTTTTGTTGCGGATCAAATAGCGGAATTACTTAAGCAGAAAATTGATATAAATAAAATTTATTTAACCAATTTAAATGATGAATATCGTCTTTTAATTAAGCGCTTTTTTAAGATGTACCATATACCGGTTATGTTAAATGATGCTGACAGTATTTATGCTACAAGTATTTGTCATGACTTTTTATCTTTCTATGATAAGGATATTAAAGTAACTTTAGATAAAATAAAGGAGCATCTTAAGGAAGGCATGGAAATATATAATAAGATTGTCTCTATATGTAATAAATATTCCTGGTGTGATAATTACCTTGATGTTAAAGATTTAATTATTTATGATTTAAAGCATACTTCTATTCCTACCAAGAAATATGATAATTGTGTTCGTGAGATTCCTTTTAAGACGCCTTTAAACGACGATGATTATGTCTTTTTACTAGGCTTTAATCAAGGTGTTATACCAATTATTTACAAGGATGAAGATTATTTTAATGATCGTGAAAAAGAATTATTACACATTGAAACATCAATTGCTCATAACGAGTATGAACGTCTTAGTACTTTAGAGTGTTTAAAAAGATATCATCATCTAGTAATAACCTATAAGCTTAAGACTTTAACCGATACTTTTAAAGTTAGTGATTTAAATGAAGATTTAGGTTATGAGATTACTACTGGTGTGTCTTCTTATCATCATTCTCATACTTTAAATAAGCTTATGTTAGCAGGAGCTCTCGATTTATATAATAAATATGGCTCTATAAGTGATCATTTAGTTAATCTTTCATATACGTACGCTACTATACCATATCGTAGCTATGATAATACTTTCAAGGGTTTACCATCAGCAAAACTCTACCAATATTTAGATAATAAATTATTGTTATCTTATTCTAGTTTAGATAATTATAATCGTTGTGGTTTTCGTTACTATGTGGGCAATGTTTTAAAGTTAAATATTTATGAAGAAACCTTTATGCAATTTATCGGTAATCTTTTTCACTATGTTTTATCACAAGCCTTTCAAAAGGACTTTCAATTTGATTCATGTTTTGACGGTTATATAACTAAAGAATTATCACCTAAAGAACGTTTCTTTGTCACTAAATTAAAACAAGAATTAAAGTTTATTATCGATGTTATCAATGAACAAAATACCCACACAATGCTTAATGAGGAAAAATACGAAGAGAAAGTTTATGTCAATTTAGAAGGTAATATCGAAGTAACTTTCATGGGTATTATCGATAAGCTTAAATATCGCAAGGTTGATGATAAATATGTTGTCGCTATTATCGATTATAAGACAGGTAATCCCAATTTAAACTTAAACAATGTCATTTATGGTATTGAGATGCAACTACCAATATATATATATTTAGCTAAACATCATCCTAGCTTTGATCATATTGAAGTAGCTGGCTTTTATCTTCAAAAGATTCTTCATAATAATGTAGTAGCGGACCCTAAAACGACTTTTTTAGCGCAACGCAAACAAAATCTCTTACTACAAGGATATAGTAATGATAATCCTCGTATTCTATCTTTATTTGATGATTCATATGATAATAGTTTAGTTGTTAAGAGTCTAAAGACTAGCGCTAAAGGATTCTATAGTTATTCTAAAGTTTTAAGTAGTGAAACGATTGATCAACTAGTTAATCTTACAGAAGCTAAAATTAATGACAGCGCTACTAAGATTATGCAAGCTGATTTTACGATTAATCCCAAAAGAATCAATAACGATAATGTCGGTTGTACGTTTTGTCCTTTTAAAGATATATGCTTTATGACTGAAAAAGATATCGTCGATTTAAAAAACTATACCCATCTTGAATTTTTAGGAGGTGGAGATAATGTTTAATTGGACTAAAAACCAAGCTGCTGCCATTTATGAAAGTGGTAAGAATATCATTGTAAGTGCCGGCGCTGGTAGTGGTAAAACGGCTGTTTTAACAGAACGTGTTATTCAAAAAATTTTGCATGGAACCCATATTAATGAACTATTAATATTGACATTTACTAAAGCGGCAGCTGGCGAAATGAAAGATCGTATTCGTGAAGCTTTAAAGGATAATGGCTTATTAGATGAATTAAAGCTAATTGATTCGGCCTATATTACAACTTTTGATAGCTATGCGCTAGCGATTGTTAAAAAGTATCATTATCTACTTAATATAACGAGTGATATTAATATTGTTGATGGAACTTTAATAACTATTAGGAAAAAAGAATTAATGGATCAACTTTTTGATGAATACTACGCTAATGAAGATGAACAATTTTTAAAATTAGTTGATGCTTTTTGTACCCGAGATGATCAAAATTTAAAAGATGCGGTATTAAATATCGCTATGCATTTAGAGATGATTCCAGATTTAAATCATTATCTAGAAAATTATGTTCAAAAATATTTTAGTGATGAATTTATTGATCAGATGATGACTGAATTCACGCATTTAGTTATCTCAAAGATCGATGATTTAAAAGTTAAAATAGCTGAATTAAAACCTTTAGTAGATGGTAAATACTATCTCAAGTTAGAAGAGGCATTAGGTAGCTTTTTAACTTGTAAAAGTATTGAAGAAGTAAGAAGATATCCTAATCTTACTTTACCTAATCTTCCTAGAGGTAGTGAAGAAGAGGTTAAAAGCTTAAAAGAGAAAGCAACAGCTATTATTAAAGAAATTAATGCTTTAATGATCTATGGTACAACTGAAGAAATAAAAGAGAATATTTTAAAGACTAAAGATGGTGTTATCACCATTATCGATATATTGAAAAAATACTTTTTTGCGCTACACACATATAAAGATGAAAACGAAATGTATGAATTTATCGATATAGCTCTTTTAGCGATACGCATTTTAAAAGAGAATCCTGATGCTTGTTTAGAAGTAAAGAATTCGTTAAAAGAAATATTAATCGATGAATATCAGGATACAAATGATATTCAAGAGACATTCATTAATCTTATCGCTAATAATAATGTCTATATGGTAGGGGATATTAAACAATCTATCTATCGTTTCCGTAATGCTAATCCTTATATTTTTAAAAACAAATATGATAATTATGCCCAATCTTTAGGTGGAATGAAAATTGATTTAGTGGAAAACTTCCGTTCCCGTGAAGAAGTGTTAGGTAATATTAATGAATTATTTAACTTAGTTATGGATGACATGCTCGGGGGAGCAGCTTATCAAGATTCACATCAGATGGTTTTTGGTAATAAAGCTTATATTAAAGAAGGTAAGACTAAACAAGATTATAATTTAGATGTTTTAGAATATGATCTACCTAAAGATAGTCCATATCGTAATGAAGAGGTAGAAATTTTCGCTATTGCTAAAGATATCAAAGATAAGATTGATCACCAATATCAAATTTTTGATAAGAATAAGAAAATTCTTCGTCCTATTCAATATCGTGACTTTGTCATTATTATGGATCGTAGTAATCAGTTTAATCTCTATAAAAAGGTATTTGAATATTTAGGTATTCCTTTAACTGTATGTCGTAAAGAGAATTTAAATGGTAGTAATGATTTATTTATTATTAAAAATATTATTACATTAATTATTAAGATTAATGAGCATTGTTATGACACTTTATTTAAATACTGTTTTACTAGTGTAGCTCGTAGTTTCCTTTTCAATTATTCGGATGAAGAAATATTTGATTATTTCCTAAATAAGAATTTTAAAGATGCTTCAATCTACAAAATGTTTCAAGATATTGATATCGATAGTATGACTCCATCTCACCTGATTGAATTAATTATTGAAAGAACATCTTTTTACGATAAAATAATCTATGTTGGCGATATTGATAATAGTCTTATTCGTCTGCAAAAATTAATTGAGATGGCATCTAATTTAGGTAGTTATGGTTATGATATTATTCGCTTTAATGAATATTTAGCTTCATTAATTAAAGATGATTATGAAATATTCTATGAATTAGATGATAGTGGTAGTGATAGTGTTAAAATTATGAATATCCATCACTCTAAAGGTTTAGAGTATCCAATATGTTATTTTAGTGGTCTATATAAAACCTTCAATATTAGTGAGTTAAAAGATCATTTCTTCTTCAATGCTAAATATGGCTTCATTATTCCTTATTTTGAAGAGGGTATCAATAGTACAATATATAAAGAACTACTTAAAGATAACTATCTAAAAGAGGAAGTATCAGAAAAAATTAGATTATTTTATGTCGCTTTAACGCGTGCGAAAGAAAAGATGATTATGGTCCTACCACATCATGAAGAAAAAATGGTTATGAAAGATGAAGAGGGCCATATTAATCTATCTATTAGAAGAAAGTACCGTTCTTTTGCTGATATTATGTATACGGTTAAAGATGATTTAGCTTCTTATTTTCATCCTCTTGATTTAGATAGTCTTAATTTAACAAAAGAATATTTATTTAATAAAGATAAAAAGGTCAACCATCAAGTAGTTAAGAAAAAGATTGAAGTTAATGAGTTAGATCTTACTTATCAGGAAGTGGAACATACATCTTTCTCACATAAAACAAATGATTTAATCACCAAGGAAACATATCAAAATATGAAATATGGTACCGGTATGCACGCTCTTTTAGAACATCTTGATTTTAAACATTATGAACCTTTAAGTGATAAATATCTTGATGCTAAAGTACGAGCTTTTCTCGATAGTGATATTATGCATGATATTGATCAAGCTAAAATATATAAAGAGTGGGAATTTATCTATACTAAAGATAATGTTGAATATCAAGGTATTATTGATTTAATGTTAGAGTATAGTGACCATATTACTATTATTGATTATAAACTTAATGATATAACGAATGAGGATTATTTAAAGCAATTAAAAGGTTATCGTGATTATGTGATGACGAAATCCAATAAACCAATTAAGTTATATTTGTATTCTATTATGAGTGGTGAAATAAAGGAAATAATATAGTATTGTTTCCTTTTTTTAAGCCATATTAATAGTGGTGATATAATGAATGAAAATTTAGAATTATTAGAGTATATTTACCTATCTAGTGAGATGGGTAAAAATGCTTTAGTTGATTTACTAAAAGAATTAAAAGAGAAAGAAAATAAGATTAAAAGTATTATAAGTGATGAATTAAAATTGTATGAAAAGTATTATATGGCTAGTAAAAAATTAGCTAAAGGCGCTAATTTTAGTGAAAATACTAGAATGACGAAAATGATGTCTAAATTAGGAATTAAAAAAGAAGTTGAAGCTGATAATAGTGATGCTGCTATTGCCCATCTTCTTATTGAAGGTTTGACGATGGGAAGTATTGATATTGAAACTAAAATTAATAATTATCAGACTAAAGCCGATAAAAAAGTATTAAAACTAGCTCGTGATTACGCCAAATTTCAACAGGAAGAAATTAATAAGTTAAAAGCTTTCTTATAAAAAATACACATCTAGATGTGTATTTTAACATTTATAACCTAAATCTTCCCATTCTTCCTGAAGTTGTTTACTAGTAATCTTCAAATTGAAATTATCTTGTTCTTCAGTTGATAATTTACTAACTTTAATTGTCATATGGATACTGATTGTTCTTTCATCATCAATAACAATATCTACTTTAGTACTATCGCTATTAAGATTATCATATTTTTCTTTATATGCATCATAGACGTCTTGGAGATTATTCTGGTAATCTTCATCTAATATAATCCGCGTCGTCAGTTTATAAGTATCAATCTTTTTATTTTTAAAGCTAGCTTTTAAAGTTGTTTTTTCCTGAATACCTGTCTTAATTTGACTTTTATTGCAAGTTATTTCTTTTGTTTGACAACCTGTTATAAAGAGGCCTAGGCTGATTAATATTAATAATCTTTTAGTCATTTGCTATCCACCTTTATCACCATATCATAAATAGTGATAAATGTAAAATTTTAATCATAATATGATATAATCATATAAAGGAAGGTATTAATATGATTAAAACAAAAAAACAAGGTTCATTAATCATAATATCAGGTACAACATGTGCCGGAAAGGGTAGTGTTATTAAAAAACTTTTAGCTAATCACAATGATATTGTCCTATCTATTTCATATACATCACGCCCTAAACGTGAAAGTGAAATTGATGGTGTCGACTATTATTTTGTGACTAAAGAAGAGTTTGAAAAGAAGATTGCAGCAGGCGATTTTTTAGAGTATGCCCAAGTTCATTATGGTGATTATTATGGTACCCCTAAAAAAGAAATAATTAAGCAATTAGAAAAAGGTAAAGATGTCATTTTAGAAATTGATGTTCAGGGTGCTAAACAAATTAAAGAAAAATTTCCAGAGACGATTCTTATTTTCATTATGGCACCTAGTATGGAAGAAGTAAAAAGACGTATTAAGATGCGTGGTGATGAAAATGATGAACAAATTGTCAATCGTTTTAGACATGCCTATCAAGAAATAAATCAAGTAAATAATTATAATTATGTTGTCGTTAATGATGATTTACAAGAAGCGGTATCTAAAGTTGAAGCTATTTTAGTTAGTGAAAAGCTTCGTGTTGATCGTATTGAAGAAATCGCTGTTGAAAATGAAGAAGAGATTATCCATGAATTTTTAATGGATAAAGACTTTGATAATAGTGTACGTCCTATTGAATAGAGGTGTTAGGATGGGTTTAAAAACAAGAAATTTAGAGATGTTAAAGCAACATGATATCAATGTCCATAACTTTAAAGAGATAAGTAATTATGAGGATCTTTTATCTTATAGTGATAGTCATCCTAGATTTAGTATGCGCTTTGATAGTACCGATAATATTAAAGGGTTGCCATTTTATACTTATGACGCTAAAAAGATAGAAGACAAAGAATCTTTCTTTAAGATGATAATTAATGAAATGCAACAATTAAAGTGTACACTTTTATGTTCTGATGGCTATGCTTACGATGCCATATTAAAGTTTAATTTCGTTATCGAAATTGATTCTAATCACAATTTTATTTTAGAACTATGTGATAAGAAAGTTCCTCTTCGAGAAATGTATCAATATAAGACGACGGTTATCAGAGGTAATGTCTTTGAAAAGCATTATACATATTTAAATACTGAAGAAAATAAATATCAAGATGATGAAATAGATCAAATTATTGATTATGTTGTTCATCATCAATGTCAATATTCCGAAGGTACATACTATGAACAAAAAGTTGGTAATTTAAAACAAAATATTGTCATTTGGGAAACAAATCGTTAAAAAAGCTTGCTAAAAAGGGAAAAAACTGATATAGTATAGTCTCTGGGGGCGATTGTATGGCAAATATCCGTACTAAAAGTATGAATGGAAAGAAGAATGCTCGTCAAGCTATCCAAAATATTGTTAATCATTTCCGCTATCTTAATTTAGAGGAAATCAATGATGATTTATGTCAGTTTGTCAATGACAATGTTGAATATTTTATGTCGTTGAATCGTGCTAGATATAGTGTAGAAGATACGGGGTTTACTATTGAAAGTTTTGGTAGTAATGTTGAGCTTGATGGTAGTTTTAAAATGTCTTTCGAACCATCTCTTGTCGCACCATTAACTATTAAAATTGTTCATACAAGTTTAGGTGGTAATCACCGTGTATTATATAAGGTTAACTTCGCTAATAAAAAACAAGATGCTATTGCTATTACTTATCAAACATCTTTTGCGGGAATTGTTGTTACCGCTTTAAAACGAGAGACTATTTATATTAGCGGTAAAAAACGCTTTAGCCGTGTAAATCAACACGCTATTAGTCTTCTTTTAGATGAACAACATCCTAATTATTCACAAACTGATACATCATGTTATTCATCTTTAGATAATTCTTATGTTCATGCTAAAAAAACTATTAGTGATGATACGAAAAAGATTCATAATGTCTATGAAAAATTTGATGGGGAAAACGTTAGAAACAAGGGAGGATAAACAAAAAGGAGGATTCACTAAATGAGTGAAGAAAAAGA
>CANRPL010000034.1 GCA_947632495.1 uncultured Bacilli bacterium
AATGATTATGAAGATGATTCTTTAGAGGGAATTACTTCTTTTGCTGATTTAGAAAATATGGAATTTGATGAAGAGGAAGATGACAAGTATGAACCTTTTGTTTATGATGAACGTATTCATATAACGTTAGAGGATGCTCGTAAGATTGTTCCTGATATTCAAGTTGGCGAAACAATTGAAGAAGAGGTTACACCAAAAGATTTTGGACGTGTCGCAGCAGCTACGGCTAAACAAGTAATTGTTCAAAAGATTCGTGAAGCTGAAAGAAATAATATTGCTCAAGAATTTGAAGAGAAAGAAAATGAAATGATTTCTGGTATCGTTGAAATGGAAGATGAAAATAACTATTTCATCAATTTAGGTAAGACTCAAGGTTTATTACCTAAGTCAGAGATTATTCCTGGTGAAACGATTAAGATGGGATCTAATATCAAGACGTATATTAATAAAGTTAGTATTAATTCTAAAGGAGCTTTAATTTTACTAACACGTAAGCATTTTGGCTTTGTTAAACGTCTATTTGAATTAGAAATCCCTGAAATTAATGAGGGTGTTGTCTTAATATATAGTATTGCTCGTGACCCAGGTAATCGTACTAAAATAGCTGTATATTCAGAAAATAGTAATGTTGATCCTGTAGGTGCTTGTATCGGTGAACATGGCTCTCGTATAAATGCTATTATTAAAGAGTTAAATGGCGAAAAGATTGATGTTATTGCTTATAATAAAAATCAAGATGAATTTATTGCGAATGCGTTAAGCCCAGCCAAAAATTTACGTGTTTTTATCGTTGATGAAAAGAACAAGGAAGCATTGGTTGTTGTCGATGATGAAAACTTATCTTTAGCTATTGGTAAAAAAGGTTTAAATGTTCGTTTAGCTTCTCGTCTAACTCATTATAAATTAGATGTTAAAACTGTTGAGCAAGTTAAGGAAGCCGGTATTAATATACTAGAATAATAGGTGAGATAATGAAAGTGCGAAAAATACCGATGCGAACTTGTGTTGTCAGTAAGGAAAAATTACCTAAACAAGAGTTAGTTCGCGTTGTTCGAACACCTGAAGGTAAGGTTATTATTGATGATACCGGTAAGGCCAATGGCCGTGGAGCTTATGTTAAAAAAAATATAGAAATAATTCGTAAAGCTCGTCAAACGAAAATATTAGAACGAACTTTAGAGGTTAATATTGGTGATGAAATATATGAAGAATTAGAAAAAATGTGTTAATAGAAGAAAGAAGGTGCGTGCATATGATGAGTGTATTAGAATACGCTTTGGACGTTGATAAAACTGTAGAGGAAATTCTAAAAAAATGTCAGGAGTTAAACATTGCAGCAACTAATGAAGATGACATGTTAGATGAAGATGCTATCACAGAGTTAGATAACGTAATTGCTAAAGAAACCTATGATGAAGAGGAAGAAAATGATGAAATAGAGGATGCTATCATTGAGAAAGAAAAAAGTAAAATTGATGATTTAGTCAATGGTGGTAAGTCTAAAAAACAAACTTCCAATAAGCCTAATAAAAATACTAAAAAAGAATTAGCTAAAAAGAAAAAAGAGATGTATAAAAGTAAGGAAAAACTAATTAGTAATGCTCCTGTTGAAGATAAAGATGCCGTTATTTACAAAGAGGGTATGACAATTGGAGGGCTTGCTAAAGAATTAGGTGTCCAAGCTGCCGATTTGATAAAGAAATTATTTACTCTTGGTACTTTAGCAACGATAAATAATGTTATTGATTTTGATAATGCGTCTCTTTTAGCGTTAGATTATGGTAAAGAATTGAAAAGGGAAGAGAAGAAAGATGAGACTAAATTTGAAGATTTCGTCATTGTCGATAAAGATGAAGATTTAGTTTCTAGACCACCAGTCGTAACTATTATGGGCCATGTTGATCATGGTAAAACAACGTTACTAGATACGATTCGTAAGACCAATGTTGCGTTAGGTGAGGCTGGAGGTATTACCCAAGCTATCAGTGCTTATCAGGTCGATTATAAAGGTAAGACAATAACTTTTATTGATACTCCAGGGCATGCTGCTTTTACTGAAATGCGTGCTAGAGGAGCAAGTATTACGGACATTGTCATAATTATTGTAGCTGCTGATGATGGTGTTATGCCACAAACTAAAGAAGCTATCGATCATGCTAAAGCTGCCGGTGTTCCTATTTTAGTAGCAGTTAATAAAATAGATAAACCAGGTGCTAATGTTGAACGTGTTATGACAGAATTAGCTGAATATGGTCTTACTCCTGATACATGGGGTGGAGATACTATTTTTACAAATATTTCAGCTAAAATGGGTACTGGTATTGATACTTTGTTAGAAAATATCTTATTGGTAGCTGAAATGGAAGATTATAAAGCTAATCCAAATCGTTACGCTATCGGTAGTGTTGTGGAAGCTACTTTAGATAAACAAGTTGGACCAGTTGTAACACTATTAATTCAAAATGGTACTTTACGTATTGGTGATCCAATTGTTGTCGGAAGTGCATATGGTAAAATACGTACTTTAAGAAATGATAAAGGTGAAGAAATAACTAGTGCTGTACCTTCACAACCAGTTGAAATTACTGGTTTAAATAAAACACCACGAGCAGGGGATAAGTTTATGGCATTTGAAACTGAAAAACAAGCTCGTAGTATTGGTGAAGCTCGTGAAGAAGAGGAACGTCTAAATCAAAATAAGACGACAAGTTTATCTTTAGAGGATGTCTTTGCTAAAATTCAAGATGGTGTTAAAGAAATTAACGTCGTTATTAAAGCTGATGTTAATGGTAGTGCCGAAGCGGTAAAATCTTCTTTAGAGAAAATTGAAGTCGATGGCGTTAAAGTAAAAGTAATTCGTAGTAGTGTTGGTGCGATTACAGAGAGTGATATCGTCCTTTGTAGTGCTAGTAATGCTATTATAATTGGTTTTAATATTAGACCAAATAATGCTATTAAAGAATATGCCAAAGAACAAGGCGTTGAAATAAGATTATATGATATTATCTATAAAGCTGTCGAGGAAATGGAAGCCGCAATGAAAGGTATGCTTGATCCTGAATATGAAGAAAAAGTGTTAGGTGAAGCTGAAGTTAGACAATTGTTTAAATTTTCTAAAGTTGGAACCATTGCTGGATCATATGTATCTGATGGTATTATTAAAAATGGAGCTAAAGCTCGTGTTATTCGTGACAGTGCTATCATCTACGATGGAATGATTGGCTCTGTTCAAAGAGAAAAAGATGCTGTTAAAGAGGTTAAAAAAGGCCTTGAATGTGGTATTACAATTGAAAACTTTAATGATATTAAAGAAGGAGATATCATTGAAGCATATGAAATGGTAGAAAAAGCTAGAGAATAGCTTTTTTTATGGTATAATACAATTGAGGTGATATTATGAACCTAAAAATTGAACGTTTGAATAATACAATGATGCGTGAGATTAGTATGATTTTACAGACTGAAATTAAAGATAGTGATATTAGATTTGTAACCGTTACAGCTGTTAAAACAACATCTGATTTAAGTTATTCTAAAGTATATGTTACTTGCTTAAATGATGAAAAACGTAAAGATACGATGAAAGCTTTGAATAATGCTAGTGGATTTATTCGCAAGATATTAGCTGAAAGAATTGAGGTTAGACATATTCCTAAGTTAGAATTTGTCTTTGATGAATCTATTGAATATGGTAATAAAATAGAAGCTAAAATTAAAGAAATACATGAAGAAAAGGATAATTAAATTATCCTTTTTTGGTGTATTCCTTAACTAATTCTTTAGGTACATTATTTAAACCACATTCATTAATAATAGTTTGATACTCGTTATCATCACCGGCAATATTACTTCCTATCAAAGCGATACTGCAGTTAAAATGTGTTAAAGCTGAACTGATAATGGTATCAACAACATTAGGGTAATAGATAATGTTAAAACGATTTAAGATGTCACCATCATTGCTCAATATAGGTTCATAATAATAACTATATTTATGATTGGTAAGTAACATATCACTAAATAATTCTATCGCATCGTTAATAGGATTTAAAATATTATCTATATTATCTTTAGTTCCTGTTTTTAGTGTAACTAATTCATCTTTAATTTCCTTTAAAAAAGTAAGTAGGGCTTCGATTTTGTTTTGAATATTTTCATCGATTACAAAAGGCCCTTTTTCAAAATCGTAGGTTAGGGTAGCAAATAAATCACGTAAGATTAATATTTTTTGATCATCAAAAGGGTGTTTATGGGATACGATATAACTTTTAGCGCGATTGATAAGATTGGTTAAAACACTTATATTGATAGCCTTTTCATATTTCTTTTTAACAGCTGTCACTAGGTCTTGAGCCTGTTCTACTAGTACAAAATTAGTTTTATCACTAACACTAGTAAATTCATCATCACCTATTAAATCACGATGTCTTATGATGGAACACCCTTCTTCATTAATTGCCTGATATTGAAGAGCATAAGCACAGCGATTAAAAAATTCACAGGTTCTAGGCGAACAATGTTGAACTTGAATTTTATGCCATTGTTTGGCTGTTAAATTCCAAGTATTTCTTTTACCTTTATCTTTTTGCCTTAAATATTCTTCATATATTTTACGATAAGGTGATGATTTCCCTTTAGATCTTTTTTGAAGCCTTTCTAGACAGATGAAGTTTTCTTTACGATCTAGAAAATGAATATCAATATCCAATCCAATTTGTTTGGCAATTTGATCAATGGCTCTTTTAAGTTTACTGATATTTATTTCATCACGAGTTACAATAACGAAATGTTTGAACGTTGAGGACATTTTATAAGCACATAATAATGGTATTAAATAGGTCGCATGACATATTTTTTGATCATCAAAAAGAAGAATTTGTTCATCTAAAATAGCATCGGCAACATCATATAATAATAGTTCAAATGTTTCTTTTCTATGACATCCTTTTTCTTGACCAATTCTTTCAATGGTTGAATAATATTCGGGATTATTGGTAAGTTCCCTTCTAATTTGAATTTTATCGGGTTTAAAAGTTGTCGGATAGGTAAAACTCATAAACCACTCCCCCTTAAAAAAACGTGCTTATTATAGCACGTTTTATCTATTTAGACAAATTATTTAAACATTTAAATAGCGTTTTTCTTCTTTTGTAATATTAAGAATAATCCCAATCATCAACATATAACTTAAAAGACTGGATCCACCATATGAGACAAAAGGTAATGTAATACCAGTGATAGGAAGAAGGCCAAAGGTCATTCCAATATTTTGTACTTGTTGATAGATGAGCATTGCGACACAACCACTAATGATATATTTGTTAATACTATTATTTGATTTAATCGCTGTCATTATTAGTTTTATATCTAATAGGGCTAAAATTAAAAGTAAAAATAGGGAACCAATAAAGCCAAAATTAGATGCATAAACAGCAAAGATAAAGTCTGTTTGGGGTTCTGGAAAATAGATAGGGGTATTATTTAGGCCAAAGCCTAATAGACCTCCTGAACCGATGGCAGTTATCCCATTTTCTAGTTGGTAGCCACTACCATTTGACCAATCAAGTAGACGGTCAATACGAAGGAAAAAACTTGTTCCAAATAGATTAATAAATAAGTTTTTATCAGTAAAGTAAATCGTAACAATAGCACCAATAACGAGCGCTACTACGGTAAATAAAGCAGCAAACCAGCGATAACGAATACCGGATATAAATAGCATTACGAAAGTTATTAGTAAATAGATGATAACGACTCCTGTATCAGGCTCTAAAAAAGTTAAAAGACTAGGTATTCCAACAATAACGGCTACTTTTAAGAGAAATAAAAATTCTTCTTTTACTGTAGGATGGGGATATTTATTATGAAAGTCATCAATAATAACACTTAAGGTTAAAATTAAAATAATTTTGACAAATTCACTAGGTTGAAATGTTCCAATATGAGGTATTTCAAACCAACATCTAGCATTGTTAACAGGGTCTCCAAAGATGAGTAATAGAGCTAGTGAAATAATTCCACCGATATATAGATATTTGGTAATTTTGATAATGTTCTCATTACGAAAGAAAGATATTCCAAGGATACCCATAAAACCAACAATATACCAGATTGCTTGCTTTAATAAATAATTATCAGCTCTCGTACCAAGAATTGCTTCGGCACTACCAATGCTTATTAGACTAATAATGCCGAGAATGACAATTAATAGTAGAATGCTGACGTCAAATCTAATCTTTCTTTTAAGAGACATCCAATCACCTTCTAAATATATTACAACAATTGTTTTAATTATACAATTATATTTATGAAAATATTGTCTTAAAAAAGGCTTTTGCTTAAAGTTTATTTTTTTTAAAATTTATAGTATAATGATAGTGGTGATTTTGTGGAACCGAGTATAATTAAATATATAATTATTGCTGTATTATTAATAATCATCGCTATAGCTATTGCTAAAACCAAGAAACGAGATTTTAAATTAGAAGCTAATAAGTTAATTGAATTGTTAGGTGGCAAAGATAATATTATTAAATATGAATTTAATAAATCTCGTTTTGTTGTTGACTTAAAAGATGTATCTTTAGCTAATAAAGAAGCCATTCAAAAGATTGGTGCTCAAGGTATTGTAGAAATTGATAATCAGCTAAAAATAATATTAGGCTCTGATGCCAAACAAATTAAAAGATATATTAGCGAATTGGATGACTGATGTCATCTTTTTTTTGACATATTTCGACATCAATATTCGCTATAATTAACCATAGGTGATATGTATGAATATGTTTGAAGAAATTGTCATCAGCATGATTCTCATTATGTTCCCTTTATTTTGTTACTTATTTTATATTGTTGCCAATAATAATATTGACGAAAAGCACCGTGATTTAGCTTTATGCTTTTCTTTAATAAGTTCCTTTTATTTAATTGAAAAGTTCGATATTGATATTTTCTATAAAATTTTACTTTTGTCAATTCCAGTTTTCTTTGCTTATAAAAGAAAATATTATCCGGTGATGAGTATTTTATTAGTAACAACAATAATCTTACATTATGATAGTATTTTCTCTTACTTGTTATTTGCTGACTTTATTTTAGTATTGTTTTTTAAATATGATAATATCTTTTTTAAAACACTTTTGATATCTACTTTAACTTCTTTACTATTTGTCGTTTTATCTAATCAAAAACCATTTATGATATGTATTGCTTACCTTATTTCTTATATAGCTGTAGCGAATCTAGTATCTTTTACAATTCGCAAAGGTGAAGAGGTTATCACTTATCATATTGAATTTAATAACATGAAAAAAGAATATGAAATTAGACATTCACTATTTAAAATAACTCATGAAATTAAAAACCCACTAGCGGTTTGTAAGGCATATATCGATATGTTTAACTATGATGATCCTAAATGCGCTAAAAAATACATCCCTATTATTTCGGGAGAGATTGATAAATTATTGATATTGTTACAAGATTTTTTATTAGTTAATAAGGATAACATTAATTTCGATATAATGGATATCAATGTTTTACTAGAAGAGATAACAGCTTCAATGTGCGAATTAAATAAATTTGATATCCACCTAGAAACCTTAGATGATGAAGTGTTTATTAATGGCGATTATAATCGTCTAACGCAAGTTATGACTAATTTAATAAAGAATAGTTTTGAGGCTCACGCTAATAAAGTTATCATTAAATTATCAGTTGTTAATGACGAAGCTATTATTGAGGTAATAGATAATGGTGATGGGATTGATGAAACTGATAAAAATAAGATCTATCTACCTTTTTTTACTACTAAAAAAGATGGTACTGGTTTAGGAGTATCACTTTCTAAAGAGATTATTGAAGCTCATAATGGTATCCTTGAATATCAAAGTAATAATAAAGGAACGATAGCTAAAATATCTTTACCTGTTCATAGTATGTAGATAAATAAGAAAAAAAATGATAAAATAATAATAGGTGATGATATGAAACCATTAATTTTATGTATAATGGATGGTGTAGGTGAAAGAGCTGAAGTACATGGTAACGCTGTTAAGCAAGCTCATACACCAAATCTTGATAAGTTAAAAGAAAAATATGGCTTTAGTACTCTAGAAGCTAGTGGTACTTTTGTAGGACTACCAGAGGGTCAAATGGGTAATAGTGAAGTAGGCCATATGAATATTGGTGCAGGACGTGTCATCTATCAACCTTTAGAATTGATTAATAAAGATATTCGTGAAGGAACATTTTATCAAAATCAAAAGTTGTTAGAAGTTTTAAAGCATGTTCAAGACAATAATAGCAAACTACATATTATGGGGTTAATAAGTGATGGCGGGGTTCATTCACATATTAATCATTTATTAGCGCTTTTAGATATGTGTCAAAAAAATGGTGTTAGTAATATTTACTTGCACTTATGTACTGATGGTCGTGATGTAGACCCTAAAAGTGCATACAAATATATATCTATTGTTGAAGATAAGCTTAAAGAAGTGGGTGGAAAGATTGCTACTATCGGTGGACGTTATTATACGATGGATCGTGATAACAATTATGACCGTTTGAAAAAAGGCTATGATGCCATCGTCTATGGAGAGGGCCCTAAATCTTCATCAATTAAGGAATTTATCGATCAAAGTTATGCGGATGGTATTACTGATGAATTTTTAATTCCAACTGTCTTTACTGATGAAGCTAAAGTTGAAGATAATGATGCTTTTATAACTTTTAATTTTCGTAAAGATCGTTTAAGAGAGTTATTTACAGCTTTGACTAATCCTGATTTTCATGATATGGAAGTTAAACATTTTAATAATTTAAAAGTGTTGACAATGTTACCAGTTGTGGAATCTGTCATAGCGCCTCATGCTTATAATGATCCTAATCCAACTAATATTTTAGGTGAAGTATTAGCTAACCGAGGTCTATCACAACTTCGTATTGCCGAAACGGAAAAATATGCGCATGTAACTTTTTTCTTCGATGGTGGTAAAGAAGTTGACTATCCAAATGAAAAGAAGATTCTAATTCCATCTCCTAAAGTAGCGACGTATGACTTAAAACCGGAGATGAGTGCCTATGAAGTAACCGATAATTTACTTCGAGAGTTACCTGATTTTGATGTCGTAATTTTAAACTTCGCCAATGGTGATATGGTTGGTCATACCGGCGTTTTCGATGCGACTGTTAAAGCGGTTGAAGTTGTAGATGAGTGTATCGGTAAATTATATGATAAAGTATTATCTTTAAATGGTACTATGGTTATTATTGCTGACCATGGTAATAGTGATTATATGCTTGATGACAATGACAATGTTATTACTAGTCATTCGACTAGTTTAGTTCCATGTATTGTTACTGTGGATAACGTAAAACTTAAAAATGGTAAATTAGCTGATGTAGCCCCAACCATTTTACATCTTTTAAATATTCCAATACCATCACAGATGACAGGTGAGGTATTAGTATATGACGGACATTAGTTTAATTATTTTCTTAATGATGATGCTTTTAGTATATGGTATCTTCATTATTAGTAATATTGATAATAAAACCGTTCCTTTTATGGTTGCCTTTGCTACAATTATTTTAGTTATGTACATTGGATATCGTCAAGGATATTATATCTTTGATAAGAGTGATACGTTTCTTGATGGTATCGCTGATAATCCCTACTTTTATTTAGCTAATATGATTTTAGCGCTTCTTCTATACATTGGAGCTTTTTCCAGCACCAAATATATTAAATCGGAAAAGATTCTTTTAACTTTGTGTTATTTAGGAGTCTTACTTTCACTTTTTATCGTTTTATGGTCAACATCTGGCCTAGATATTATCGATATGAACGATGCAATGTCACTTAGACTTACATATTATATTGGTAATATGGCAGCTTTAGTCATGTATCTTATTCTTATTTCTAGCAAATTATTTTTTGGTAAAAAAGTAGTTAAGCATCGTATGGGTCCTCATGTTTAGGACCTTTTTGACAAAGATAAGCATAAATGTTATACTAGTTAAAAATTTAAGGAGTGAGAAGCTTGAAAATTAATAGTGTTGAGCTGGTTATAAGTGCGGTAAGACGTAGTCAATACCCAACTGATGAAAAGCCAGAGTATCTATTGGTTGGACGCTCTAATGTTGGTAAGAGTAGTTTTATCAATACATTAATTAATCGTAAAAATTATGCCCGAACTTCAGCTACTCCAGGTAAGACCCAAACCATTAATTTCTATCTAGTTAATGATGAGTTTTATTTGGTGGATGCTCCTGGATATGGATTTGCGGCATTAAGTAAGGCTAAACAAAGAAAATTCGGTTTGATGATGGAAGATTATCTACAGAATCGTCCTAACTTAAAACAGGTATTTATGCTTGTCGATTTTCGCCATAAATTAACCAAAGATGATTTATTAATGTATGATTTTTTAAAGCATTATAAGATACCAGTAACGGTAGTTGCAACTAAGACAGATAAAGTTGGAATATCATTGCATCAACGTCAGCGCAATAATATTTTAAATGATTTAGATTTAGTAGTTGGTGATGACTTTGTTATGTTTTCTAATGTAACCAAAGCTGGAAAACCAGAAGTATATCAAAAGATAGAGATGACTAAATAGTACCTTCTATCTTTTTTTTCATACAATAATATGGGTGAATGTATGAGAGTTGATAGCGTCGATAAAAAGATAATCGTCTATTTAAAAAAGGCGGATACTAGTGATGTAGATTCTTTATGTCAAAATATAATTGCCAAGTTAAAAAAATATTATGATATGACATTTAGTGGCTTTTATGAAGCCTTTATTTATAATGATTGTCATTATGGCGCTGTTATTGAATTTATAGCGGATGATTTAGATTTATATTATGATTATAGTAAAGTAGATTTGCACATAATAAAAAAGGATGTTACTTTTCTTTATCAAATAGATGATATTTTAAGCCTTGATGTTAAACCTTTTTATTATTATCAAGGAAATTATTACATCGATATTAAACAAATAGACATTAATAATATAGAATTTGGTAAACTAGTTTATTTAAATACTGATGAAATATTAAAAGATGGTTGTCTAATTGAAATGTAAAATTGTGTAAAAAAGCTATCAATTTGTGGAAAAGTTTGGTATAATTTTATTGAGTAAAATAGGGTGATAAAAATGAACGAGAAGAAAACAGTTTTATTTTTGATGAATGGTTTTGGTGCTGAAAGCGCTAAATCAATTGAAGTATATTCAAAGGATATAATGCCTACATTTGAAACATTAATGAATAACTATCCTTTTAAGCTTGTCTACGCTAGTGGAGAATTTATAGGAGCTAATAAAGGTGAAGTATCTAACTTTAAGACAGGATACTATAACTTTAGTTCGTTAGGACATCCATCTCGTAAGGAAGATGTTTTAAATAGTAAAATTGCTAGTAATGAATTTGTGACTAACCAAGTTATCTTAAATAGTATCAATATTGCTGTTAATAATAGTTCCAATTTACATATTATCTTCTCTCTTGGTGATAAAGTTAATAACGAACGTTATGAACACTTAAAAGCTTATTTGGATTTAGCTAAAGCTAAAGGTGTTAAAAAGATATACATACACTTCGTTTTAGGTGATAGTAGTACGCGTGGCTTAAAAATTGGTATAGAATGTATTACTAATTTTTCTAATCGCGTTTTACGTTATTATCCAGATATTAAGATAGCTTCTATTTGTGGGCGTAATTATTATAAGAATGCTGATACTGGTGCCATAGCGGACTTTTATCGTATGATGGTAAGTGGCGTTGGTGAAGTATGGAATGATTATGAAGAAACAATTAAGAAGAAATATGAACAAGGCCTAAATGATGATACGATGAATGGTTTCATAACAGTTCATGACCGTCTATTAAATGAAGGCGACAGTATTTTCTTATTCAATTATAGTAATAATACAGCTAAACAATTAATTGAGGTTGTTTTAAATCCTAAAAAGTATTTTCCAACAGCCACAACACCTCGTAATATAGCAATTGATTCATTGTTTACTGTTAACAATATACCACAAGTACCAAAGGCTTTTCAAGATCAAGCTCCTAGTGAATGTCTATTAGATAAGATTCCAAATACTAAACGTGTCCTTATTATTGCTGGCAAAGATCGTATTCCACATATTAGTAAATCTTTAAATGGCTTTAAGGGTGCTTTTGCATCTAATGTTAGTGTATGGCCTATTGAGGATCGTAAAAATCGTTTTGAAAGTTTAAGCCAATATTTGGCTGCTTATATTAATCAAAATGTCTATGATTTAATTATTGCTGATTGTCAACTTTTTGATCCACTAGTTGATGAACGTACTGTTGAACAAGTAAGAAAAAATTTAGGTGAGTTAGATAAGTGTTTAAATATTGTATATAATCAAGTTATGGATAAGAATTATCGTTTAATCGCAACTTCATTATATGGTCTACGTCAGACACTTAAATTAACTACAACTAATGAATTAGTTGACATGTCACAAAAAGTACCTTTCTTATTAATTGATAAGGAAATTAGACCAGTTGATATTGTCTTTAAGAAGGAAGGAACTTATATTGATGTTGCTAAAATAATTGCTATATCTTTTGGATCATATATGCCAAATGATTTGGTTGTTATCGATGCACCAGGGCAAAAGAGAAAGGGTGGTAAGAAAAAACTCATCATTCTTCTACCTATTTTATTGCTACTGGTATTAGTTATTGTTTATTTTTATATGATGTATATGTAAATTAAACCTTTTAATTCAATTCAAAATATGTTATTATTATATAGTAGAAGACTATGGTAAGGGTTTAGGGTGATTGTGTGAACAAAGTACTTGTCTATGTCTATGTTCCTCTAATTGAGCAGGAATATAATTTATTTATTCCAATTAATCGTAAAATTGGACTAATAAAGAAAATTATTGCGAATTCTATCATTGAACTATCAGATAATAATTATGAAGTTGAGTACTCTTACAACTTATATAATAAAGATACCAATCGTTTATATAATGATAGTTCTTATGTTATTGATACTGATATTCGTAATGGCTCTAAACTTATTCTATTATAAAGTGAATGGTGTAGATTGTGAATAATATGTATATTGATTATGAACAAGGCCATGCTTTAGGTTGTCAAATTCAAAACAAGGCAAATACCCTAAAAAACCTATTACTAAATGTTCAACAAATTCAGGAAAAACTTCAACCAATTCTTAAAGAAAGTAATGATCAAAATTAT
This sequence comes from uncultured Bacilli bacterium, assembly GCA_947632495.1. GTDB lineage: Bacteria > Bacillota_I > Bacilli_A > RF39 > UBA660 > UBA5578. The sequence goes on from CANRPL010000034.1 coordinate 13,261, forward strand.
TTACGAGCTATCGATAGTAGTGTTAAAGTAATGGAAAAGTTAACCGATACAGTAAACGCTACAGGAGAGCTTTTAGTAAATGTATCAGATGCTTATATGGATGCTATGGAAAGTAATGAAAGATGATGAATAATTTGACGTATTCGGAGATTACTTCTTTGGCTGGACAATTGAAAACATTATCTAGCCAAATAAATGAGGTAATTCAAACTATTAATTTAGATTATAAGAGAATTGGTGATGGTGGGGATATTTGGACAGGCGATGCTGCTGATACAGCTCGCGATACATTTGATGAGTTAACAAGTAAATTTCCTGATTTTGCAAATGCGATTGATGAATTTGCAGATTATTTGGTTAGTGTAGTTGCACAAAGATAAAGAGGTGGGAGTGTTATATGAATAATGAAATCGGTGAAAAATTTTTACCAATTGGAACAGTTGTAATGTTAAAAGGTGGAACTAAAAGAGCTATGATTACAGGCTTTTGTTCTGTAGCGACGGATGATAATAGTAAGATGTATGACTATAGTGGATGCGTTTATCCTGAAGGATATGTTTCATCTAGTCAAGTATGTTTATTTGATCATGATCAAATAGAACAAGTATTTTATAAGGGCTTCGTTGATGACGAAGAAGTAGCTTTTAAAGAAAGATTAACTTCATTACTAGGACAAGTTGATGTTAATGGTGTAATAGCAAGTGAAGAAGTTGTTCCTGCTGATGCTATAAGTGGTACAGCCGCACCAGAATCTGTTATTAATCCTAATGTGGATAATGTCGTACCTCAAGCTGCTGAAACTGAAGCAGTTCCTAGTATAGAAATGACTCAACCAGTGCCACCAGTTACTCCAGGATATGATATGAATACTGTGCCACAGGCACCAGTAGATTCAAATTATGGAATGGCTCAACCA
>CANRPL010000035.1 GCA_947632495.1 uncultured Bacilli bacterium
GATGTTAGGCTACATGGGAATTAAATACTATGAAATCGATAATTATGAAGCTGATGATATTATTGGTACTTTCGCTAAATTATGTAATATGGATGATAATTATACGGGAACTATCATCAGTAGTGATAAAGATTTACTTCAGTTAATATCACCACAAGTAGATATCAAATTATTAAAACAAAAAGATTATATTAGATATAATGAGGAAACTTTTAAAGAGGCTTATGGTATTGATCCCATTAATGTTATTGATCTTAAAGCTTTGATGGGTGATGCTTCCGATAATATTCCTGGTGTTAAGGGTATTGGTGAAAAGACGGCTTTAAAATTATTAGTTCAGTATCATACTTTAGATGGTATCTATGAACATCTCGATGAGATTAAAGGATCAGTTCATGATAAGCTAGCTAACGATAAAGATAGTGCTTATATGAGCTTTGAAATCGCTACTATCTATCGTGATGTACCAATGGAGATAAATCTTGATGATATTATTGTTAAAGAACCAGATTATGAAAAGTTAAATGCGCTTTATGAAGAATTAGAATTTTATTCTTTTCTAAAAAAGAAAAAGACGATTAAACAAGATAATCTTACTTATCAAATTATCAATTCCCCAGATGCTTTAAATGATCTTGGGCCATGCGCTATCTTTTTAGAGCTTACTGATGATAATTATCATAAAGCAGATATTGTTGGTATGGGTATCTATAGTGATAAAATACAGGCTTTTGTACCATATGAAGTCTTAAAGGAAAATCCACTTTTCTTAATGACTAGTCCTAAATATACTTATGACGCTAAAAGATTAACAGTTGCTTTAAAATGGCATAACATATTTGTAGATAATATTGTTTTTGATACAGCTATTGCTTCTTATTTATTAGAGTATAATTTAAAAGATGATATTGCGTATTTAGCTAATCAGTTTGATGTAGATATCCCTTTTAGAGAAACTTTATATCCTAAAAAGGGGGATAGAGATTTAACTGCGATAGGTAAGGCTAGTGTTATGAAAGCTAAATTTATCTATGATACGAAAGATGAATTAACAGATATGCTTGAACAAAAGGATATGACTTATCTTTTTAAAGAAATCGAAATGCCTTTAAGTGTCGTTTTAGGCGATATGGAATATACTGGTATTAGTGTCAATACGGATACTTTAAGAGAAATGGGTAAGGAAATTGAAGCTCAAGCTAATGAATTAGGTGAAGAAATATATGCTTTGGCAGGTATGAGGTTTAATATTTCATCACCAAATCAACTAGGTGAAGTATTATTTGAACATCTTGGCTTAAAACATGGTAAAAGAGGTAAGACAGGTTATTCGACAGCTAGTGATGTTTTAGAAAAACTTGTTAATGATCATCCTATCATTAGTAAAATATTAGATTATCGAATGTTAACAAAGTTATATTCAACTTATATTGAAGGTCTTATTAGTAGTGTCTTTCCTGATGGTAAAGTTCACACTATCTATACACAAACGTTAACTCGTACGGGACGTCTATCATCGATTGAGCCTAACTTACAAAATATTCCTATTCGTAATGAATATGGTAAATTAATTAGAAAAGCTTTTGTACCATCTGAAGATAGTTATTTAGTTAGCAGCGATTATTCACAAATCGAACTACGATTACTATCTCATATGGCTAATGTTCCATCTTTAATTGATGCTTTTCGTCATGGAGTTGATATTCACGCTAAAACAGCTAGTGATATTTATAAGTGCCCAATTGAAGAAGTAACGAAAGATATGCGCCGTAATGCTAAAGCGGTTAACTTTGGCATTATCTATGGCATCAGTAGTTATGGCTTGTCAGAAAATATTGGCATCAGTCCTAAAGAAGCACAAAAGTTTATTGATGACTATCTAGTTACTTATCCAGGTATTAAAAAATACATGGATGAATCGATTGCTAAAGCACATATTGAAGGCTTTGTTCGTACGCTTTTCCATCGTCGCCGTACACTTCCCGAATTAAAAAATAAGAACTATATGATTCGTAGTAGTGCGGAACGTATGGCATTAAATGCACCTATTCAAGGTACTAGTGCGGATATTATTAAAAAAGCGATGGTTGAAATATATAATGAATTAAAAAAGCGTCATTTAAAGACCAAGATGGTCGTTCAAGTTCATGATGAATTAGTTTTTGATTGTCCACAAACTGAATTTGCGGAAGTTAAAGAGATTATTCGAACAATTATGGAGGGAACTTACCAATTGGCTGTTCCTTTAGAAGTCGATATCGAATATGGTACCGATTGGTATCAAGCAAAGTAGGAGATGTTTAATGGAAAAAAAGATTACTTCGGTGATGATTGTCAGTATGGTTACCAATATCTTTTTAGCCCTTGTTAAAATTATTACCGGTTTTATCTATACATCAGGTGCTTTAATTAGTGATGGTATTCATTCATTTAGTGATTTAATAACTGATGCTGTTGCGATCATAGGTGGTAAAATGGCTATGAAGCCAGCTGACCGTGAGCACCCATATGGTCATGGACGTATTGAATACTTAACGAGTTTAGTTATTGGTATTGTTATCGTCGGTGTTGGTACTGGCGTCATCTATCAAGCTCTTCATCACCAAATTGTCGTTCCTAGTATTTTAGTAGCGATCGTCAGTTTAATAACGATTATAGCTAAATTACTTTTATCTAGTTATATTATTCATCAAGGTAAGAAGTTAAAAAATAATATTTTAATTGCCTCTGGTCATGAGAGTAGAACCGATGTTATTTCCTCTATTGTCGTTTTAATTTCAGCCCTTTTAATGCAACTAGGAAATGTCCATAAGTATTTCCTTTATGCTGATATTATTGCAAGTATTATTGTCGGTTTACTTATCATCTATATTGGCTATTCCGTTTTAAAAGAAAACGCTAGTACCGTTTTAGGTGAACAAGAGACAAATTATGCTTATCTTAACGGCTTAAAAGATGTCATTGCTAAAACCGATGGTGTTATTAAAATTAAAGATTTAGTTTTAATGAAGTATGGTTATCAATCAAGTCTTGACTTAACTGTTATTATGGATGGTAATTTAACCCTTAAAGAGATTCATCATATTACAGATTTAATTGAAACCAAGATTAAAGACTATAGCTCCGTCATCGCTTTTATTAATATTCATGTTGAACCCGAATAAGAGATATCTATCTCTTATTTTTATTGACATTTAGTTATAAGAAGAGGTATAATACAAACACATTTGAGGTGGTAACATGATAGAAGAAGAATTAGCTAAACAATTTGCTTTACCAGATCGTATGGTAACTAAAATAAAAGAAACACATGAATTAAGAATTTTAAATAATAGAGGACTTAAAGAATATTTAAGACGCCGTGATGTTAAAGATACGCTTTTAATCTATCATATTTTTAATAGTCGTATTTTTAGTGGTGTTTTAAGTGTGGCTATCGGAAGTGTCACAACGGTATTGAGTCACGATATCGCTTTAGGTAGTTATCTTACTTTAGGTAGTTTCTATCTTGAAAGATTAGTACCTAAAATGATGTATGCGACATCAATTTGTGATTCTTTAACGGTAAAAGAAATTGATGAAGAAAAAAGAGTAGCTGCCGATCTTGATTATCGTTATAATTTACGTCTCGTAGCCTATAATTTAGTTTTTGATTATCTGGTAGCTGGGGAAGAAGCTATTTTAGAATATCTTAAGCGTAATGAAGAAACATATCCTATTTCTGTAATGTTAGAGGATGATGTTATTACTTCGGATAAAAAAGTAGTTGAAACGTTAAGATACATTAGTCTTCTTAGTAAGGCTAAAGATAGATTACAAGCTAAACATAATAAAGAGTATGTCAAAGTAGGAGGTAAAGAGAGTGAAACGACCAAGTAATGACGTTTTAACGGAACATTTTAAACAAGTTTCAGAAGAAACTAAAATAATGTTAGATCAAGCAGAAAAAGATTGGGAAAAATATCAAGAGGAGCAACCATTAAGTGTTCGCCTTGCCGTTAAATTAACACCAATCTTAAAAAGTCATCATCTTATTTTAGGTGAAATTGGTTTAGGTACTTTAGTTGGAATCTTTACTAAAAATGTTGGTTATGGCTTATCTGCTGGCTTTTTTTCCTATGGGGCTCTTGGCCTTATAGGTAGTGCCACGGCTCATAAAGCTCGTTCTTTTTATACTAAAAAACATGAGTATCTTTCTTTAGCGGATACTTATCAATTCCGTCAGAATATTTATGACATTATTTTAGGATATTTACAAAATGATATGAGTACTTTAGAGGAGCTTTATCCTTTTCATTTGTTTTTAAAATTTAATTGTACGGATTTAATTAAAAATGATGACGTACTTATGGCCGATCCTTATGCTGCGATGGTTTTAGATGAAATTGATGAATCCTTAAATCAACATATGAGCGATTTAGGCGGATTATTGATGGCAACGATGATTATGATGAATCCTGATATGTCCTTTGATTCTGATGATATTATAAAACCAGTTATGGAAGTTCCATTTGAGGATGTTACCGATCAAGAAGATAAACCTAAAACATATAAATATGGCTCATTAAATGAGTAATTAACATTGACAGTTAACGTTTATAATGATAAAATACATATGAAAATCGTTGATGAAGAATAGTAATAAAGATTAGTCTTTAGAGAGTTCGTGGTTGGTGGAAACGAATGATGATATCTTTATGAATCTACTTTGGAGAGAAATGTAAACATTTCCGGGGTAACCCGTTATCTTAATTAAGACTATAAATAGGATGGTACCGTGCTTATGCACTCCTAGCTATAGTCTTTTTTATTAGAGGTGATAGAATGAAAGTCTCGGTTATTTGGTTAAATAAAAATTAATTTTGAAGGAGGAATAATAATGATAGATATTAAATTAATAAGAGAAAATAGAGAATTAGTTAAAGAAAATATTAAAAAGAAATTTCAAGATGCTAAATTACCTTTAGTTGATGAAATATATGAAATGGATACAGAGTATCGTGACGCTAAAGCTAAAGCGGATAATTTAAAAGCTGAAAAGAATCGTCTTAGTGATCAAATTGGAACTTTAATGCGTGATGGTAAGAAAGATGAAGCGATGAAGATCAAAGATGAAGTATCTAAAATGAATGGTGAAATTGATGAATTAACAGCTAAAGAAGAAGAATTAAATAAAGTTATTAAAGAAAAGATGATGAGGATACCTAATATCATTGCTGATGATGTACCAATAGGTGAAGATGATACACATAATGTTGAAGAGCAAAGATTTGGTGATCCTGTCGTTCCTGATTATGAGATACCATATCATTCAGATATTATGGCTAGTTTTAATGGTTTAGATAAAGATGCGGCAGCTCGTGTTAGTGGCAATGGTTTTTACTATTTAATTGGTGATGTTGCTCGTTTACATAGTGCTGTTTTAACTTATGCTCGTGACTTTATGATCGATAAAGGCTTTACCTATTGTATACCACCATATATGATTAGAAGTGCAGCTGTCGATGGGGTTATGTCTTTTGAAGAAAAATCTAATATGATGTATAAAATCGAGGGTGAAGATTTATATTTAATTGGTACTAGTGAACACTCTATGATAGCTAAATTTAAAGATCAAATAATAAAAGAAAGTGAATTACCAATTACGATGACTTCCTATTCACCATGCTTTAGAAAAGAAGTAGGAGCTCATGGTATTGAAGAAAGAGGCGTATATCGTATTCATCAATTTGAAAAACAAGAGATGGTTGTTTTATGCAAACCTGAAGATAGTGAATCTTGGTACGATAAAATGTGGAATTATTCTGTAGACCTATTTAGAACTTTAGATATACCTGTCCGTAAATTAGTATGTTGTAGTGGTGATTTAGCTGACTTAAAATATCGTTCTTGTGACATTGAAGCTTGGAGTCCACGTCAACAAAAATATTTTGAAGTATGTTCATGTTCTAATCTAACTGATGCTCAAGCACGTCGTTTAGCGATTCGTTATAAGAAAGAGAATGGAGAAAAAGAGTTTGTTCACACTTTAAACAATACCGTTATCGCTCCTCCAAGAATGCTAATTGCGCTTCTAGAAAACAATTATCAAAAGGATGGTAGTGTTAAAATACCAAAAGTATTACAACCTTACATGGGTGGTAAGAAAATAATTAAACCAATAAAAGAAAAGTAGGAAACTACTTTTTTTTATATCATTAAAATTTGATCTATGGTATAATTAGTGTAAAGTATGAGAGTATAAAGAGGTGTATGTTATGAATAATTGTAGTCGCTGTGGAACACCTATCGCGCCTGGTACCCAACATTGTAGTCGCTGTGGTAACTATGTAGGTAATCCGCAGATGAATAATGCCTATAGTAATAATACTTATAATGCCAATTATCCTTATGGTAATATGAATTATCCAAATAATACTTATAACAATCCTAATTACCAAAATAATCCTAATTATTATAATGTTAATCCTAACAATTATGGAGTGAATAGTGCACCAGTTAAAGATAATCGCTATAAAATGTTAGGTTTAGGACTCGGTGTTGGGGTTGTTTTAATTGTCTTTGCTTATTTTTTATTCTTTAGAGATAATTCTAATGATTATTATTTCAATACTAGTAGTCAAGATGATACCGAAGAAATTATCACATCCAATAATAATTCATCTAAAACTACTAGTAAATATCGCACGGTTATTGTCTATGACCATAGTTATACGAGCGTCACTATCAATAATGAAACCGACGCTAAAAATTTAATTGTTAAAGATTCAGTTGAACAAAAGGGACAATGTCCTAGTGATATTAAAAAAGTTGAAGAAGAACTAATTAAAAATTACAATATTACGGCGGTTAATTTATGTGAAATGGATGTTAATTTTGCTCGTGAACTAGGCAATGTTTTTAAAAAAGTCTATGCGGAATTTCCGGGTGTTAGAAGATCAATTACTAATGTTACTTTAGTAAATGGTACAATGTCGGATAATTATATCGCCGCATTTATGCCATCATTTTCTTTTGCCATATCAAATAGTACGAGTGGTTATCCTCACGTTATTAAAACGCAGATTTTATTAAATACAAGTTATTTTCTAAATAAAGAGCGTTTAGCAGCATCAGTTAAGGATGGTTCTAATTCTGGTCACTTTCCACCTAACGCTACCATATATTCGCCTGTAGCGCATGAATTAGGTCATTATCTATCCTTTTTAGCGCTTTCTAAATATCATCAAAACAATGGCTTTTTAGTATTAAATAGTAGTGGCTTAAATAGTTATTATGATGTTATGCAAGATTTTGCTAGTGGTGATTATTCACTTTCAATGATTAAAGAAGCATATAATAAGTATCAAAAAGATACGAAAACAACTTTATCTTTAGATGAATGGCGTGGTACAATTTCACAATATGCTTTAGCTAAAGATAATTCTGGTAAATATATTTATGATGAGACAATTGCAGAAGCTTTTCATGATGTCTATCTAAATGGTACTAAAGCAAAGGATGCTAGTAAATATATTGTTAATGTTTTAAAAGAGAAGTTGGGGTAGTGAAGATGAAGAAAAAAATAATATATAGTATATGCCTAATATCACTATTAGCTAGTGTCTTTGCTTTAAGTAATCATTTTAGTTATGATTCTTCTAAATTAACTTTTAAAGATACAAATAAGCAAAAAGCTATTACTGATAGTTTTGATGATCGTTATGCCTTATCTTTATCTATTGAGAGTAATGATAAAGAACTCGAAGAGAAAATAAAGTTATTAGCGAAAAAAACCACTTATTTATTAATTGGTGAAATGAATACGAAAGAGGAAAGTAGTGAGCACTTTTATAAGAGACATAAGGAATATGAAAATCTAGGTGCCTTTAATTATTTTCCACGTAATCCTAATCGTAAAGATGATTTAGATCCTAAAATTTATGATGAATCTGTAGAAAATTATGGTTTAGCTTATGTATCGGAGATGGCTATTCCGCAAATATTTACTAAAATTAATGAATTGGATATCGTCTATAATTCTTATGGTGATATCAAAGTGAGTGCTGGTGATGGTCTAGCTTTTAGCATGGTAACGTTACCTAATGTTACTATGAAAAGTGAAAAGGAAGATAATCCTTTAGAGTATGAAGAAATTAAAACTAATTTAATTCTTTATTACTACTATATGTTAATAGATGGGGAATATCGTCTATGGTATTTATATGGTGATACGACAGATAATGTCAATGAGTATTTTAATATTATTGAGGATAATGAGACATCAACTAAAAAGTTAGCATCTACCTCTTTCCAATCTGATCTATCAACTGCCTATAATTTTGATAAATTAAATAAAATACCCGAAAGTCAATTTACTAAAATATATAATAATAATATCAATAGTCTTGTCTACCTAACATCATATTATAATAATCAGGTTGTCACTTCGGCAAATGGTTTTTACATCAATAATGGTATTATCGTAACGACATGGGATTTTATTGAAGAAGCTTTACAAAAGGCACAATATATTGTCGTTAAAGATAATAATGGTAATGTTATCAATATTGACGGTATTATTACAGCTAATCCTGAGACAGATGTTGCGCTTATTAAAGCAAAAAATCCAAGTAAAGTAATGGTAACTTTAGGAGACACAAGCAAGATGAAAGTTGAAGATCCTGCCGTTACCATCAGTAGTAAGACGGGTATTAGTTTTGTCATCCAAAAAGGTATTGTTATTTCTAATGATAATTATTTAAACACTTCAATACCACTTTATACATCTGATCAAGGTAGTCCTGTCTTTGATCAAAATGGTAATGTTATTGGAATGAATACGGCATTATCGACAAGTTCATTAATTTCTATGTCGATTAATAGTAAAATATTAAAAGAGATTCAAGATAAATTTAAGCAAATTGCTTTTAATACAATTGAAACCATATCTTTTGATAAATTGAAAGAAGAATTTTATTATTTAGAATATGCGGATGAAAAAGTAACAAGCAATATTCCTAAAAAAATATGGTCTAAATATTCTAAAATTGGTAAGCTTGAAGATAATATTCAATTAGAATTATTAAAGGCAAGTTACAAAGATGGTATTGTCAGTTTACGCTATAAAAATACGATTGCTAAATACATTAATAGTATGCAACTAGCTGCTTCTTTTAGAGAAGAATTAGTTAAAGAAGGGTATAAAGAAATTTCTAGTAGTGCTTCTAAATACGTTTATAAGAATAAAGAATATCAAATCATTATTATGGATGAATTTGATTACTTAATTATAGTGATGGTGAAATTATGATGAAGAAGATTAAAAAAATATTTACGACTTATAAACTTACTTTTTTAGTAGCGGCTATTGTTCTTGTATTAGGAGTATTGTCTTTAGTTCTTATTAAAACTTTAGGTAATAAAGATCTTATTAAAGAGTTAAGTAATGATTTTTATCTAGTTAAATATGATAATAGTTGGAAAATTGATAAACAAAAAGATAATTTAATCATTTTTAAACATAAAAAAAGTAATAGTTCATTACAATTAGAAATAGTTGATATTGAAGATGATTATGCCTATCGTTCAATTGATGATTTAATTGATGAAGTTACTTACAGTCTTGAAGAAAGTAATCCTGATTATCACTTAATTTCTAAACAGGAAGAACAATTTACCCAATATGAAGATTTAGGTTATAAATATTTATATGAAAATGGTAAATCGCAAGTATTAGTAATTGTCTATAAACATAGTGATAAGCTTGTTATAGGTACTTATGAGGCGGATAATGATTATTTTGATATTCTTCTCGATAGTGTTCAAAATATTATTTATAATTTTAATGTTAAGGAAGAAACTTTTCCTATCGCTACCGAACTTGATATTAAACTTAATGATATTAATTATTACCAAGGAAAAGAATTAGCTGGTAAATTTACTAAAACGAAAGAATACGAGGTAGCTTCCAATCACTATTATGTATCATATTCAATTCCTACAGAATTTACTATGAGATATATTGTTTTACGTTATAATAACTTCGCATATGAAGATGCTGATAGTGGAGCTAGCATCGAAATTAATACTAATATTTATTTAAGCAATATATATGAATATTTTTCCAAAGATAGCGCTATTAATGCTTATGAGACTTATAAAGCTAAAGATGATGACTATAAGAATTTTAAAGAAGTAGTTGGCCCTTTAAAGAGTGATTATGAAAGTTTTATTTATAAAAATACCTATGATTCAACTTGTCATAGATACAATGAAGATTTTGAATATATCGAATATGATTGCCATAATGAAACTGTTAAATTAGCTTATGCCTTAAATCGTAATCATATCTTTGTAGTAGAGATACGTGCTAAAGAAACAGGTGTTCCTAAAGAACTTGTCAATAGTATTAAAATAAATAAGATTAAAAACTATCCTACCTATGTCATTAATCATGACGATGGAACTAATATTATAAGTGAATTAAAAACTTATAAAGATTATAAACAAGAAAAAATATTAAAAGTATCCCTTAAAGTGCCTAATAGCTATGAAGAATATGATAACGACTTTGAAGATTTATATCGTCAAAAAAAATTTCGCTATAATTATAATGAATCTACTGACTTATATGATTATACTGTAAACTATGATTTAACTAATTATGTTGATTATGACCAAATGATTGCTAGTCGCAATTCTTCAATTACGATATCGAAATCTTTAAAATTTAATCCTTATAAAAAAGAGGGGAATTTAACATTTAATGGTAAAACATTTGCTGTATATAGTGGTGGTGAAGAAGCTTTAGGTGGGGTCATGTTTACAAATGTTAACAGATTTAAGTATTATATTAATAAAAAAATGTTGTTTTATAAAGTAGATGATGATAAAATGTTAATGATAGAGATTAAGGGTAATGGTAAAAGCATTAGTAAAGGTGTGTTAAATGCATTAACCAACTTTGATGTATCAGAAGAAGAAAATAATTAGTCTTTTATGTAAAATGGAAAGTGTGATACTTTCAAGAATGGAGTGATAAATATGAATAATAATATGATGAATCCAATGCAACCAAATCAAAACGGTAATTTTAATAATAATGTTCCTAATGCTTATCCAATGCCAGGAGCTCCCGTTCCAGGTCCAGTACCAGGTCCAGTACCACAACCTGTACCTCAACCACAACCTCCAGTAGCGCCAAATGGTCCAATGTTTAATCAACCAGCACCAGCACCAAAGAAGAGTGGAGGAAGTAAATTCTTACTTATCGGTATAATTGCTGTTTTACTTGTTGCTATCGTTGTAATGGCTGTTATGCTAACTAAGAAAGATAGTGGTTCTAAAGATTCTAAAGATGATAATGAGACAACAAAAGAAGAAGCAGTCGTTGCGACAACTAAAGTATCTTTTGGTGGTTATGAATTTGCTATACCAGCTGAATTGAGATATGAAAAATCAACAACCACTTTAACTGTTACTGATGATGAAGAAACATGGCTTTTAGACTTTGTTATTTCTAGTAATGCTAAATATGATTTAATTAAAGAACGTCAAGCTCAATTGTTAACTAATATTAAGAATGCAGGATATCAAGCAACAAAAGTTGAAGTAAAGAAAATTAAAGGTGTTGAATTTGTTGTTTGTGAAGTATCTGTTGGTGGAACAAAAGGTATCTTTGCTTATGCTAAATTAGATGATACGCATACAATGTGTGTTACAGTACAAACGGTTGATAATGAATTTGATTATGCACCACTTGATTATGCTTCTCCTATTATTGCGTCAGCTAAAACATATGATTCATCAAATGCTATCGCACCATCTAAAAATTTAAATCCATCTAATCCACTAACAAATTTAAATTAAAAAAGAGAAAAATAATATAGTTAACGCTATATTATTTTTTTACTTGATTTTTTTAAAACGATTGTGATAAGATTAACACAGCGTAGGTAGGTGAGAAAATGCGTATTGCTATTATATCGGATATCCATAGTAATTATGAAGCTTTAAAAAGTGTTTTAGAGGATATAAGGAAAAGGCAAGTCGATAAAATCTTTTGCCTAGGAGATATTATTGCTAAAGGATATCATCCGCATGAATGCTTAAAATTAATTAAAGAAAATTGTGATGTTGTCGTTAGAGGTAATTGTGATGAATTCTTTGCTCGCAATCAAGTTATCAATGAAGATAAGCCAGTTGAAAAAGAACGAATTTTATTTCATCAAAAAGAACTTACTAAAGAAGAAAAAGATTATCTTTTATCTTTACCATATTGTTATGAATTTTATATGAGTGGTCGCTTGATTAGGCTTATGCATGCAACGCCTTCAAGTATTAATAAATCGGTTAGTATGTTAGCGAGTATTAAAAGTCGTTATGAAATGTTTTTACCTAGTAAAAATACGATTAGTGATCAAGTTGCCGATGTAGTTATCTATGGTCATTTACATGTTCAGTTAGCTTCTAATTTATATAATCGTACTTTACTTAATTGTGGCAGTGTCGGTAATAGTTTATGTTTTGTTCGTAATGATGCTAAAGATGCTAATCCGCTAAATGTTACTAATGCTGAATATCTAATTATTGAAGGAGATTTAGATGAGAAAGAGCATACTTCTTTTGCCTATCAATTCGTTAATGTACCATATGATACAGAAAAAGAGTTGATGGCTGCTAAAGATAGTAATGGTTATACTAACTATGAATATGAGATTCATAATGGTAAATATTCTAATATGAATAAAATATATCAAGTTTGGGCTGATGAAGGTGTTGATATATCGCAAATTTAATCACCGAAAACATAAAAAAATTTCACATAATCGACACAAAAAGAGCCTATAATCATAATGTGAGGAGATAAATATGGAAGAAAAAAAAGAAAATGAAGAAAAAGTGATAGAAGAACCAAAAGAACAAGAAGAAAAAAAAGAAGAAGTGGTTCATCAGGAACAAGAAGAAAAGAAAGAAGTAGTACAACACGAGCAAGATCCGGTAATTTTACCAAATGAAAACGATATTCACTATCAACAATATAAAGAAGATAATAAAAAAGATGCTAAATGGTTAAGTATCGTCATCATTATTCTCTTTGTTATTGGTATTTTAGGAGGCTTGTGGTTATTATTATCTGATAATAAGCCAGCTTCTAAAAAGAAAGAAGAACCAACTAGCGATGTTGAATTAAAGTATACGGATACTTTTCAAAAAAATGATGGTATCTATATAACTGATGTATCCGAAATTGTTGAAAGCGTTATGCCATCAATTGTAGCTATAACAAGTAAGACCTTAATTTCTAATGGTTATTATGGTCCTGGTTTCTTTGGTGGCAGCAGTAGTAAACAATATTCAACCGGTGCTGGATCAGGTATTATCGTTAGTAAGACTGATAGTGAATTAATGATTTTAACTAATAACCATGTTATTGAGGATGCCGAAAGCTTAAGTGTCCAATTTATTAATAATAAAAGTGTCGATGCTAAAGTAAAAGGAAGTTCAGCTGCTCATGATATCGCTATTATCACTATTCCTCTTAAAGATATTGATAAAGAAACACTTGATAGTATTAAGATTGCTACTATGGGTGATAGTACTAAACTAAAAGTAGGTAATGGTGTTATTGCGATAGGTAATGCTTTAGGTTATGGACAGTCTGTTACAACTGGTGTTGTCAGTGCTTTAAATCGTGAAGTAACGGTTGATAATACAACTGCTAGTATGATTCAAATTGATGCTGCTATCAATGGTGGTAATAGTGGTGGAGCGCTACTTAATAGTAGTGGTGAAGTTGTAGGTATTAACTCTGTTAAGTATTCATCTAATGCTTATAGTAGTACAGCTAGTATTGAGGGTATGGGTTTTGCTATTCCTATATCAGATGTTCA
>CANRPL010000036.1 GCA_947632495.1 uncultured Bacilli bacterium
ATTGTTTCAAATTACATTTTAACAGATTTATCGCTTTATTTGTATATTTGAGGTCTCACATCAATTGTAACACTACAGTTCAAGAAGTCTAAATGACTTCTTTTTTCTTGACTCGAAATAAATGATAATGATAGAATATAACTTGGGGGGATGGTATGATGAATTTAGATATTTTAGTACCATTTAATGGAGAAGTTTTACCAACTAAAAAGTTATTATCTTTAGGTTTTTCAGCATCAAGCATTAAAAAACTATTAGATGAAGGTATATTAGAAAAGACCCGTCGTGGATATTATCAAGTAACATTACAAGATAATGTTGATACGATGTTAATGTCCTATTACTTAATGAATAATCTTTTTGATGAATTTATCGATTATTATAATTCTTTATCATTTAAGGATTATTCAGCTTATTACTACCGTTTTATGTATGATATTATGGTCAGTGATTATGCTTCAGCTTATAAGAGTTTAGCTAAATGTTGTGAATTAAATAAAAATCAAGCTAATAAAGTTAACTTATATGCTTATGTTTTACTTCTTCATGAATTAATGGGTTTATCTAGCAGTAAACTTACATCCCTACGTAATAAAATTTTTAAAGATAAAGAAGATTCTTTAAGTCTTTTCCTTGATTGTGTCATTCGTAAAGACTACGATAATGCCTATAAGTGTCTTCGTCATAGTAAAGATTCTCTATCAAAATTGGAAGTTAAAGTTTTACGTGACTTAAGTATTAAAGCTCGTAATTGTTATGATAAACGTAATTCGCCAGAGATGGAAGAATATCGACGTTTATTTAGTGCTTTTCGTGATAGTGTTTTTAATAATGATTATGATAGTGCCTATTACTATTTAGGTAGATATTATGCATTAGCTTTAAAACTTAATTTATGTGATGTGCGACTTATGACATACATTGATTTATTTAATTGCTTTAATTATATTGTCGATCATCCAACTATCGATTTAGATGATTATAAGACACGTTATCAGTATCATAAAAATATCGTTGATAATTTTTATCAAGCAATTAAAAATAATGACTATATTAACGCTTTAAAATTTGTTAATGAAATAGTTAAGGAAAATAGTAGTGATGAATTTGCAATATACAAAAACCTATTAGGACGTATCTATAATTTCCTTAATATTCGTACAATTATCAAAAAAGGTAATCCTAACCGTCACATGTCGTTAAATGGTTTAGTTAAAGAGAAGCGTTATAGTGAAGCTTTACAGGCAACAATAAATAGTAATATGGATGTTCATGATAAGAATATTGTTTCTTCTTTGTTAGAATCACTTATTGCTTTAGATGATAATTCATTATTTACTAGTAATAATTAGATTGGATGTGCTCGATGAATACAAAACCAATATTAGATACCTTAAAACGTTTACCAATTACGGATTTTACAACTAAAACCTTATATGAATCTGGGTTTAGTAAACATATGATTTCCAAGTTAGTTGCTGATAAGACCATTATTAGAACTAAAAGGGGACATTATCTTTTTTCCAAAAATAGCTATCAAGCTATGCGTTCATTAGAAAAGGGAACCCGCATGATTTTACGTAATAATCGTTTTGCTGAAGCTTTAGAATGCTTTCAAAAAACGATAGACCTTCGTGAAGATAATATGGCTGATTTAACTATTGCGGCGATTTTAAGTTTAGCTAAATATATAACCGGTATGGATATGGCATATGATGAACTTTTAAATGCACTTTCTTACCAAGATCAAAGTGATGAATCACAACTACTGACAGATTATAAATATCAAATTATTGCTGGTGATTATTTAGGTGCTTTTAATATGATACGTGCTATTAAAGATGAGGATGAAGCACTTTTCGGTAATGTCCGTGCTACTACGCATAACCTTCATAATCTTCTTAATAAAGCCTATGATAAGCTGATGCTCGACTACTATCATAAGTATGTTTTAGTACCATCAGAAGAATTATCTATCGAAGAAGAACGCCTTTTCTTGAAAGCTAATCATTGGCGTCGTGTTAATTTTATGAAAAATTATCAGAAATTAATCGATTATCTTGCTGGTGATAATTTAGAAGCAGCTCGTCTTCAATTAGATAAATTGATGCATTATACAGATGATCGCGCTAAAGAAACATGGCAGACATTATATCATCTTTTGGATGTTGGAATGCTGGTTAAGGATGGTAAGTTAACACTTAATCAGGAACATTATTACGCTACTGATCCAGAGATTGTATTTGCTATAGCGATGAAAAAGGAAGATTATTTAACCGCACAACAATTAAAGGATAAGGTTAAAGTACCAGATTATGAAGCACGCTATTTTCATGCTTTAAGTTTGTTATTAGATAAAATTGCTAAAAGACATCAAAAAAGAAGAATACCCAAGGGTATTACTAACGCTGTAAAAAAAGAAAATGTTGAAATGGCAATTACTATTAACGATTTAGAAAAACTTGTATATGATAAAGATTATGAAAAAGCTTTACAATTATGTAATGAATTTGATCGCTATCAGAAAACAACTAATAAAAGAGTATTTAATGTATCTAAAAGATTAATTATGCGCCTTCTTGATGTTCAGGGATATAAACTTCAGTTTACTGTTATTGAACCTCAAAGAAGATATGCTCCTAATAATATTTTTTCCGCTTTTTATGAAGCTTTAGATAATCTTGATTTTAAAGAGGCTCATCTTTTAGCGCAAAAATGTAAAAGAAGTAATGAACTTATGCATCGTGATACACATGAATTTACTATTTATGAAATGATTTTAGGTGATCTTAATAACGCTATTGCAGAATATGAAAGAATAAAGCCACTTATTAATAGATTTAAAATAGTGCGAAGAAAAATTAGAGATATGTACTACGAAGAAGGTAATCTAACAGAAGAAGAAATTATGGAATTAATAGCCTTAATCGAAGAGGAAGATCAGTTAACTACCACTATTTATGGAATTAATAAAAACCATAATGAAGATATGCATCTACTTGCTATTTTAAAAACGATGCTAAAATTACGTGATAATTATGGAACAAGTCCAACATATTTTAATACCTATAATTTGGATTCGGATGATATAATGGAACGTTTTGAATATGCTTTATATTATGGTGATTATCATACCGCTTTTCTAATTACCCAAGATACTAATTGGTATGACCGCGCTAAAGAAAATTTAGGTAATCCTTTTCCTCGAGCTTATCAAAAATTATTATTTCAACTTAAGACAATAAATATGGCGACTTGCCATAATCCTGAATTACAGGTTACACATATCGAAATACCTAATGTTGATATTCTACATAGGTTACGTTATCTACTAAAGAAGGGTAAATATCAAGAGGCATATGATTATTATTTAAGTCAAGACTTTTCTTTTGCTAGTGATGAATTAAGTTGCTTAATGAAAGGTTTACTTCCTTTTTTAGTACAATATAAAGAAGCTGAAGTAAAACCAAAACAGTATCAGATAACTAAAAAAACTAAAGAAGATTAATTCCTTCTTTTTTGTTTGTTGTAAATTGTCTTTCTTATTCATCAAAAGTGTATTGACAAAAAGTAATCTTTGAAATATAATTAGTACATAAGCGTTTTGACGTGGAAGAAGTAGTAATAAAGACTGGTTTGAGCGAGTTAGGTATGGTGAGAGCTAACAATTAAGTTTATTATGAATAACATCCGCTAGTTGTTAGGCTGAAAAGTAATGAGTAAGCTTAATCGGAAGTAATCCGTTATCATATTACACGATTTAGTAGAATCGATAAAGTGATCAATAAATATTGATAAATTGGGTGGCACCGCGGTAGTTTCGTCCCAAGGGGACTATTATTAATTGCTCAATTAGCTCAGTTGGTAGAGCATCCGGCTGTTAACCGGCAGGTCGTAGGTCCGAGTCCTACATTGAGCGCCATTCGTTGCCTGATTAGCTCAGTTGGTAGAGCATCCGGCTGTTAACCGGCAGGTCGTAGGTCCGAGTCCTACATCAGGCGCCATTTAGTTAAAGTAGCAAGTCCTAGACTTGCTTTTTTATATAAGGAGGTTATTATGTCAAAAGTATTTACAAGTGAAGTCGTTGATGATTTAGCGGACAAATTATTGATAGGTCTAACTAAAGAAGAAAATAAGATGGTATTAGATGAATTCAATCAAATTGATGCTGATATCGATCGTTTAAATGATATTGATGGTTTAAGTGAAGTAGAACCTATGACTCATTGTTTAGATGATTTTGTCTATGAATTACGTGAGGATGTTGTTGAAGAAAGTATACCAATTGATGAATTGTTACAAAATTGTGATAACTATATTGATACCGAAATTAAAGTACCAAAGGTGGTGGGATAATGTATATGGATAAAGGCATTGTTGAACTTCATGAAGCTTTACAAAAAGGTGAAGTAACAAGTGATGATTTAATAAAAGAAGCACTTCAAAAAGCTCATCAAGTTCAAGATAAGTGTAACGCGTTTGTAACTATTATGGATGATGTTAAAGGCGTTTCCGTAACTGATTATCTGGTATTCCCTATGGCTTAAAAGATAATTATAGCACGAAAGATATATTAAGTACGGGCTCTAGTAATACTTTAAGAGACTATGTACCATTTTTTGATGCGACAGCTGTATCTAATTTAAAGCATGTCGGTGCAGTAGCAATCGGTAAAACGACGATGGATGAATTTGGTATGGGTGGTTCAGGTAAAACAGCTCATACGGGTTTAATAAGAAATCCATGGGATTTAGAGAGAATGTGTGCGGGATCTTCTTCTGGTAGTGCAGCTTCTGTAGCAGCAGGTGTCTATCCATATGCGACAGGATCTGATACAGGGGATTCTATTCGTAAACCAGCTGCTTATTGTGGAATTGTTGGTTATAAACCTACTTATGGTATGATTTCTCGCTATGGACTTTTTCCTTTTGCTTCTAGTCTTGATCATTTGGGTTGTTTAACACGTAGTGTTCGTGATGCCGCTATCGTCGTTGATGCGATGAAAGGTATCGATAATAAAGACATGACGACTTGGGATTCTAGTGATATACATTTATATGAATCTTTAAATGATAATGTTAAAGGTAAGAAGTTATGCTACATCAAAGAAATATGTGATATTAGTAATTATCCAGATGCTTCTAGTGAGTTAAAAGAACATTTAGCTAATTTCAATAAGACTTTAGAGTTATGTAAAAAGATGGGTATGAGTGTCGATGAAGTATCCGTCGATATGAAACTTCTTAATGCTTTAAACTCTGTTTATGTGGTTATTTCTTGTGCGGAAGCTACTTCTAATATGTCTAATTTAACGGGTATTATTTTTGGACCTCGTAGTAAAGGTGATAATTATGTCGAGATGATGAAAAACTATCGTACGGAAGGTTTCTCATCTTTAATTAAACGTCGTTTCATTATTGGTTCTTATGTTTTACAAGCTGAAAATAAAGATCGTTATTTTAATAATGCTCAACGTGTTAGAAGACTATTAGTTGATACATGGAAAGATTTGTTTAAAAAATATGATGCAGTTATTTTACCTGTCGGTAGTGGACCAGCTAAATATTTAGATGATAGTAAGAATAAAGATTATACTAATAGTCATATTCTTGAAGAACATCTACAGATTGGTAATTTTGGTGGTTTTCCATCAATTACCATACCAAATGGTTTTGTAAGTCATCTACCTGTCGGTGTCAATATAACAGGTAATTGTTATGATGATATAAATGTTTTAAATATTGCCTATGCTTTAGAAGGACAGATGGATTATAAAAATCAACTAGCAAAGGAGGTTAAATAATGGATGGATATAAAGCCTTAATTGGTCTAGAGATGCACTGTGAAATAAGTGAAACTAATACTAAAGTATTTAGTGGTGCGGAAAATTCATATAAAGAAACTCCTAATACCAATATTAGACCATTAGATATGGGATTTCCTGGTACTTTGCCAGTAGTCAATAAAAGAGCGGTGGAAATGGCCTTAAAAGCTAGTATGATTTTAAATTGTACACAGCCGGAATATATGTATTTTGAAAGAAAGAATTATTATTATCCAGATATGCCTAAAAACTACCAGATTACGCAAGAGACTAAACCGATACCAGTCGGTATTTATGGCTCTTTAACATATGAATTTAAAGGCGCTAAAAAGACAGTTAGAATTAATAATATTCACCTTGAAGAAGATGCTGCTAGTCTAGATCACTATAGTACTTTCTCAACTGTTGACTATAACCGTGCTGGGGTACCACTTTTGGAACTTGTTACAGAACCAGACTTACATTCAGCTGATGAGGCGGTAGCTTTCCTAGAGACGATGCGTTCTATTTATCAATATGCTGGCATTAGTGAAGCTA
Source organism: uncultured Bacilli bacterium (assembly GCA_947632495.1). GTDB lineage: Bacteria > Bacillota_I > Bacilli_A > RF39 > UBA660 > UBA5578. The sequence goes on from CANRPL010000036.1 coordinate 6,362, forward strand.
ATAGTCAAAAAGGACAAATTCGTTGTGACGTCAACGTATCTATAATGGATGAAAACCTAGATGAAAGTAATCCTAATAACTGGGGTACTAAAGTAGAAATTAAAAATGTTAACTCTTTTAGTGGCGTAAGAGATGCGATTAATTATGAGATTGAACGCCAAGTAGAAGCTAAACAAAATGGTACTTATGATGATATGGCTCAACAGACTCGTCGTTGGGATGAGGATACTTTCACCACCAAATTTATGCGTAGTAAAGTAGACGCCATCGACTATCGTTATTTTGTTGAACCTAATATTCCTAAATATCGTATTAGTGAAGAATGGAAGAAAAAAATAAAAGAGAGTATTCCTAAATTAGCTAATGAACGAAAAGAAATATACATGAAAGAATATGGTTTATCCGAATACGATTCTAAAGTGTTAGTTAAGGATAAAGATATTTCAGATTACTATGAAGAAGTTATTAAATTAGGTGGCGAACCTAAAGGGGCAGCTAACTGGTTAACTAGTGTTATTTTAGGTTATTTAAATAAAAATGAATTGTCAATTAAAGAACTTTATCTTACTCCAACTATGTTAGTTGATTTAATGACTATGGTCAAAGATGGCAAAATATCTTCTAAACAGAGTAAAGAAGTGTTAAATAAAGTTTTAGAAGAAAAGAAAGAACCTAAAAAGATTGTCAAATCATTAGGGGTTACACAAATATCTGATGATAAGACAATTCGTGATATTGTTGTTAAAGTATTAGATGAACATCCTGATTTGATTATCGAACACCGTAAAGGACGTAATACGTTTGATTTCTTTGTCGGTCAAGTTATGAAAGCAACAAAAGGTCAAGCTAATCCATCCTTAACAGCTGATATCATTCGTGAAGAAATTGATAGGAGGTAAATATGATTTTAGATTTAAAAGAAATATATGCTGAAGAAGAAAAATATATCGATAGTGAAGTTACCGTTCAAGGCTGGATTAGAAATCATCGTAAACAAAAAGAATTCGGCTTTATCGATTTTAGTGATGGTACAACTTTTACACATCTTCAAATTGTCTATGATACGTCTTTAGCAAATTTTGATGAAGTAAGTAAGATGCATATCGGTAGCGCTATTACGGCGACTGGTAAGTTAATTGCTTCACCAAAGGCAGGGCAATCTTTAGAGATGCAATGTACAAAACTTATTTTAGAAGGTGATTGTGATGAAGAGTATCCTATTCAACCTAAACGTCATACGCGTGAATTTTTAAGAGAACATGCTTATCTACGTCCTCGTACTAATTTATTTAATGCTGTTTTCCGTGTTCGTAGTGTAGCTGCTTACGCTATTCATAAATATTTCCAAGAACGTGGTTATGTGTATTTCCATGCTCCTCTTATTACAGCTAGTGATTGTGAGGGTGCTGGCGAAATGTTTCAAGTAACGACCTTGGATTTAAATCGTATTGCGCAAAGTGGGGAAGTAGATTATACAAAAGATTTCTTTGGTAAACAAACATCCCTTACTGTTTCAGGACAACTAGAAGCTGAAACATGGGCTTTAGCTTATAAGAAAACCTATACTTTTGGTCCAACTTTTAGAGCTGAAAATTCTAATACTAAAACGCATGCTAATGAGTTTTGGATGATTGAGCCAGAGATTGCTTTCTGTGATTTAAATCAAGATATGGATATTATGGAAGATATGCTTAAATATGTTGTTAAGTATGTTTTAGATAATTGCCCTTTAGAAATTAATTTCTTTGATGAATTCGTTGAAAAAGGTTTGAAGGAAAAATTGACAAAACTTGTCGACAGTGCCTTTGTTCGTATTGATCACGAAGAAGTTATTAAAATTTTAAAAGAAGCTGATGTTAAATGGGAATTTACACCTGAATATGGTGAAGATATTGCTAAAGAACATGAAAAATATATTACGGAATACTTTAATGGACCAGTCTTTATCAAAAATTGGCCTAAAGATATTAAAGCTTTCTATATGAAACAAAATCCTGATGGAAAAACAGTGGCTGCTGTTGATCTTGAAGTTCCAGGAGCAGGTGAACTTATGGGTGGCTCACAGCGTGAGGAAGATTATGATAAATTAGTTCATCGTATGCAGGAACTAGGTATGAATACTGAAGAACTTGATTGGTATTTAAATTTACGTCGTTATGGTGGATGTGTTCATTCTGGCTTTGGTATGGGATTTGAACGTTTACTAATCTATTTAACGGGTGTAGAAAATATCCGTGACGTTATTCCATATTATCGTACGCCAAATAACTGTGATTTCTAATTATTATATTTTTGATTGAATATAATAGTTATTGACAAAAGAAAAGATGAAGTATAAAATACATATAAATTAGAGGGATGTTTATGCAAGGAATAAAGAAGTCATGGCAAGGTTATAAAAAATTATTTAAAGAAGCTTTTAAAGACCTAAAAACAAAAGGTCGACGTCATCGTCAAATACCTAATTTGTTAACAGCGACGCGTCTTATTGCAGCTCCTTTCTTTATCATTCCAGCAGCGATTGCTGGAAATGTACCTCTAATCGTTATCTTTACAGCGCTCTTTTCTTTAACAGATGCTTTGGATGGCTTTATTGCCCGTAAGTATAATTTAATTAGTGAACTTGGTAAAGATCTAGATGCAACTTGTGATAAAGTCTTTGCTGGCTCACTCCTTATTGCGGCTAGTTTCTTTAATCCGGTTTTATTATTTAATCTAGCTTTTGAAGCGGTTATCGCCTTAATCAATATCCATGGTAAATTAGCTAATCAAGAAGTACGAACATTATATGTTGGAAAAATTAAGACATGTGTCTTATATCCATTATTAGGAGCTAGTTTTTTAACAGAGTATGTCAATGTCGCTGGATTATTTGATACCTTATTTATTGCGACGACATCAATGCAAATGCTAACGATTACGGCTTATTTATTAAAGTATGATGGTATTCGTAGGGAAGACCGTGAAGCTATTGAAGAACATCAAACCAGTGAAGTTCAGCTTGAAGATGCTACTACGGAAGAAAAAGACCATACTTTAGTTAAGACTAAAGAAGCTGATGGTATTGATACATACCGTGAACTACGTGATTTATTAACTCACGAAGCGGAAATTAATAAAGTTGAAGTTGCCAAAAAAGAGCATCAAAAAGTTGTAAAAAAATGAGTATTCTCATTTTTTTCTTGTTTTTACCGACACTTTGTCAATTAATAAAAAAAATGGTATGATAATGGTGATGTATATGAAAAATGCAAAACTTTATACAATTGGACGTCCAATCGCGAATGTTTTATTTCGTCTACTATATCAGCCAAAGATTATTGGTAAAGAAAACATTCCTAAAGAAGGGGCTGTTATTTTAGCTGGTAATCATAAAAATAATTTTGATTGCTTGATGTTACTTTGTTCAACTAAAAGGCCCATTCATTTTTTAGCGAAGATTGAACTTTTTAAAGGATTTAAAAAAATCTTATTTAATCATTTAGGTTTAATTCCTGTTGATCGTCAAAGAAAAAATCCAGAAGCTTTAAAATTAGCGGAAGACTATCTAAAAGATAATAAGATTATTGGCATTTTTCCTGAAGGAACGCATAATAAGACTAAAGATTCTATTTTACCTTTTAAAATAGGCGCTGTGAAAATGGCCTATGATACCAATACACCTATTGTTCCTTTTGTTATCAAAGGTAAATATCGTCTTTTTTTCAATGATTTACAGATAGAATTTTTAAGTCCCTATTATGTTGATAGTGATTTAGTTGTTAGTAATAAAGAGTTAGAGGGTATAATTAAAAATAAATTGGAGGGATAACATGTCTATTTTTGATGTATTTAGAAAGAAGAAAAAGAAAATACCAGCCCCTTGGGCTAAATATTATACAAAAGAAGAATTGAATTATAAAATACCTAATATTAGTTTATATGAACAGGTACGTTTAAGTTCTATTAAATATCCCAAGTTTTTAGCGATTAAGTATATGAATAAGAAGATAACGTATCAAGATTTTGTTAAGAAGATTGACCAAGCTAGTCGTTCTTTTAAATCTTTAGGTATTCGTAAGGGGGATGTGGTAACTATTTGTATGCCTAATCTTCCAGAAGCTCTAATAACTTTTTATGCCTTAAATAAATTAGGGGCAATAGGTAATATGCTTCATCCATTATCAGCCGAAGAGGAGATTAAACAAAGCCTTATTTCGACTAAAAGTAAATACATGGTCTTTGTCGATATGTTCTACGATAAAATTGAAAATATTATAAGGGAGACAAAGGTTAAGAAAGTTATCTTCGTCTGCCCAGCTGATTCTTTAAATATCATTATGCGTACCGGTTATCATATAAAACAAATTGGTAAGTATAAGAAATATCCACATGATGAATTATTTATGAACTGGCGACAATTTATGCGTCTTGGTAAGCATATGAAAGAAGAAACTTATGTTAAATATGGTAAAAATACGCCAGCTGTTATACTACATAGTGGGGGAACGAGTGGTAAACCAAAGAATGTTGTCATTCAAAATAGAGCTTTTATTTTAGCTGCTTATCAAGAAAAAGTTCAAATGAAGAGATTACATGCTGGTGACTGTTGTCTTGCCATTATGCCTAATTTTCATGGCTTTGGTCTTAGCGTTTTAATGCATACGCCACTAGCTTTAGGCTGTTATTCAATTTTAATACCCCAATTTGACGCTAAAAAGTTTGATACACTATTTAAAAAGACACGTCCTACTTGTGTATTAGGGGTACCAACTTTATATGAAGCATTAATCAGTTGTCACAATGAGAAAAATTTAGACTTATCTTTCTTAAAATATGTTGTCAGTGGTGGTGATATTTTAACTGAAGGATTAGAAAAAAGTGTCAATGAATATTTTAGAAAACACAATTGTGATGCGATTATTACCCAAGGTTATGGACTATCAGAAGCTTTAGCGGCTGTTACGCTAGCCTGTGATGATGTTAATAAAAGTGGTTCTGTTGGTATTCCTCTTGTCGGTAATCATATTAAAATTATTGATCCAGGAACAGAAGAGACATTACCATATGGTGAAGTAGGGGAAATTGTCGTCAATGGTAAAGCTTTAATGATGGGATATTTAAATGATGAAAGTGAAACTAATGAGGCCCTACGTATTCATAAAGATGGTCATGTATGGCTTCATACTGGTGATTTAGGATATATGGATGAAGATGGCTTTATCTTCTATAAGGGTCGTCAAAAACGAATGATTATTACAAGTGGTTATAATGTTTATCCTAATCATATTGAAGAAGTTATTGAAGCTCATCCTGCTGTTTTACAATGTAGTGTTATCGGTGTTCCTCATCCTTATAAACAAGAGGTACCAAAAGCTTTTATTGTTTTAAAAAGTGGTTATCATGGCCTTTTTACGAAAACAGACATTAAGAATTATTGTAAGAAAAATTTAGCTAAATATATGGTTCCTTATGAATTTGTCTTTCGTAAACAATTACCTAAAACTAAATTAGGTAAAGTTGATTTTCAAAAATTAAAAAGCGATATTGGAGTTGACGATGATGACGAGTAAAGTCCCATTTCTCTATCGTTTGGGACGTTTCATTTTAGGACCTATCTTTAAATGGTATTACCATCCAACAATTATTGGTAAAGAAAACATTCCAAAAGAAGGACCTATCATTATTGCGGGTAATCATAAACATCTATATGATCAGTGCCTAACTATTGTCGCAACTAAAAGAGGAATCCATTACATGGCTAAAAAAGAATACTTTGATGATAAAAAAGTATCATGGTTCTTTAAAGGTACGGGTTGCATTAGTGTCGACCGTAAACATAAAGATGATCAAGCTACTTCTTTGGCACTTTCCGTTTTAAATGATGGTGGCGCTATTGGTATTTTTCCTGAAGGAACTCGTAATAAGACAGAAGCTTTTCTATTACCATTTAAATATGGAGCAGTATCAATGGCTAAAAAGACCGATGCGACGATGGTTCCTTTTGGTATAACTGGTGATTATAAGTTTCGTAGTAAAAATCTTGTTATTCGTTATGGAAAACCTTTTAAAGTTTCTAAACTTTCTTTAAAAGGCGCTAATGATAAACTCTACCATGAGGTAAAAAAACTAATGCATAAGAACATTCGTAATGGTTAAATCGTGAATTTGACATCCATATCTTATATGCGCTATAATGAAATTGTGAATATAGAGGGTAAGAAAAAGGAGGACGTATGAGTTCAATAACATTACAAATCGAATCAGTATTAATAGATATAACAGATAAAATCATCTCTTTTTTGCCTGATGATATGTTTGTCAAGATCCTATTAGTTCTTATGACATTTGTTATTGTCTTTGGAATATCCAGATTATTTGCTAAAGACGAAGCTGAAGATACAATTTAGTATCTTTTTTCTTTCTCAAGAGGACAAATAATGTTCTCTTTTTTTTCATAAAATATATCGGTGATAATATGTTCATGAAAAGAATGAATGGTCGTATCCGTTTAGCGCTTTTTATCGTTTTCTTTTTCTTTATAGTTATTATTAGTAAAGTCTTTTATATTGAAGTTATCAGTTATGATAAACTTAATCGCTATGCTGAAGACTTATGGAGTAGAAATCTTCCTTTAGAAGCTAATCGGGGAATTATCTATGACCGTAATGGGGTTATTTTAGCTGGTAATGTTACAACAACATCACTTGTTTTAATACCTAATCAAATTAAAGATCAGGAAAAAACGGCCCAATTATTAGCGGATATTTTAAAGACCGATTATCAAGATATGTTAAAACATGTCAGTAAAAAGACATCTATTGAAAGAGTTCATCCTGAAGGGCGAAGATTGAGTAATGATATTGCCGATGCGATAAATGATTTAAAATTACCTGGAGTATATTTAGTAAAGGAAGCTAAACGTAATTATCCATATAAGACCTTACTCGCTAATACACTCGGTTTCGTCGGTATTGATAATCAAGGACTTAGTGGTTTAGAACTTATCTATGATAAATATTTGACAGGAAGCAATGGCGCTATTAAATATTTTAGTGATGCTAAAGGTGGCAAACTAAATTTAAGTCAACAATATGAACAACCCCAAGATGGTATGAATATAACCCTTACTATCAATTATGAAATTGAAGCCGCTTTAGAAAGAGAATTAGATAATGCGATGAATATGTATAATGCTGATGGGGCATGGGGCCTTGTCATGAATCCTAATACTGGGGAAATTTTAGCGATGGCTTCAAGACCGACGTTTAATCC
>CANRPL010000037.1 GCA_947632495.1 uncultured Bacilli bacterium
TAATTACATTTTAACTATATCATATTGCTTTCTATTTTTTATTTATTTTTGTCTCACATCATTTACAATTATACAAAGTACTAGCTAATACTAGTACTTACTATCTATTCCTAAATATTCTTCTAAAGTAATCCAATTTCCATTGTTATATAAATTAACAGCTTCATCACCGATATAACGGAAATGCCATGGCTCGTACATATAACCAGTAATTGATTGTTTACCTTTTGGATAACGTAAGATAAAACCATACTTGTAACAGTTATTAGCTAACCACTTGCCAGCTTTTGTCTCACCAAAAGAATCAGATATCTTATTTAAATCAGCCGCTAGTCCACTTTGGTGTTCAGAGTGACCAGGACGAGCTGAATAAGTATCAGCTTCAGCTTTACCATCCCGTTTAACATAATTGTTGTATAAAGTGTTTTGGGTACTATATGAACGATAGCCACTGACAACACTTAAAGTTACGCCATCTTTTTGGGCAGCTTTCTTCATTTCATTATAAGCAATAGTAAATTCACTTTTTAAGCCACCAGGAGCATAACTTTTAGGTAAAGCATATGTCTTATTAGCGATTAAAATACCATTGACATAGTATATGCCATCTTTTTTAACAATATCGTAACCTTTAGTAGTCTTACCAACAACTTCCGTAGTTGAAGTACTATTAGATGGTTTAGCGCTATTGGAAGGCTTTGAACTATTGGATGGTTTAGAACTTGTAACATTGCTTGTTACAACATTAGAATTACTTACACTATTAGAATCACTTGTAATATTACTATTGCTTGCGCTAGTAACATTAGATTCACTGACATTAGAAACATTACTAGAACTTTTAGGTGCTGGTTGATCTTTATCATCATGTCCTATTTTAATCATTAAAATATAAGCTGCTAATACAAGAAAAGCAATAAAGACGATTACTCCTAAAGCTCCCACTAATTTCTTACTTCTTCTTTTCATACTTAACCTCTATTTCAAAATTATCCTTTAATTTATTTTTATCTAATTCAACAAAAAACATTTCATAATCAATTGGACATGTCTCACTCATATCATGGACATTAACTTTAACAATTGCTTTATTATTACTAACCACTACATCATAAATGCCATCTAAATTACCTGGACAATAATCATTTTCAATAACGACAGCTAAATAATCATGATGATTAAAATCAGATTCTTTTAAGACCTCTTCAATTTGATAATAATCAACTACCTCAATATAAGAAGCATAATCCTTAAGAAGGACATTACGATACGCTAAAACTTCAGGATCAATACTACCACCATCTAAAATACGCAAGTTACTGGTTGGCATTTTATCTTGAATAGCAGGATGATCATTATCCCTCAATAAGAAAATAGCTATTCCTATAACAAAAAGGACCATTAAAAGAGGAATTATAGCTTTCTTCATAACCCACTTCCTTACTATTTATAGTATACCATTTTTTAGGGGTTATGTGTCAAATATTACCTTATTAATCAAGATAAAAATAATTCATTCGTGCAGACGCTACTTTATTATCTTCTTCATCAAAAATATCAATTGTATAAAAAGTTACTGTCTTACCATCTTTATCACAATGCGCTACAGCTTTTAATTTATTACCTTTGGCTGGTTTATAATAATTGATACTAGCATCCAGAGTAACAATATTACGATTGGTTGTTCTAGCCGCTACACCACCAGCCGTATCAGCTAAACCAAAGATAAAGCCACCATGAGCTATTTTAAGTGGATTTAAGCTGGTTTTAGTAATATCCGCTTCAACCACACTATACTGTTTTTTTACCTCTATAACACGATAGTTATTAGCTATAATATATCCCCCTGCCTCTTCAAGCTGATCTCTTACTTCTTTTAACATTTCATCATCTGTCATATCATCACCACCTATACCATTTTACTACAAGATTTTCCTTTTATACAAGAAAAAAAGTTAAGCAATGCTTAACTTATGAATTATAAACAACAAGGCATGCAGGCTTCGTCGAAGCATCGCCACCCCATATTTCTTTTATCTTTTCTTTATTCAAAATATTTTTTGAACATTTTTGAATAATGGCTTGTGATTTATCACCATTACCAGTACGCCATAATTCAATACGTGGACAAATTTTTAAATGCTCTTTGATATATCCGATTAACACCTCGGCATTTTGATCATTGTAAGCCCACTCTAAAGATGCACAGTTCTTTTTATCGGTATATTTAGAGGCTATGGAAAGATCATTTTCTACAGCTATTTTAATTTGACCATTATCTTCATCTTTTAATTCTCTAGCACTTGCAAAAAAACGATATAGACTCATTATTCCCTCCAATACATTTCAACCTTATTATCTTTTATGTGTTCACAACTAACCAGTAGATTACCATCTACTATTATTAGTATACCATATTTTTAACTAAACGACACGATTATTGTCTATCCTTTTTGTTCCTTGACACTTCTTATTTTAAGAAAGATATAATATATACTTTGACTGCATCATTTGTAGGAGTATCATAACCATCAGATGAAGGATCAATAATATCTTCTTTAAAAAGACGATTCGCTAAAGAAATAGAAAGGTTAAGTGTCTCTATTTCAACTAAACTTAAATGTTCAATATCAAAAGTTAAAGCACCAATCTCATCATCATCAATATTATCTTCTTTAGCAATAACTTTTAAGATATCTAATAGATTTAACTCTCTTAAAGCAAATAATAATAGTTCATAAGAATTTAAACTTAAATGATTATCATCAATAAAACGTTCCATATCTTGTAAGAAAATACACTTTTTACGTTCTAAACGCGATTCATTATAATTGTTCCAATTACCCTCTAGATATAGGATATCATTAGTAATACTTTCAATCGCATCTAAATGAAAAGAAAGATAACTTGCTAATGTTTGATCAAAAAGGCGAACATAATCGATAATAAATTTTTCGATGCCATAAGCTTTTAACTCTTCAAAGGTCTTAAAGCGATGATGAATAATCTCCTCAAATTTTCGATTAGGATGATGATAAAAAATAGTATCTAATAATTTACGGGCATAAAAATCTAAAATGATTGGACTTTTTCCATAGTCAGTGACCACAATAGCGAAGCCTAATCCCATTTTCTTTTTAGAAGCCGGATCTAAAGAGCTATCTAGATAGGCAGCTATTTCAGTATTTTCAACTAGAAAAAAAGCTAGCGTCTTAAATAAGATAGAATTAAGATCATACTTTCTCTTTTTTACTAAAATATTGGTAACAATAATCATTAATTCCATCGCTTTAATGTCTTTACTATCACCTAGATAATTAATATAATCCATAACAATTTGCGTTATAAATTCATCATCATCGGCAAATAGTTCAACTACATCACGAACAAATGAATAATCATGTTTTAATTTTTCAGAACAAAAATTATACATTTTTTTATCCATTGTTACACGCATAACATCAAGCATAAAAGCTGCATTATTTTCTAGTTCATCAAGTTCATATCCTACAATATCATTACCATTTATATAATCTAAAACGATTTTTCGATTACATCTTTTCCTTTCCATTCTCTCACTCCCCCAACATAAACTTTTAAAAGGCTCACATAGTTTCCTATAATAACATAATCATGTACCTTTTTCAATAAAAATTTTTAAAGGTGTAACACTCTTACTTTTTGCGAATATAAATTTTCTATATCAACATGAATATGGTTTACGAAATCTGGTCCAGCCCAATAGGTTCCTTCAGGTTCATTATTAATAATTATCCAAAGAACATCATCATGATCTTTTGGATAAGTGCCATAACCATCTGTTATGACAATTTTATTAGTTATATCTTCTGAAAAATGACTGGCCATAGCTTCAAAGTTAGTTCCTCCACGGCCACATATGCTAAGTTCATCAATGTCGTCTTCTGAACTGATATCATGCCAATCATGAATTCGATCATCACAAAAAGCAATTCGTAAAGAACCATTACCTAAAATATGTTTGCATTCTCTTAAAATAATCTTAATTAAGGACATTGACATTGAACCACTTGTATCAATGACAACTTCTGTATTCGTATTTTGTTCGGAATTATCATATACTTTAGTTAAAATGCCATCCGGTTCAATATCGTAAAACTTAACATTATCATCATCCTTGATAATTAGTTTTTGCGCCAAGACATCCTGCCAACGAATGAATGATGGCCTTTTTCCTAATTTAACGCCAGGAAATTTAAGATTAGGTGATATACCAGCTTTACTTCCTAATTGTTGATGATAGTCATTCAATAATGGTTCTCGCATACCATCATTTTCAGCCATAAGTTCTTTATAATCAGCATCATATAAAGCTTTCTTTTCTTCCTCTGTAAGTGGTGTATCTGATGGGGAAATAGGCATATGATATGTATTAGCACCCATCCAAGCTGCAATAAGAGTTAAATAAGGAGCATAACGATGATAAAGATCTTCCATGGAACTATTTAAGACATCGACATCAGTCATTAACTCTTCTGGTATAGGTATATCATGTGACCTTAAAAGGTCTCTTACTATTTCATCAGGATTATCAATAAAACCACTATAAATTGGTAAACCATCACGTTTAAGAAGCTGATTGATAATTGCATCAGCCACAAAATTAGCTAATTCTTTATGCATATTAATAGCGCGATGAAGATGAGCAAAAACGACATGCATAATTTCATGAGCGATAATAAACTCTTGCTCAATATCTGAAAAATCGGTAAATAAATCTTGACGATAGTATAATACCCTACCATTAGTAGCGGCCGTTGCCTGAAAACTATCATCAACCAAAACATATTTCAAGTTCGCTATAATATTTCCAAAGCGTGGATAACGAAATAATACTCTTCTAATTAGATTATTAATCATAATGTACCTAGTTTCTTAACAGCTACACTTTCGGAAGCATTGTTATCGTTATATAGCTTTAAAATACGCTCATTATTACCTTTAGACCAATAATAATCAAAAACTGACAAATATTCTGATCCAAGTTTTTTAATAAAAGATCTTACCTTATCTACATCTTCATCAGAAACACTTAGTAAAGAAAAAACAGAATTCCAACGGATTGATATATCAGTTGATACATCAGCTGGTTTAACTCGATCTTGAAGAATATCTTCAACTGATAATAACTCTAATTGCGTAAAAGCGATAAAACTTGCGGTAAGACTAGGTCCTATAAAGGCTCTTAAAACATTTGGATTACCACATTCATATAAAGCTCGTGACGCTAAAGCCCATTTACGAGGATCAGCATTGGGAACTTGTCCATTATAACTTGTTCGTAAAACTTGATCACCATTAATTCGAATAAAATCGACAATAGCTGGATGAATAGGTCGCGTCTTATCGATAGGATGATATTTTAAATACCTTTTTTCACTGTGATTTTTTGAAGCCCAACTCAACCAACTTTCAGCATCTGTCTCAATATAAACATGAGCATAACGGCCAAATAAAGGTTCACTTAAAGCTGTAGCTGAACGGGATTCGCTCGCTTCATTTCCAGCTGCCACAACAACACAATTATCTGGTATAACAAGACGAAAGCCACCATTGGTCAAAGTCTTATTAAGTGTTACTTCAAAAGCTACTTTTTGGGTATCTTTAGAAGCATTAGTAAGTTCTTCTAAAAATAAGATATGGACTAAATCGGGGTTTTTAACGCTTTTCTCACATAGACTCTTGTACCAATGAGGTTCATATAAACATAATTTTTGCGTCTGAAAGTCTTTAGCGATAATACCGGTAAAACCATCACTTGAAGTACAACCAAAATCAACAAGCTCTAAATCAGGATCAAGCGCTAAAATACGTTCCGTTTTACCACAACCTGTCTTACCATGAACAAAGACAGGAATATCACTTTTAATACATATTCCAATAATATCTTCTTCACTTAATGGATCATATTTAAACTGATAACGATTATTAGTAATTGTCCTTGTTGGATAAGCTAAAGCTCTTTCTTTATGCTCTAATTCATCGGAAGCACTCTTTAGAAATTGACTATTTAAATTTCTTAATAGATCACTGCTACCTAAAGGTGTAAAACGTGCATTCCATTCACTAAGATAAGGCACAATAGCGCAATAGACGAGACGAGCATCAATATCATAAGATAAAGGGATGGGAACAACTTCTAAATAAACATGATCATTTTTAGATATTTTAGTACCATCCATGGTTACAACATCATCTTTAGCTGCTTCACAATAATTAATAAATTTAATACCCATGGCCTCATATTCTTCAAATTCATGATTATCAATTAAATATTTACGACCAGTTTTAATAAGCCAGTCACTCTTTTCTAAAAATAGTTGATTAATAACCGCACTTACATTTGTCGTGATAGCTTTAATCGGATATTCAAGAACTAAATCATCAAGATGTTCTTCATCCAAATCATCAATGTCATCAAATGACGCCACAAAACGAACTCCCATACGATTAGTAATCGAAGTTGTCCAGCCTTGTTCGCCACTATAATTGATGTAACCAACCATCTTCCTCTTGCCATTATTACCTAATTTATCAATCCAATAATTACAAATACCATTTGGTGAATTGTAAACTCCTTGAAGACGAGCTAAATCAGACGCTATGGCAGAAGCTAACGCCGGATTATTACTCCATCCTAATTTTTCCATCATTTCATCATTTAATAGAGTCAACTTATTAATACGCATATATCCACCCCACATAGTTCCCTATAATAACATAATCAATGTCCTTTTTCAATAAAAAAGAAAGACGTTTAAGCATCTTTCTTCATCATACCAACAATAATATTATGTATTTTACCGTCATCTTTTAAGATAATAGTATCGACTTTTGCATTATCAACCATCACATAATCACTATCCGTGACATTGACATTAATGATATATGTCGTCTTACCATAATGGTATGTCATTTCATAGCCGTCCATTGTTGATGGTAAGGCTGGTTTTATGTATAACTTATCTCCTACTTTATTAAATCCTAGAATTTTAGTTATAGCGACGTTATAAAACCAACCACTAGAACCAGTATACCAAGTCCATCCACCATGACCAGCAAAATGTGGATTACTATAGATATCGGCCGCAATGACATATGGCTCAACTTTATATTCTTTTACGCGTTCTTCTGAAGAAGTATGATTAATAGGATTTATCATCTGAAAATAATTATATGCTTCATCATAGAAACCTAATTTTAGTAAAGCCATAATCCACCATGATACTGAATGGGTATATTGACCACCATTTTCACGAATACCCGTGGCATATGATTTGATGTAACCTGGATTATTCTTTGATTTTGAGAAGGCTGGTGTCAATAATTTTATTAAGCCATGATCTAAATCAACTAAATTATCCTTAACAGCCGCAACGATGGATGGAAGATTTTCCTCTTTAGCAATACCTGTAATAATGGACCAACTCTGGGAAATTAGATCAACCTTACATTCATCATTTTCACTACTTCCTAATTTATCACCATTATCGAAGAAAGCACGTAGATAATATTTACCATCCCAAGCTTTCTCATTTAAAGCTTGTTTTAATTTATGATTAAATTCATCATAACGGTTTGGCTGTTCATGATAATATTTAACTGCAATATCACGGAAGCGATTGACGACATCATAGGCAAAAAAGCCTAACCATACGCTAGTACCTTTTCCTTTGATACCAACTAGATTCATACCATCATTCCAGTCACCACCACCCATAAGTGGTAGTCCGTTATCACCTATTTCATTAAATAGTTTATTGATGATAATTTTTAAATGTTCATATAATGATTTAGTAGTTTCTGTATAACTAAAGGTAATACCACGTTCATCTTCATCATCCAATAATTTAGCGCCTACAGTAAATGGTATTTGTTCTTCAAGAATACTACTATCCCCGGTTGTTATAAGATATTCACTCGTCGCATATATTAACCATAAATAATCATCTTTATAACGAGAACGTAGTCCAAAATGATTATCCATATGCCACCAATGAAGAACATCTCCCTCTTCAAACTGGTGTTTAGCGCATAAGAGAATCTGCATCTTGGTAGCTTCAGAATCAATTAGACAAATATTCATAGAATCTTGTAATTGATCACGGAAACCAAAAGCTCCACCAACTTGATAGAAACCGGCTTTAGCCATAATACGGCTGGCAAGAGTCTGATATAAATACCAATTATTAACCATATAATCAAAGGCTTTATCCGTTGTTTTAACTTGAATAGTACCTAATTTATTCTTCCACCAATTCATCGTCTCTTCATACTTTTGATAGATAAAATCAAGATTTTGATATTGGCGTACTTTTTCTAAAACTAATTCGATACCTTTTTCACAACCTAGTAAGAAAGCAAATGTAACTTTACCATGAGCTGGCACTTTCTTTTCAATACCGATACCCTTTGTTAAAACTAAATCGGTACTAGCTGATGTAACAAGACTATTACTTGCCATATAGACAATATTATCTTTAAAATCTAAAGCATAACGATTTTGAACAGTTAAGAAATTATTAAATTGATAGAAATTACATACGAGATGACGAGCTGTTTTTTCTTCTGTTACGCCCAAAACAGGATTAATCCAATATTTAATATCTAGATTGATGTCTTCATCATTATTATTATAAATATTATAAATACCTACTTTTACATTGTCATCGATAGGAACAAAATAGGTAGCGTCCATCAGATAATTATCATGTTTAAATTTAAAGGTACTATAACCAAGTCCGTGTATAGCGTCATGCCATTTGATATACTTACCATTTATTGTAATACCTTCAGACTTATCATCTAAAATAGTATCGTTAGTCCATGATGTTATTTTATATTCACGGCTATTATCAGCAAAAGTAAAGCCATTATCATTATTAGTGATAATTGTACCAAAATGACCATTAGTTAAAACATTACTCCAAGGTAATTCAGTATACGGATTAGTAATATGGTATTCTTTACCACCAATCGTAAAACCACCATATCCATTATAGAAGTCTAATGGTTCATCATCATTAGTATTTTCACTGACAATATATTGACGTTCATTATAATCATTAATTTGATTTTCCTTTTGTAATAGATCAATTTGTTCCCTTAAAGAGTTATTATAAGTTGTATTGAAAGTAAGACGAGAAACACCTCTAAAGAGATTTAATTGTTCATCCGTTATCTTATCACGCTCAATGATAACGACACGCCCTGGCGTATTAGAGAAATTATTAACTGCATAGATACGATATAATTCATCAGCAATCATCTTCGCAATTACTTTAGCTGGCTTTTCATCTTCACTATTGATAACGACAAGATCAACAAAGATACATTTACTCTTATAATATTCAAAAGCTTTAAGTAATTCATAGACGAGTGATGTGGAACTAATATCGCTCATCTCCACTAAAATAATTGGTCGATCACCACTGATACCAAAGCTCCATAGCGTATCTTGCGCTAGAGTATTTTTAGTTAATAGTTGTCTTCGATATTCATTTAAATTAATTCGACTAGTTTGATATAAATAATTAAGCATTTTATTAAATAAGTGGACATCAGAACCTAATACACCTAATTTTTTAGTTGCGGAATTAACCATGATAGAAGCTAATTCAAAAGCTTCAGCTATTTTTACAGGCGTACTATAAGCTTCTGCTATCGCCATTACTTGTTCTTCAGATTTACCAAAACCAGTAATAACATATACCGTTACTTCCTTTAATGGTGATACTTCAATAACATTTCTAAGCGAACTGATTGGATCAAGATTTTCACCAACATAGTTAGTTAGCTTTTTAAATAGGCCATATGGTTTTTGATAACCCGTAGCTTTATTTATAAAATTACTTCTTTCTGTCTCATAACTATAATCAGTTAAAGGCGTTTCAATAAGTAACTTATTAATCATATAGTTGCGTTCATGCGTACCACGAATTTGACGATTTAAAATAAGCGAATTAGTATTTTCATCATATTGTGATTTGATAAACATATTATTGAAGACACGATGGCCAATATCAGCATCACTTTCCGATAAGATAGGCTCCGTATAAGTCGTTAATTCAAGACGTTTAGTATCATTAGATACGTTACGGAAAGTAATCTTACGAATTTCAGCATTATGTCTTTTGGTAACCATTACTTCCGTATTAACTACAATATTATGATCGACACGCATATAACGAATGCGATCTAACGCAAAGACAACATTGTAACGTTCAGGCTTGATATCTGTTGGCGAATAAGTATTACTCCAAACATCATTCGTATCAATATCTCTTATATACATGAAATTACCATATTCTTGTTCCGTAATCTTACGATAACGATTTAATTGAATGGTCTTATAACGACTAAAGCCACAACCACGATCATTAAGTAAGACACAGAAGCGGGAATTAGATAAAACAGATACTTCTGGTCGCATCGATAGATATGAATATTCACGGATATCATTTTCAAATATCTCTTTATCATAGTTATATTTTTTATACTTAACAATCTTTAAATCAATCATTGGGTTGATTTGTACTTTTTCTTTATTTAAGACATCGATAGCTTGAACTCTAATATCATCATAAAAATATTTTTGTAAGATATTATTCGCTAAATAATTGGTTAAGGAACATAGAATCATTCCTTGATGATGAGCAAAGTAAGAGAAGATTGGTGTTTTATCTTCATAATCATAAGATTCAAAGAAACCATATTCACCATACATTTTTAATTTTTTATATTTTTGAATATTATTATAGACATCACGTGGAAAAGTTGGTAATGCTAGGATAGAGCCATAAGGCGCTAAAACGATACGTTCATCAGGATTATCACGAAATTTTAAATATGGTGTACCAAAAGCCTTATATTTATAATTTTGTGAATCATCTAGTAGATTATAGGCCGCTTCACTAATACCCCAAGGCATATCGCTATTGATACTTTGCATGTATACCTTTTGACAATAATGTGCAAAGTAATAACTTTCATCCATCAAAGTATTAGGATAAGTACGAAGCCAAATAAGTGGCATAAAATATTCAAAAGAAGTACCAGACCATGATAATAAACCTTTATGACCCTGATACATAGTTAAAGTTTTATCAAGAGCAAACCAATGATTCTTCTTAATATCTCCTTTAGCGATTGCTACATAACTAGTAAGACGAGCTTCACTAGCAAACTTATTATAGTTATAAGGAACTAATTGTTCATTATATGTATCATAACCACAACTAAAGACACGTTCAGAACGATTATATAAATATTTAAAGTTAGTTTGTTGAATTAAATTTTCAATTCGATTTTTTAAATTAGTCATACCCTTTTCTTTAACGTATGACTCTGTTAACATTAAAGCCGCTATAAAGTTACCACTATCGACAGTTGATACCATGGCGGGATTCATAACTTTTAAAGTTTTAATATTATACCAGTTATACAAGTGTCCATGCCATTTATCTAGTTTTTCAACAGTATCGATAATATTTTCAATCTTCATTAAAGCTTCCTTATCAGGAATAAACTCTAGTGATGCAGCACTTATTGTCGCTAAAAGAGAAAAACCAATGTTGGTTGGTGATGTTTTACCATCAGCCTTAATATCACGATTTAACTGATAATTATCGACAATCAGATAATTATTTTCACTAGTTAAGAAATGATTAAAGAAATTCCAAGTATCATGAGCCATACTACGAAGATCATTTTGTTCTTTAACCGATAACTTTTTAGGACCACTGTCTAAATCTTTACTAATTAGATAGAATAAAACACTACCGATAAAGAAGATAAGTGAGGTCGCTATAGAAAGAACAAAGTACTCTCTTCTAAAGAAATAAACTAATAAAATAAAGATAAATGAGACAATATAGTTAACATAAAAATTAACAAAATAGTCATAGAACATATTTTTCGTATTACGGCTTGCAGCATCAGCTGTTACCCATGCTAATAGGTGCTTATGACTAATATAAAGGCGATATAAAGCCTTTAGGAAAGCATCTAGATAAAGTTTAGCATTATAAGGTAGAGCACTAAAAGTAGCAAAAACACGAATGACAACAGCCTTTAAACCATAAGCAATATTTTGATAGTGTTTTATTTTTAAAGTTCTTTCCTTCTGCATTTTTACTTTATCTCTAATATAGAATAAAATCGGTAAAATAAGAACACAGGTTACAAAGATAAGCCAGTAGCTTGGATTATATTTGCCAAAAAGAAAAGCTACAATCAAAACAACTAATAAAGAAGCATCCAACAAACCACGACGAAGGTTATCAAATATCTTAAAACGATCAATAATATTTAATGGACCTTTTTTAGGATTTAAATAGTTAGCTATCTGCATATCACCACGGGCCCAACGATGTCTTCTTTTAGCGTCAGCTAAGAAAGATGATGGGAAATCATCGATTACCTCAACATCAGATACAAAGCCACAACGAAGATAATTTCCTTCGATTAAATCATGGCT
>CANRPL010000038.1 GCA_947632495.1 uncultured Bacilli bacterium
TTATAAAAAGAATGGTAAATTAATAATTAATCCCAAAGAAAGTCCGATGATTAAGATGCTCTTTTCTCTTTATGCATCAGGTTTATATGGCTTTCGTAAAATAGGCACCATTTTGGCTTCCCACGGTTATTATACAAAAAAAGGTAAAATTTATAGTGAAGCTAGTTTAAAGAAGATGTTACAAAATCCTCGTTATAAGGGTTATTACACAGCTAATTTATCTATGGTTGAAGATTATAAGACACATAAAAGAAAGAAAAATAAGAGTGATGAGTGGATCACTTATAAAGCGAGTCCAGATATTATTCCCGCTATTATTGATGAAGATTTATGGAATTATGCCAATGAACTATATCATAAAAGAAATAAAGTCGTTAGCAAGAAAGTGTTAAATAAGGAACGGGTATTAGAAAAAGGTAGTTACACTAATAAATTAATTTGTAAAGAACATAATGTCCCATTCATTCATTGTGCTTCAGGGAAAAGACAAAATAATCCAGTCTGGTTATGTAATGAATATTTAAGACATGGTTTAAAGGGATGTATATCACCAATTATTAGTGATAATTATTTAAATCACTTTTTTGACCATCTTTTAAAGGAAATATTACCTGATGAAGAAATCTTTTTGACATCACTTATCCTTGATTATAAAAAAGTAATTGAACATCATAATAGTTATGATATAAAAGAACAATTAGCAATCTTAAAAGATGATCAAAGTCATCTATTGGATTTAGCTATCAAGAAGATAATTGATGAGGAAACGTTTAAAAGCAAAAATAAAAATATAGTTGAAGAAATTCAAAGGTTAGAATTACTTCTTGATAAGTTAGATACGAATACTCTTTTAGAAGATATTAGAAAAAGCTTACGGAAAAAAGTTAAATTCAAAACGTTTATTCAAAAAATGGTTAATTTATTAGTAGATCATATTGAAATAAGTAAAATTGATCATCACCGTGACCATTTAAAATGGGATATCTTTTTTACTTTTGGTAGGAGTCAAACCGTTATTGTCGATCTTAATAAATCTTTTTTTAATAGTTAAAGTATCTCTTGATTTAATACCATAAATACGGGGTTTGTTAATATCGGTCTTAAATTAGGTAAAGATAAATTATTTAGTTATATTGATCAATTTGGTTTTGGAAAAAAGACCGGTATAGAGTTAAGTGGTGAAGAAAATGGCATCCTTTTTGATATAGATAAAATAGGTGATCTAGAAACCGCTACGACTGCCTTTGGTCAGGGGGTATCCGTTACGGCTCTTCAACAGGTAACAGCCGTAAGTGCGGCAATTAATGGTGGGACTTTATATAAACCTTATATTGTTAAAAGTATTAGTGATTCTGAAACCAATCAAACCATTGTTGAAAATAAACCTACTAAAATACGTAGTGTTATTAGTAATGAAACGAGTAAGAAGATTAGATATGCTTTAGAAAGTGTCGTAGCGCGAGGAACAGGTCATAATGCCTATATACCAGATTATCGGATTGGTGGTAAAACAGGAACGGCTCAAAAAGTAAAAGATGGTAAATATCTAATAGGTAATTATATTACATCTTTTATAGGCATTCTTCCGGCTGATGATCCGGAAGTTGTTGTCTACATTGCCGTCGATAACGCTAAAGGTCTTACGCAATATGGTGGAACGATTGCCGCTCCTTTAGCGCGTAGTGTTATGCAGTCGATAATTGGTATTTTAAATATCGATAAAAGAAGTGGAGAAATTCCTAAAGAATTTGTCTATTTAGATCCTAATTATATCACTATTCCTGATGTAACTAATATGGACTTAAAAGAAGCTAAAAAAGCATTAAAACAATTTACTGTTAAAACAGAAGGAAAGGGTAAGGTTATTTATCAGTCACCTCCAGCTGGAACTAAAATAAATGAAAAAGATACTGTTAGAATATATTTAAAATAGTTTTTCAAGTCTAAACATGCTATAATGGTATGGTAAGTGAGTTGGAAATAATGAAGTATGTCAAAATAGCCTTATTATTACTTTGGATGATTACAATCTTTATTTTTTCTAATGATACTGGTAGTGTATCAACGGAAAAAAGTGATAATGCAATTGGAACTATGGCAAATATTATCAGCACTATATTTCAACATCATTTAAGTGATGAAGAAATTGATACGATTATTAATCAAAGTTATGTTATAGTTAGAAAAACTGCTCATGTTTTTGAATATGTCATATTATCTCTATTAATTATTTGGGTGTTAAAAGATTATTCTTTCTTCTACCAGCATCTTTTTTGGTGGACATTACTCTTTTCTTTGATATATGCGATTAGTGATGAAATTCATCAATGTTTTATTCCCGAACGTAGTGGTAATGTCATTGATGTCTTCATTGACTTACTAGGTGTGTTAATCGGTATGGTTATTTTTAGAATTATCAAATTATTTTTTAAGCCAAAAATAAAATGCTAACTTTTTAGCATTTTTTTGTTGCATAAATAATGATAAAAGGTTATAATCGTATTTATGGGGGATGGTCTAATGAAGAAAGATTTTACAATTTTTTTCCTTTGCATCATAATTGTTATTTTAGGTTTTATTGTTGTTGATTTACGTTTACAATTGGATGGTAATTATACATCGATTGTGCTTCAAACACAAAAGGAAAAAATCGTCTTTGCGGGTGATTCAATAACAGATGGCTATGATGTTAATTCATACTATCAATACGATGATAAAATTATTGTCAATAGTGGTATCGGCGGATACAAGACAACTAATATTTTATCACGTTTTTATAACGTTATAGAACAACATAATGCGGATAAATTATTTTTACTTATTGGTACTAACGATTTAAATAATAAAGGTCATGATAACGTTTCAGAAGTTGTTAAAAATACAGAAGAGATACTAGCTAAAACGAAAGAGTTATCACCACAAACGAAAATATATTACCAAACTATTTATCCCGTTATTCCTAGTGATAAAGTAGGGTTACGTAATAATACTGATATTCGTAAGATTAATGAACAAATGCGTACATATTGTGAAGCTAATGGCATAACGTATATTGATGTCTATTCTGTCTTAGCTGATGAAGATGGCAATTTAAATAAAGATTATACGACTGATGGCTTACATCTAAATAGTAGTGGCTACGATGTCGTTACTAGTTTACTTCGACCATATGTTGAAGAATAAACAATTTAGTATAGAATTATTTAAAATATTTTGTTATAATATTTCGCAAGGGGGATTACTGATGAAGAAAATCTTATTCTTATTTGTTTTATTAATTTTACTTATTCCAAATGGAGCTCAAGCTGATTATTTAGCGTCATATCATAGCTATGGTGTAACCGAAGAAGAAAAAGAATTAATGGCGCAAGAAGAAAGTGTTGATCGTGGCTTAATTGACGAGTTAGTTTATCGTATGGTTGAAAAGGATACTCGTGATGCGGTTGATTATGTCATTTTAGCGACAATTATTACTCTTATGGTTATTGTCATTATCTTAATGAACAGACGTGTTTATGTTATTCCTGGTGGTACAAGTGTGTTTGCTGATGAAGAACCTAAAAAGGAAGTACCTATGAAAAGTGAAGAAGACCAAGAAAAGGTAACTCCAGGTATTGAAGAAATTAGTTATGCAACAAATGGTCAAGCTTATCCCCAACCAGTTATGAATCCAACATATACTTATTATTATCCAAGGCCAATGATGGTTCAAAATATTCAAAATAGTTAAAAGGACGTTGTCCTTTTTTTGTTTATCTTGTATACCTTGAGATATTTAACAAAATACCGACACTAATCATCGTGATAAGTAAGCTACTTCCACCATAACTTAAAAAAGGTAAGGTAACACCTGTTACCGGAATTAGACCTACGACAACCATTAAGTTTAATAGAGTTTGAAAGGAGATGCTAAAAGTAATACCGAAAGCTAAATTTTTACCAAATTTATCTTGCGTATTTAAAGCTATCCTAATGCCACAATAGATTAGAAGAGAAAAGAGTAGGGTGACAATTAATACTCCCATGAAACCAAATTCTTCACTGATGATGGAAAAGATAAAATCGGTTTGAGGTTCAGGTAGATAGAAATGTTTTTGAATGGAATTACCAAAGCCTAGTCCAAATAATCCTGAAGGACCAATCGCATATAATGATTGAATAATTTGAAAACCACTACCTAATGGATCTTGCCAAGGATTTAAAAAAGATAAGATACGATTTAAACGATAGGGAGCAATTAGAATTAGAAAGACGACACCAGCTAAACCGACGACAGCTAATTTAATTATTAAGGATATATCCATTCCATTTACAAATAGAATGCCTAAAATGGTCATAACAATTATGGTGCCTGTACCAAAATCAGGTTGTAACATTATAATGCCAAAGATGAATACGGTAACAAACATAATAGGTAGGAATTTCTTATGATTAGTTAGGTAGTAGGCTGTATATATTATGAGAGCTAGTTTAGTAAATTCACTAGGTTGAATACCAAAAGAACCAATACCAAACCAACTTCGACTACCATTTCTTATAGTACCTATTCCTGGAATTAAAACAAGCATTAATAAGATGATGCATAGAAGTAAAATCTTTTTTGCGTATTTATGATAAAAAGAATAGTTAATTTTACTGATAAAATACATCAATAATAGACCTATGACAAAGAAGATACTTTGATTACGAACAAATTTATAAGGTGAATTAAATTTATATTCTGACCAGATGTAAGAAGCGGAATATATCATAATAAGACCTAATAAAGAAAGGGCTACGACACTAATTACTAATAGCCAATCAACTTTTTTATGCATTATATCCACACTCCAAATAATAATGATGCTAAACTAGCAATCAATCCCAGTAACCAAAACATCTTTACGACATCCGTTTCTGCCATCATATTTTCAAAAGTATGATGAATAGGTGTCATCGGAAAGATTCTTTTTTGGGTTAATTTATAGTATCCTCTTTGAATAAGACAACTTAACGTTTCAATCACAAAAACGATTCCAATGATAATTAATAATAATTCATGACGAGTTAAGATGGCGACCATTCCCATTGTGGCACCTAACGCTAGTGATCCTGTATCGCCCATGAATATTTTAGCGGGATGGGTATTAAACATTAAGAAACTGATTAAAGATCCAATCAAAGCGAAAATAAATAGAGTTATTTCAACATATCCTTCTAACCATCCGGTATTCAAAGTGATAATACCTAGTGTAAAAAACGCAATTAAGGATAAACCTCCAGCTAGTCCATCCAAGCCATCCGTAATATTAACGGCATTACTACTACTTGTTAGTACTAAAAGGATAAATATTCCATATAACCATCCGATATTAATTTTTATATTTAAGGTATGTATCCATATTAATGGTTCATTTCCTCCCTTTAGGAAGAAATAGAAAATAATGGTGGCCCATATAATTTGCATAATTAATTTACTTGTTTCACTAAGACCTGCATTATTATGCTTTTTGATAATCAAGTAATCATCGATAAAACCGATAAAACCATATGATAAAAAGGTAAAGAGAATAATAAAAAGATTATAAGAAAAAGTAATTTTATGCATTAAAAGAAGTATCGTAATGATAAGAAGAGGAGGAATAATAAAGATAAGTCCACCCATAGTCGGGGTATGTGATTTATCTTTATGACGTTCTGATAAATAGATACTTAATGTTTGACTCTTCTTTCTTTTCTTAAGATATGGTATTAATATTAAGCCTATTATGATAGCTAAAAAAAGACTAATCATTGTTACTATAATTAATTTCATAATTATTAACATATTTTCACCCATTTAAATATATTCGTTTGAAGGATAAAATAAAATCTCTTAAGATAAATTTTTAGTGGAAAAATAATATTTACAATTTGCGTGCGAATAATTTATTAAAACTATAGGAAAGAATGTTAAAACTTGATATAATATATTTAGGTCCATAGGAGGACGGAAAGGATGATAATATGAAAATAAAAGATGTTAAAGGTAGAGAAATACTAGATTCAAGAGGAAATCCAACCGTTGAAGTTGATGTTATCCTAGAAAATGGTATCGTTGGGCGTGCGGCTGTACCATCAGGAGCTTCAACCGGCGTTCGTGAAGCTTTAGAGATGCGTGATGGTGGTGATCGTTATTGTGGTAAAGGTGTTTTAAATGCCGTTAATAACGTTAATACTGTTTTAAGGGATGCTGTTATTGGTATGGATGCAGCTGATCAAAAGACACTAGATTATAAAATGATTGAATTAGATGGTACAGAGACTAAAAGTAAATTAGGCGCTAATGCTATTTTAGGTGTTAGTATGGCAGCTTTAAAAGCTAGTGCTATTGAAGCTGGTAAACCACTTTATGCTTATATTGGTGAAGGTCGTACCTTACCTGTTCCAATGATGAATATCATTAATGGTGGTGCTCATGCAGATAATAATTTAGATTTCCAAGAATTTATGATTATCCCTCAACGTGATACTATTAAGGAACGTGTTAGAGTAGGGGCTGAAGTATTCCACAGTCTAAAGAAAGTATTAAATAATAAAGGCTACGCTACTGGCGTTGGTGATGAAGGCGGCTTTGCTCCAAATTTAGGTTCTAATAAAGAAGGTTTTGATTTAATTATTGAGGCGATTACTAAAGCTGGTTATACTCCTGGTGAAGATGTTAAACTAGCGATTGATGTAGCTGCTTCTGAATTCTATGAAGATGGTGTATATCACGTTGATGGTAAAGAATTAACAAGTGATGAATTAATTGATTTTTACCAAGAACTTGTTAATACTTATCCAATTATCTCTATTGAAGATCCAGTTGATGAAAATGATTGGGAAGGATTTAGAAAGATTACAGAAAGATTAGGCGATAGAATTCAATTAGTAGGTGATGATCTATTTGTAACTAATAAAAAATGTCTACAAATGGGTATTGATAATCATGCTGGTAATGCTATTCTTTTAAAGGTTAACCAAATTGGTACGATTACAGAAACATTAGAAACAATAGAATTAGCTCGTTCTCATGGTTATCGTACGGTTATCTCTCATCGTAGTGGTGAAACGGAAGATACAACCATTGCTGATTTAGCTGTTGGTCTAGATTTAGGACAAATAAAAACCGGATCTATGTCTAGAACCGATCGTATTTGTAAATATAATCAATTAATGCGTATTGAAGAAGAATTAAATAATTAAGGATTATCGTGGATAATCCTTTTTTTTAAAATAAAAACTGGTTTCCCAGTTATCTATATCGTATATGTTCTCCGTATTCGCCTTCCATGCAAGTATTAATTTTATCAATCATTGCAACCTTCATATCAGTTGGTTCATTAGCTTTAATTATAAAGCCTTCAGGATGTTTAAAGATAACGTGCATCTTTTCAATACTACCAGCCGCTAAAGCTAATGCTTGGCTTTCATGACATAGGTAATAATTACGTCCATAGTGACTTCCCATGTCTTTAAGATGTGTAGCAAGTTCATATCTTTCCGTTTCTTCAAACGTCATTAACCAATATTTTAAAGAAGTAATTTTACGATTAATACTTAACATCCCATCAATACCAGCTAAATCTAGATTAGCTGTAATGCGAAGAGCCGCCTCAATATCAGGACTTAACTTTTCATCTTGAAAGGTACATTCTAGACAAGTGGCGATGATTTTAAATACTTTATCACGGTTAAACATTTTCGCACCTATCTTAACACTAAAAGGATTGTTTCGCGTCGTTGTTCCAAAGCATATTTCAATGCCGGGAATCGTTCTGATGCGGTTTAAACAGGCATTAAGATAAGATTGTGTATAATCGGTATAAGCAAAACAAATATAGGCTTCATCTAATGGATGATGACCTTTACAGCAAGCTATCGTTGGAATATTATCATCAATACAAAGATTAATAATCTTTTCTAATGGGGCATAGCCTTCACTAATGCGGGGTACAATATTTTCACGATTAGCTTTCACTTGAACAAAGGGAATAACCTTTTCTGTATTTTTCATTTTACTCACCGATTATATTATATCATTTATTAAGAAAAATAGTAATCACTATTAGTATTAAGTTGGTTGCTATTTTTTAGATTTTTATTTATAATTAATAATAGAGGAGTAGGGTATGTACGTAAAAGATCGTCAAATTGTTGAAAATCTTCGTGTTAAAGCCAATAATTGTTACATAAGTCTAAATGAATTTACACTATCAGATTTAAAAGATAGTGTTTTAAGTCGTAATGTTTGTACTTCTGTTTTACGAAATATCATTTTTCAGGAGATTGCTAATTTTGATGAGTTAATTAACTTTTTAAAACGTATTTTAATCTACCAAGTTAAAATATTAGAACGAGAACAACAATTGATTGAAAAAGATTTACAAGTTGATTTGTTAGAACAAGAAATAGCTGAATTGTTACCTAAATTAGTAGTTATGGAAAGTAATGGTGGCCTTTTTGATGAAGAATTAAAAATACAGATAGATCAAAAGACGGCGGAAGCTAATAATCTAAAGCAAGAAGTTGCATCTGAAAGAACAATTATTGAAAATATGAAGAGTGCTTTTACATCATATCGTGTACCGGATGGTGTAACGCAGTTATCTTATGGAACTCCTTTATATAGTGTTATTGAAATTGATACGACAACTTTAGAAAGTGTTCGTAGTTATGTTAAATATGTCGCTAATAAATTTAAAGTGGAAGCTTATGATCCATATGTTAACTCTGATTTAACAGAGTATTTTGAGGGCTATATATATCAAGTAGATGAAGCATATAACCGTGTTTTAGATTGCTTAAATCGTATCTATAAGGCTATTGATTCATATATTAATGAATGTCTAGCTATTGAATATGCATTATCTGGACATATGCGTAAAGGTAATATTGAAAATAGTGTCGTTGCGACCATTTTAGCTCATCTACCTGATTTAGAAAGTTATAGTTTGACCTTTGCTAATACTATTTCTTTAGCGACACATAATCTTCAAAAAGAAAAGAAAGTAAGCCTTGATGAAAAGACTAAAGAAAATCAAGATCGCGAACTAGAAGAAAGTATTGAAGCTAGTGGCGGTCTAGGTAGTCGTGAAGCTGTTGTAGCGGTCGCTACACAATTATCTGAAAAAAGTGATGTTCCATATTTTTATGGTGGTAAAAGTAAAAATAAGGGCTTTAATAATGACTGGGGTAGTGATCAAAGAATTATGGTTGATGGTAGTGAAGATCAGCCGAAAGGCTCTATCGCACCATATGGATTAGATGCGATTGGCTTTATTGAGTGGGCTCTTAATAATGGTGGCTTTAATACTCATTTTGCGGAAGATAAATTAGATGATGAGTTAGGACAATTAGGTGATGTTTTAAAATATAATGTTACCAATTTAAATAAAGAGGTTGTTAAAGCTGGAGATCTTCTTTATAAAGATCGTAATCATTTGGCTATTATTACCGATATTGATCATGATGAAAAAAATATTAAAGTAGCTGAAGAAAGAAGCGCTAAAGACGGAATGGTTGTCATTGAAACATCTATTGCCAACTTTGTTGATGAAAATGATTTTAATAGTATTATTCTAATGGAAAAATATTATGAAAAGTATAATGATGAAAAGAGGTAATATCGTGAGAGTTAAAGCTGATATCGATAAAATCAAAATGGTGGGCGATAATATTACGGAATCTTCCGTTCTTTTTGCTAATAAGACACGTGAGTTAGAAAATGCTATTGACGAAATAATTAATTCTTGGCAGGGTGATGATGCTACGCGTTATATCAATCTATTAAAAGAAAATTACGTCCGTAATTTAGCAGAGTTAGCTAGTGTTTTAAATGATTATGGCACTTATATTAGTTCTGTTTCACAAATATATGCAAGTTTAGAACAGGGAGCTATGATGAATTATAATGGGGGTCATTACGAATGAAAATAGCCTATTCGGAAATTGAAGAAAATGTTGTTAAAATTCATACCCTGGCTGTTGAACTACAAAGGATATTAGAAGATGTTTCTTCCAATATTAATCTATTATCTTCATCTGATATTTGGATGGGACTAGGTGATGAATACGTCGTTAGTAATTATAATAAGTTACAGACTAATTTTAATCCTATCTTTGAAGAATTAGAAAGATCAGTTTTGTTTATGAGTGATGTTTCTGATGGCTATCGCCATCTCGATAAAAAAATTAAGAATGATATCATGAGTAATTTAAATATTCCTAAATTAGATTATAGTGATTCACGCATTTTTATTCCACGAACTATTGACAAAAAGGATAATAATGAGTATGATAAGTAGCACACAGATTGATATGACATAAACAGTTTAGTTGATTGGGGAACTATTGCCATACGTAGTTCTCTTTTCTTTAAGAGGTGAAGTATGAAAGAGATTATCCTTTCCCAAATGCAATTGGGGACAACATTAGAGGAATTGTCAAAGGTAACTGGTCAAAGTGAAAAAAGAGTAGGTATGGTTTTAAAAATGCTTGAAAATGAAGGTTATCTTTTTCATCGTGCTTTTGATAGTAATGGCAATATTAAATATTCTTATGGCGATTTATTTAATCAAGAAGACTATACGTTAAATATTACCGGTAATGAATTGCGAGCTCTTTTTATATCGGATATTCATGCTGGTCGCTTTAATGATGGGATGCCTTTTTTGGAAAACATTTTTGAATATGCTGATAAGAATAATATTCATGTTATTTTTATTTTGGGTGATGTTTTTGAAGGACCAGGTTTTACCTCACGTACTTTTTGTGAATCTACTGATGAAGAGATTCGTTATTTCTTAAAGAATTATCCTTTTAAATCTAATATGATTAGTTTTGTTATTTATGGTAATCATGATCTAGCTATTGCTGAATTAGAGAAAATTGATATTGCCAAACGTTTAGCTGTACGACCTGATATTATTAATTTAGGTTATGGTGTCGGTAAGATATGTTTAAAAAATGATACTTTGTGGCTTCAACATAATCTTGTTCTAGCTAAACAGCCCGTTCCAACTTTTAATGCTCGTCTTATATATAAAGGCCATAGTCATCTATTTGGAATCCATGATAATATTGTTAATGTCCCAGCTTTATTAAATGAACAATTTCCTATGGACACGATAAGTACAGGCTTTTTAGATACTACCTTTTTCTTTGATGAAGATGGTTATATCGATAGTGAATTAATTCGTCATTTTGCTTATTTTCATGACAAATTTTGTTTAGCTAATGAGATTTCTCATTCATTATTATTTAAAGTAAAAAAGAAAATATAATAGATAATATATATTTTTTTTTGTTATTTTGGTATAATTATAATAGTGAATAGATAAAATACTTTAGGAAAGAGGATTTTATGAAATATTACTTAATAGGGATAAAGGGAGCCGGTATGAGTGCTCTAGCAATGTTATTAGATGATTTAGGATATGAAGTTGTTGGTTATGATGATGCTAGTGAACATCGTTTTACCGAAGATAAACTAGTTGAACGTGGCATTAAGATATATTCATCAGATAATGATGCACTTGATAAAGATACCATTGTTGTTTTCTCATCCGCTATTCGTAGTGATCATAAAGAATTAGTTAAAGCTCATGAGTTAGATTTACGTATTTATGAATATCATGAGATGTTAGGACGTTTAACTAAAAAGTGGGATACCATATCTGTTGCTGGTTGCCATGGTAAAACAACGACGACAGCGATGTTAAGTCATATTATTGATAATATTGATGGCTGTAATTATTTAATTGGTGATGGTCGTGGTCATGCTAATCGTGATAGTCATAAATTCATTTTAGAATCTTGTGAATATCGTCGCCATTTTTTAGAATATGAACCAGAGTATGTTATCATTACTAATATTGAACTTGATCATATGGATTATTTTAAAGATATCGATGATGTTATCAATGCCTATCAAGAATTTGCCAATAAAGCCTCAAAGATGGCTATTATTTGTGGTGATAATCCCTATACCCATTCATTAGATCTTGTTAAACCAGTCTATTATTATGGTATAGCGGAAGATAATGATATTCAAGCTCGTAATATAGAGTATCGTAATGATGGTACTAGTTTTGATGTCTTTATCGAAGACGAATACTATGGTCACTTTGATTTACCATTATTTGGTAAACATATGCTTCTTAATGCTTTAGCAGCTATAGGTGTATGTCATTATGAGCGTTATGAGGCTAAAGAAGTATCTAAATTGCTTAAGACATTTGAAGGTGCAGAACGACGTTTCAAGGAAACTTTTATTGGCAATAATGTCATTATTGATGATTATGCTCATCATCCAACAGAAGTAGCGGTAACTATTAAATCAGCTCGTCAAAAGTATCCTGATAAAAAACTTATTGCGGTTTTTAAA
>CANRPL010000039.1 GCA_947632495.1 uncultured Bacilli bacterium
ACTTTCAAAATTATCTCATTAGCTGCCGCTTTAGAAGAAAATGTAATAGACTTAGATAAAGATTATTATTCTGATTCAGGAAGTATTAAAGTTGGTGGAGCAACTATCCATTGTTGGAAACATGGTGGTCATGGTAGGGAAACATATTTACAGGTAGTAGAAAACTCCTGCAATCTAGTATTTTATCAAGAGATACCTACATCACTTAAAAAATACAAAAAAAGAGTCCTGTGACTCTATCAAATTAAATATTTAATGACCTATTTCTATTCAAATTTCTAACATGTTAATTAAATAATTTTATCAACTGTTTTTGAAACTCGGAATATTTATTAATAAAATTATCACAAGCTTCTTTTTTTGATTCACAGTCAGTTATAACAAAATCATACTGCATAATATCTTTTAATGTTAAAGTACCTTGGGTATAATTTGTTAAAATGTTTACATTAGAATTTGAAATGTTAAAATGTCCAAATTGTATACTTGAAAACATATATACACCCTTTAAATTAGGGGAAGGTGATTCCTGGATAAAAACGATATATTGATTGTCTTCATTGAGAGGCGTCATCCCATCATAATATTCAATAAAATCGTAACCAATCCAAGAGACCAAATCGTATATTTTTATATTTTGTCCTTCCAATATATCATTATCAACTTGCTTTAAGATTTCTAAAACTTGTACTTGATTTATAAAGCCTTTACCATATAAGATTGGATTATCATAAACTTTTACCTTTAAGACATATTGAGATTTTTTAATTAAATCATCGACGCTTTCAATTTTTGAGTCATCTATAAGAACTTTTTCAATTCTATGAAAGGTTTGATATACACTTGTTCTATTTTCTGAATAATAATATGTATTCTCAATGAAATCATTGTAATTATAGTATTTGGCTTTACTCCTTCCAATTAATATAGCAATGGAAAAAGAGCAAAAAGTAATCATGCATATTATTCTCAATATTTTAATCATTTCTTAATACCTCTTTTTCATCTACGATCCTACCATTTTCAATATAGAAGATTTTGTCGCATAAATAGTTCAAGTCATCTTTATTATGACTGGCCAATAAAATAATTTTTTTCTGCTTTTTTAATTCAATAATTATTTTGTGTAAATTTTTAATAGAAGCTTCGTCAAGTCCGTTGGTAGGTTCATCTAAAATAATAATTTGTTGATCTTCCATAATTGCTTGAGCAATTCTCAATTTCTGTTTCATTCCGAGTGAATACTCTTTATATTTTTTGTTACTTACTTCGCTTAATCCCACTTTCTTAATTATCTTATTAATATGTTCACTATTTTTTTTGTTGTTAATAGTATATAACAATTCCAAATTTTCATAGCCAGTTAAGTATGGATAAAAATTAGGTTCCTCTATCAAAATACCCATGTTACTTAAATCATAGTTAGTATTAACAATAGAATTTCCATCAATTAAAACATCTCCTTGCGTAGGATATATCAACGTGGAAATGGCTCTAAAGAGCATTGTTTTACCAGAACCATTTCTTCCATAAAATCCATATATATTCCCACTAGATAATGTTAAATTAATATTATCTAAAATACATTTCTTTTTGATAGTTTTCGTATAATCTTTAATAGTTAGTTTCACCTTTAACACCTCCTAAATCAAGTCGCTTGTATAGTTGCATTGCTTTTAAATATAAAAATATAAAAAGCAAACAGTTAATTAAGTTAATTCTATAATCTACAAAAAGAGTAACAAATGGAATATAAAAGTTTTTAGTTGTTGCTACCAATAAAAACATCAGTGCAACCGTACTAATAAATGAGTATATATAATTATCAAACATTAGTGATAAAAACAAAATAAGAATAATTACGAGATATATTTCAAAAATATATTTTATAAATATAATAAAAGATACAAAGTTAATTTCTATAGGCAGATTAAATATAAATATAAATGTAAACCATTGAATTAAAATTGTTATAGTACACATTAAAGTGTGGTTAAAAAAATTCTTCTTTAATTTTTTTATAAAGTATCTCTTTCTATTTTTATATCTTGTATCAAAATTTATTAGTTCAAAATAAATATTTTTTGATATGATTAAAATGTTTAGTACAATCGGAGTAATCCAAATGAGATTGAAAACAGTATTGTTTGTAAAATGAACAATTGCATAATATGAAGCAACTGAAGTTTCTTCACAGATTTCATTCATATAGGCCTTTTTTAATAAAATTATAATAATTAGAACTACGCTGTAAAGAATAATATCTTTTCTACTCACTAGAATCATCCCTTTTTAAAACAAAGTCTTTTTTTAAAATTATTTTATTTATGAAATAATATATTATAATATCAATCAAGACAATAACTATAAAATATAGCCACGCATAGTCAGAAATATAATTAATTAAATAAATAGAATTAAGATCAATAATTGGTTTATTTATGAAAAAAAAGTTAAAATGTTCCATTATTGTATCCAGAACTGCAAATATTAGTAAAAAAAAGCAACAAGAAAAAGAATGATTATTAATGAACCCATCAATTAGTTTTATGATAATAGATATGGTTATAAAAATAATTAAAAAATTTAGTATGGAAATTAGAATGTCAGTAATATTTGAAAAACAAGTTGGATAATTTAATAATAATATTATTAAGTTGAATATGAAGATTGTCATTAATGCAATTATAAATTCAATGACAATAGTTGAAAATAAATATTTTTTTCGTGTTTTAAATCTCATTATTATTGATGAATTATAATAGGTTATATAAACAATGGATATAATTATAACCGAAAGTATAATGAAAAAATATCTTATTGATATATTGGCTAAATTTGTCACATATAAATTAAAGAAATCTAATCGAATGTTATAACCATAATATGCCCCCATTAAAGCAGAAATCAAAAATACGATATATAATTGTTTATTCCTTGATATTCTTTTCATATATTATCTCTTTTCTTTAAATGGATGATTATAAAAATTATATATATTATTAAAAATGACAAATACAAAATAGCAGCATTGGTAAAATTGAAAAACGAGAATGGTTGTAACTGTGTAATTGGTGCATATTGCTCTAGTTTTAAAGAAGATAATATAAATTCTGATGCAAGCAAGACAACAAATGGCGATACATAAACCCAAATCTTTTGTTTAACAAAAAATGATATAGAATATGCTAAACCTGATAATAAACTTATTAAGAATGACACATGTGCTGTTATGCATATATAAAACAATATTGGATTAGAAAGTCTCAAAGTGTCCAAAAAAATGTTAGTGTTTCCAATTAAGTAAAATGCTGGACTTTGAAAATATGTTACAGCATTACCACTACCATAAATGCAAATAAGACTAATATAATTCATTAAAAAGCCAACAAAACTGATTAAAAAGACAGACACAATTATTGTTAAAAATCTTGTCAAAATTAATTTCTTTTTATTTAATCTACAATGAAGTATAGTGCTTATTTTTTCTTTTTTTTCAAATAGACTAGAATCTGAAAATATTGTTGCACACAATATTGGGAAAATAATAATTATAAGCATATCCAAATTAACATCAACAGAGTATAATATAGCCAAATATTCGGCACTATATTGATTTTCTACAAGAAGTTGTGTACTGGAATTATAATGTATTGTAAGAAAAATATGAATCAAATTTACCAACAAAATACAAATTATCGAAAAATATAATTCTTTTCTTTTTAATAAAAGTTTTATATTGTATTTTAATTCTTTCATAAAATCACCTGTAATCTTCTTGTGTCATTTGACGAAGCATTTTTATCCATATTCTTCAACAATTTATGCATGCTATTACTCCTTTCAAATTCATCATAACTTTTACAAAGTACAAAGTAAAGGGCAAAAAATTCCCATTAAAAAAATGGAAAAAATTTCCATTATTTATCAAAGTCTATTTTGTTAATATATTCGCTTATAAAATAATTTATAATTGACTGATCACATTCTCCAACTATACATTTCTCTTCCGAAATAATATATGTTGAAATTTCATCTGTTCCTTTATCATAAGCAATATCATTCGGATAAGCATATTCAAAATGGATAAATCCGTTTGAACTAGTTTCTTCAACAATATATAATTTTGCATTGTAATAGTATGTTTGACTGATTTTTATATTTTCATTGTTTTTTTCTAAATAGTATTTTTCTTCTTTTTCATTTAATTTAAAATTATCTTTAATGTATGTTGGAACACTGCTATTAAATACATTTACTTCATTATCATAATTTGATGTATTTTTCTTTTTAAAAATATTATTATTTATAAAATCTCTTTTTACAGTTAGTTTTATTTCCTCGCTTTTATCATCGTTAAAAGTGATTTCTAAATACAAGTTTTCTAGTATGTATTTTAAATCATGGTATGAAAAAAGATCGCTGTGTGAAAATGTATTAGTTAATAGTTTAGAAGTATTACTATCAGAAAAAATGATAGTTTTTTCATTATTTTTTTGGTAATATAACGTAATATTTTTAATTTTTACATTTGTAAAGTTTTTGGTATCGCCAAGTTGAATATAGCATTTTTCCCTTGAAACAACAATTATTCCATTATAAATACCAAAGTTGTTATTTTCTCCAGAAACAGTATAAACGCTTATTGAATTATAATTATTAATAAAATAATAAGTAGAGAAAGATAAAAGTAATACCATAATAATACTTATTCCTAACAAGACAAATTTTTTAACTTTTTTTCTATTATCCTTTATTATATTAATTGTAACTTCGTTAACTTGATTTTTGTTTTCATTATTTTGCCTTTCACCATAATATATCTCATTAGCTGAAACATCAAATAAAGTGCTTAATTTTAGAACAATATCATGTCTTGGAATATACAATCCTCTTTCCCATTTGGATACTACTGATCTATCCGTATATAATTCTTGTGCTAAATCGTCCTGTGTCATATTTTTTTCTTTTCGTAATTGTGAAATAAAGTTACCAATTTTTTTGCTATCCATAAAAGAATCACTTCCTCTATGGCTTTATTTTATCATCTTTTAATCTTTTTTCTCAAGATTATAAAAAGACTATTTCTAGAAAAAGTAAGGAAAAAATATAGCAATATTTTATCAAGAGACACCTATTTAATAATTTATTAAAATCATTTTACATTTATTGACATATATTATTATGATTGATAAATAAATCAATCTTAAAAAAAGGTATCTTAATTTGTAATTTTTTGTCATAAAATTATTGTTTAGAAATGTCTAATATGATATGATTATAGTACCTAGAGAGGAGTTATATTTATGCGTAAAATATTAGGTTTATTTTTATCACTATGTCTTACTCTTGGCATGTATTTAGAGCCTGTTTTAGCTTTAAATCATTTTCAAGTTGCTAACCTAGCTTTAGTATCCGTAGCTGATAAAATTACGATTAAAGATGCTAGTAATGAAATTAGTACTAGTGACTTTGTTGCAACTGGTAATTTAGAATTAGATGTTAAATTCGTATTACCTATTAGTAATGTAACAAAACCAAATATTAAAATCACCTTGGGTGACAGTTCAGGAAATAATTTTGTAATCGATTTAAATAATCGTACTTTTGATCAAAAAATCGATTATGTCCTAGGTAGTCAATCAGGTGAATTAGCTATTCGTAAGATGGATTACGAAGGAAAGGTTATGAATGGTGTTGATGGTGAAGAAATAAAATACTATTCTATAACTGTCTACAATTTAAGAAAGGGAAAGTATAGTGTTAGTCTATCCGGTGATGGCTATAAAGACTATACTGTTGATAACATTGTTCTAGATGATTATGCTAAACGTGTATCAATATCTAATGAGAAAGGTATGTTTGAAGTCGGTGATGTTAATAATGATAACGTCGTTGATGAAAAAGATATCGATTTACTTATCGAACATATTGATAGTGTTGCTGCTAATGATTTAGGTAATTATGATTTAAACCGTGATGGTGAAATTAATATCGCAGATGTAGCGATGGTCGCAACTGTTATTAATGGTAAGAGTAGTAAAGCTACAGTAGAAGATACTATAGCTATCATTGATAAAGATAGTTTTACTATTGATCCTGAAAGTACAACTATATCAGGTGATGTTGCTAATTTATTCCAACCAGATGGTAGTGTTAAGGTTGAAAATGCTACTGGTGAAGAGATAACCCCAGAAACCCCAGCTGTTATTGCTTTAGATATGAAGCAACCAGTTGAAATGGAAGAGATTAGAATTGAAGTTGGAACCGATAATGTGCCTGAAGCATTAACAGTTATTGTTACTGATGAGAATGGTAAAGAACATGAATATAATCCTAATGCTGTTAGTGGTAAAGGTGTAGCTGATAAGTTTACTGATGCTAGCAGTGCGGGCACAATTGTTGTTGACTTACAAGGTCAAATAGCAGTTAAAAAGGTAACAATTAAAATTACTAAATCTTCTGGTAAAAATTTAGCAGAAATCGCTGAAGTTGAGTTTTTAAATAATGTTAAAGAAGACGTTTTACCACCAAACTTTGGTATTGTAAATAATGTTAAAGCTACTGTCGGTAGTGAAAAGGTAACTATTACTTACAATCGTCTTTCTAATATTACAGGTTATGAAATCTTACTTAAGACTTTAACTGATAGCGGTGAAACAGATAAAGAAGAAACTCTTCAAACAACATATGAAACTTATGAGATTGAAGACTTAAAAAATTATGAAAAATATCAAGTTTTAGTCCGTGGTGTTAATGGTGAATGGAAAGGTGGCTATAGTAGTCCTGTCGACTTCTCACCAATTCCTACTCGTAAACCACCAAAACCAGACATGGTTAAAGTTAGTGAAACTTTCTCTGGCCTAGATTTAAGTTGGAAAGATATGGATGATACTTTAACATACAATATTTATTATCGTATCGCTGGAACCACTACTTTAGAAGAAATTAGAGAAGTAAATGGTACTAGTTATCAATTAAGAAATCTAGAACCATCAACTAAATATGAAATTTATATTTCTGGTAATAACCATTTAGGTGAGGGTGAACGTTCTATTTTAGCTGTTGGAACAACTTTAGCTGAAGGATCTGTTATAACACCTAAATATCATTTAATTAATCGTACGCTTAACAATAGTACTAAAACTGATCATATTGAAGATGTTGTTTTCAAAACAGGAACAACTTCTAATGATGATAAGTTTGCGATGGTAGACGATGATTATCACACTTATTGGACACATGATGATTGGCAAATAAATGCTCATAATTATAATTTAAATGCTCCTGTTATCGTTCTAGATAAATCATATAAGATGAATCGTTTCATTATTACTGTACCAGATTCTTATACACAAAAATATAAATCAGGTACATATGATCCAAATAGTAGTAGTTATAATGATATTAAGGTTCATTATTGGAATAATGTTGAGACTAGAACGGCTAACAATCGTACTGAAGTACATGGAACATTAACACAAATGAAGGATGTTAATGGCCGTCTATACTATTTATTAAAGTTAGAAGAGCCTATTACAGCTGATGCTGTTCAATTTGGCTTAACTGTTGCGAATAATGGTAAACCAATCCAAATTGCTGAAGTTAAGTTATATGAATATGATGAAATTGAAGGCGAAATTGAAAAATTATTTACTGATGAATTACATCTTGTTTTAGCTGATGGTGTAACTAAAGAAACCATTACTAATTTACAAGCTAAACTTGATGTCGTAGAGAAAGAAAGTAATGAGAGACATCCTGATTATGAAGCTCTTAAATTAGAATTAGACTACGCTCTTCAAATTCTAAATGATGTTAATCTACATGATGATTTAGTTACTGTAAAACAGACAATTACTACTAGTAAGCATACAGGTTTCTCTGGTCTTAGCGCTCTACAACCTTTAGGTGTATCTGCTAAAGCCGGTGATACAATCATTGTTTATGTTGGTACTAAAGGAAATGTTTTACCAGAAATAATCTTTACACAGTTCTATTCTGAAGCTGGTAGTTGGAGTCGTTCTCTTGGCTATTTAAAGAAAGGTGCTAATGTTATTCAAGTACCAAAAGTAAATAGTTATGATGAAAGTATATCTGGTGGATCTTTATATGTTAAATATCCAAATAGTAATCCATCTACTTACGATATAAAAGTTCGTGTTAGTGGTGGTACTAAAATACCAACTTTAGATTTATATGATGGTTTAGAAGATGAAACAACTAGCAAAGCTGTCATCTCATCATATTTATCTGAACTAGAAACTTATGTTAATGAGTTAAAGAAAAAAGATCAATTTAATGAGAATTTAGATTTCTTAAATGCTACGGAAATTGGTACAAGAAATGGTTTATTCTCTGTATCTGCAACAAAGATTTATAATAGTATTATTACTGATTTAAAGGGTAATACTAAAGGCCAAGTTGACCGTATTTATAATTCTTTAGTAGCTTTTGAAGAGATGGTTAAATTATTCTATAACCACAAAGGTTTATCAACTGAACCTAAAGAAAGTATCGATAGAGCTCCAATGTCAAGAATTAACATTCGTGCTATGCGTATGTTTGATGGAGCATTTATGTATGCTTCTGGTGATCATATCGGTATTGAACATGGTTCTGTTCCTGGTTTAATGCAAGGTATGCCAAATCAAGGTACTGGTGCTAATATGACGACAACCGGCTACTTTGGATGGGGTATTAGCCATGAAATAGGACATCAAATTAACCAAGGTAATTTAGCGCATGCTGAAGTTACTAATAATGTTTTTGCTCTTCTTGCACAGACAAGTGACGATCATGCTTCAGCGCGTATTGAAGATCGTTATGATAAAATTTATAAGAAGGTAACTTCTAATACATTAGGAAAAGGAACTGATGTTTTCGTTACTTTAGCTATGTATTGGCAATTACATTTAGCTTATGATGATGAATATACATTCAGTGATACTAATTCTATTTTTGCTCGTATCAACAAAGAAAGTCGTCGTGTTAGTCAAGATGCTGAATTAAAAGATTTAAGTAAGGATGAATTATTGATAATTTTAGCTAGCAAGGCCGCTGGTAAAGATTTAACTGAACATTTCTTACATTGGGGTATTGCACCGACAGATGCTGTTAAAAATTATCTAGCTAAATTGAATCTTGAAAAAGAGACGAGACCAATTTGGTATTTGAATGACGGAGCTCGAAGATATCGTTTAAGTGATGGCAAAGCAATGACAGATAAAGCTTTAATTGCTGACTTTAAAGAAACTGATGCCCAAAATAAACGTTATACTATTGAATTCACATCAATGAGTGATCCTAATACAATTTTAGGTTACGAGATTAAACGGAATGGTAAAGTAATTATGTTTACAGAAGATACAAGCTTTACTGATTTAATTGGTTCTTTAAATAACCAAGCTTTAGTTTATGAAGTAACGGCTTATGATAAATACTTAAATCCATCTAATACTGTCGTTTTAGATGAAGTAAAAGTATCACATGATGGAAGTATTATTAAAGATAACTTTGGTATTTCATCTAACTTTAAGGCAGATGATGAGATTGTTGATGATGAAAATCCTGATATGAATACTGATAAGCTTTCAGTTAATAATTTAATTGATGGTAAAGATGAAACAATCTTTAATGGTACAACACGTGTTAAGGTTAAAGATACGACTACACCTTACATCTTAATTGATTTAAATGACGCTATGGATGTATCTGGTCTTAAATATCGTGCTAGTCATACTGATGATGTTTTAGCTGATGGAACAATTACTAAATTTGTTATATCTGTAAGTAAGGATGGAAGTGATTGGAAAAAAGTTAAAGAAGGTACTTTTGATTTCAATCATGACAATGAATATACTGATACAGTTTACTTTGATAAACCAGGTACAACTGGTGGTAACCAATTATGGACTTATAGTGAAATATCTTATGTTAAGATTGAGGCTGTTGGTAATAAAACTATCAGTGGTGCTGAAATCGATGTTATTGCTCCTCCAGGAGATAATGTTGATATGTCAAGTAAAACAATTGGTAAATTAAGTGAAGATTATCATTATTTAGATGGTTCCGGTGAAGATGCTGTTATCCCAGCTGGTAGTGTCATCTTTAAAGGTGATTACCGTGGTAATCCAAGTTTCAATGTCGTATTATTAGTTGATGCTAAAGATGATACTAAAGCTTACGATGGTGAAAACTTCTTATTTGCTAAATTAGATGATACTGGTAATGTTAGTGAGATTGCTTCTGGTTATTGGTTCTATGCTGTAACGAAGGAACAATATGAAGAAATGCGTCAAAGTTCAGATGGCCTACGTGCTGAATTATATCGTGTCGATGATGCTTTAAGCAATAATGGTCAACGTTTGACTAGTACATCTATGAGTGTTAAAGATTTACCAACATATGATGCGTTACCAGATATGCAAATTGTAGATACAACAAAAGGAGAGAATTAAGATGAAGAAATTAATGATGTTACTTCTTGTTTCAGCAGCTTTCTTCATTTTCCCTAGTGGTTATAAGGCTCTTTCAACCAATAATGGTGAAGGATCCGTCAAACTTACAATGACCATTAAGGAAGGATATGTCGGAGCTCTTGATGCAACTATTAAATTGGATGGTAATGTTAGTTTTGATTCAATGACTTG
Organism: uncultured Bacilli bacterium; assembly: GCA_947632495.1. GTDB lineage: Bacteria > Bacillota_I > Bacilli_A > RF39 > UBA660 > UBA5578. Next base: position 10,653 of record CANRPL010000039.1, read on the forward strand.
GGATAGTTCTATTCCAACTGATTATGTTAAAAAATATCGTTATGATGCTTCTACAAAGACATTAAGACTTTATTTAGCAACCGGAAGTATCTCTAAGAATTTAATTAACACCCACCATCAAGTCGTTTTAGGTACGATAAAAGTAAAGGGTAGTAGTGATTATAATATTGCCGTTAGTAAATTAGTTACAACGGATATGAATTTTATTTTAACAATTACTAATGATTTAAAGATGGATAGTTCGGCAGGTACTTACTATGCTCTAGAGGATTTGACTAAAACTAGTCCTAGTGAACCAGATCCAACGGATCCTAATCCTAGTGATCCAGAACCAGATAAACCATCAAATAGTAATTCCAATAGTAATAGTAATAGTAATAGTAATAGTAATAGTAATAGTAATTCTCATACTAACACTAGTAATTCAAATGGTGGTTCTCAATCAACATCAAGTAAGAATTCTAATACTAATGTTACGTCAAATGTAAATTCAAACAGTAATAGTAACATTAGCTCTAATTCTAATAGTAATAGTAGTAATTCTAATATTGCAACTAGTAACTCTAATAAATCTAGTAGTGTTAATAACAGTAATCGTACTGAAAGTAATAAAAACTTGACTGAAGAAAAACAAGATAAGAAAAAGTTTAGTGTCAGTTCTATTATTATAGCGATAGCTGGTATTGGTATTATTGCTGGAGCTATTTACTATATTTATCGTATTGTAAAAAAATAACTACGTTTTATAACGTAGTTTTTTTGTTCTTTTCTTAAGATAATCTTAATATCTTATATTAGGAGGCGATAAATATTAGTGATGATTTGTCTTTAGAATTAATCGATTTAAAAAGATTGTTAAATCAAGAGTTATATGATGATAAAATTATTACTTATGATCTTTTTACAGCTATGGAAGAGGAATTATTTAGGCAACAAAAGAATATTAAAGGAGCATAATAATGAATATTAAAAAGGCTAGGGAAGAATTACTAAAAGGTAAAACGATTTATGATATGAATTTAAAAGTAGCTGATTATGGACGGGTTTCAACTGATAAAAATGACCAATTAAATTCTTTAGAAAATCAAATTAACTATTTTAAAGATATGATTGGAAGTGTTCCAAAATGGGAACATGTCAATAGTTATATTGATGAGGGTATATCGGGTACGCAAGTTAATAAAAGAGAACAGTTTTTAAAGATGGTTGAAGACGCTAAAAAGGGCAAAATTGACTTAATCTTAACTAAAGAAGTATCACGTTTTGCTCGTAATACTGTCGATAGTATTGAGTATACTGAACTTTTATTACAATATGGTGTCATTGTCTTTTTTATATCAGATAATATTAATACAATTTATCCTGATAGTGAGTTTAGACTCGCAATTATGGCTTCTTTAGCGCAAGATGAAGTCCGAAAATTATCAGAAAGAGTTAAATTTGGAATTAAAAGAAGTATTAAAGATGGTAAAGTTGGTGGTAGTTTT
>CANRPL010000040.1 GCA_947632495.1 uncultured Bacilli bacterium
ATCTCGCAATTTAATTATACTAAATTTTTATAAATAATAAAAGACTGTTTTCAAAATTTCTTTTGTCAACAGTCTGAGAACTTCATTTGAAGTTCTATTTTATTAAACTTTCAGGACATTCTGGTTCATCAACAAATAAAAATACACAAGCTTGAGAAGTAAAACCAGAAGCAACAGTTCCTAATAATTCTAATAAATTAGCTAACATTTTGTTCCATCCTTTCTAAATATTTAATATAGTTATTATATGGTAGATTAAATATCCTGTATGTAATAGGTGAAATCAGGATTGTTTCAAGTAGTAAACTAAATATTAGACAATTACTAATAAAATTATTGGTATAAAAAGATAAAATGACAAATACAGTCGCGATAACTGTAGATGTAATTTTAAAGAATAATCGCCTTTTTTTACTGACTATTGGTCTTTTATAAGTATCAGCTGGGCTCCATAAATTAATAGCTATTATAAGAGCTATACCTACGATTAATTTTATCGTATTATCTATGTGAATTATTGGAGCTAAATAGGGAATACCTATAAAAGTTAAAGTAGAAACAATTAGACAAATATAGCTTTTAGTAGCATGCAATCCAAAAGCAAATGTCCTAATAACATTAAATAGTAAGAGAAAGATAAACATTCCTTTAAAAATACCTAATAAATATGCCACAATAGAGATAAAAACTAATTTAGTAACTAGTATATAAATAGCTGATAACCCATATTCTATTTGTTCATATTTCGTCTTACTTAATTTCTCTTTACGTTCAATAGTGCCCATTAATTTAGTTACTACTTTTTCTCTCATACAATTAACCTCCACACCATCATTATAAAGTTAATTATCTAATGATAAAAGGGTTTGTGCATGAAATGATGATTTTGATGCTTAAAACAAAAAAACCGATAAATTATTTAAAGTTTTTGTCGTTTTTTGTATTCCGTTATATACTAGTTAGTCAATTTAAAAATGTTATAATTAATCTAGGAGGGATGATTAAAATGATGAGTGGTAAAGTAAAATGGTTTAATAATGATAAGGGTTATGGTTTTTTAGAGGTTGAAGGAAAAGAGGATATTTTTGTTCATTATTCAGCGATTAAATCTAAAGGATATAGATCATTATTAGAAGGACAATATGTTAATTTTGAACTTATTAATACCGCTAAAGGATTACAAGCTAAAAATGTTGAAGAAATAAAAACAACACTTGTTTAAATTTAACTATAAATGTAGATGTTTATCATCTACATTTTTAATATGTTTATCAAAAAAACATTTTATGGTATAATGAAGATGGAAAGGAATGATATTATGAAATTTAATATCCATGGAAAGAAAATTGAAGTGACTGATTCTATTAGAAATTACATCGAAGAGAAGATTGGTCGCCTAGATAAGTATTTCGAAAATCCAGATGAAATAACAGCTAAAGTTTTAATTAGAATTGTCGGTATCGAGCAAATTGTAGAGGTTACTATTCCAATCCAAAAAGTAGTTCTTCGTGGTGAGGAACGTCATGAAGATTTATATGCCGCTATCGACGTAGTATCAGATAAGTTAGAAAGACAAATTAGAAAGAATAAAACGAGAATGCAAAAACGCGTTAGTAAAGATACTATTGCGGGATTTGATTTAAATTTTGAAAATTCTAAAGAAGATGATGAAAGCGTTATTGTTAAACGTAAGGAAATAGAGATGAAACCAATGAGTGAAGAAGAAGCTATTCTTCAAATGAACCTTGTTGGTCATGAATTCTTTGTTTTCAAAAATGTTGAAACAGGAAATGTAGATGTTTTGTATCGTCGAAAAGATGGCGATTACGGTATTATTGAGACAAAATAGTATAAAATTAAGCGTGCGTTGGCACGTTTTTTTTATAAAAAAGTCCTTAAGTTTAAACCTTAAGGACACTATTTTACTTTATGCAATAATTAGTTTTCTACTCTATATTTTATTATAACATAAAATGGTATGTAAGTAAATTTGCTTTTTTTATTTGTATGATGATTAATTTTTTAATCCTTAAGGTTTAAACTTAATAATAAAAAATAAAGGAGTAGGTAGATGTATATGAAAAAAAACATTTCTAAACTAACTATGCTAATAATAACACTAGCTTTATTGTTTACTAATTTCAGCTATAGTGTCTTAAAAAATATTGGAGTGTCATCTAATGTAGCCAAATCTTCCAATAATCTGTATAAAAGAGTTGCTGATCCAAATACAATGGATTCGTATCAAGATTTTCTATTGAATTCTTCAAATGGTTCACGTTATGCTGGGCGTATTTGGGCTGATAAGAGTGTACTTACTAAAGATGGTGACAATGGCATATTGACTCTTGACATGGATACTGATGGTATTAATCAAGAAATATCTTACGATTCTGATTTTCTTCATGTATATAGTGCTTTGGGAAGTTCTCTAAAAGAAAAATCAGAAGAGCCTATCCCAGTTGACGTAGTTTTTATAATTGACCTATCAGGTTCAATGGCTTATGACGTTGTTGATCAATTACCTCATACTGATCGTACAGAACGCATTGAACATTCACGTATTTATCAAACCGTTAAATCGGTCAATAGCTCTATTGAATATCTTATGAATAAAAGTAAAGAAAATAAAGTTTCGGTTGTTGTATATGCAGCATCTGCTTATACGCTTATGGATTTGGGCCATTATGAAAAAGATAATGGTCAAAATTACATAACTGTTGATGATTTTACCAATTACGATGAAAGATATTACAATACTTCAGGAGGATCTGCTTATACTTTACGAGCTCACGCTAAAAAAGATGGGCAAACTATAACAAGGACAGTGCGAAATAACTATACCAGTGGTATGCAACAAGATAAAGTTGAAAGCCTTGATGCAATTATAGGCTTTAGTACCAATTTACAAGCGGGAATATACCAAGGTTTTAATGAACTATATAAAAATATGCAAAGTACAAGTGATGTCACATATACTTATCATTCTGGTTTAACTAATGAAAAAGTTACTGTTCCAAGAATTCCGGTTGCTATTGTTATGAGCGATGGTGCATCAAACTATGCTTTAAAGGACAGCACTAAAGATATTATGGGTGATGAGTGGTATAACATTAAAATACCTACTGTTGTAAATAACTATAATAGTGATTTTAAATTATATCGGACAGAACAAAATGAAGCAAATAGTGGTGGAAAAGAAACTATATTAGAAATACTTTTAACCGCATCTTTTATGAAAGCCAAAGTCCAAAATAAATATAATGAACTAATAAGCAATACTAATATAGATTCAAGCAAATATTCTGCTAAATTTAATGTTATTACATTAAGTGTTGATACACCTACGACTGACTGGCAGGTTCCTCGTATATATGCGACACTTGACCCTAAAACTTATTTTAAAAGGGAACTGCCTGATGAGACAAATTCTTGGAAATTTAAAATAGATGCTGTTGAAGCCTATAACTTATATGAAGAGTGGAAAGCATCTCCAGATGGGATTGTTTCAACCTTTACAGATTCTGATAAAAAACTAATTCAACTTAAAATAAATAAATTACCAGAGGGAACGGATGGCGTTAGTAATGCCGACATTATAAAGAATATAAATTATACTGATGAGTTTGCTGACTTGAATTCTGATGAAGTATCAAACTTCTTTGATAACATTATTTCTAATATAACAGAAATAACTTTTATGCCTGTTGGTGGTGAAAATGAATATGGTATAGGTGATTCTATTACCTATATGGATCCAATTGGTAAATATATGAATGTTAAAGAAAATGCTCTTACTATTGATGGACAAAAATATGATATGAGTTTACTTTTATTTGGTAAATTACATAATATGAAAAAAGCTGCCATCTATGATTATACCTTCAATAGTACCCATCGGGGACCAAATCATGATAGTGATGATATGCGGTTAGAATTTACCAGTGGTTGGTACGATAAAGATGGTAATTATCTAAAAGATGACGGATCTTGGGATAAGGGCGATACATACTATGTCGATGTTACCCAAGTTCAAAAATATATTCCAACTTTAGATGAATCAGATAATATTACGCCAAAGCAAAAGAAGACAATTTATACTTTATATAGTTATGTTGATGAGAATGGCAATATTGATTTGCAAAATCCTTGTTATGACAATACAGAAGTAACATATAAATTAAATGATATTCGTGTTTGGACAGAGTACACGGGTAATTATATTGACGATACAAGTGGTATTACACCCGAGTTAGGTTATGATAATGCTTTATATGTTAATATTCCAACGACAGCTTTACCACTTCAACTAGCTAATGTTTTAATCGATATTAATGGTAAGGTATTTTCCTATAACGATAATACACAGCTAAAAACACAATCTACACCACTTCGTTTATTCTATAGTGTTGGTATTGATGATTCTATCATGACTGAAGATGGCTTGGATATTGATTTAGCTAAAGTAAATCAAGAATATATTCAAGCTAATAAGAAAAATGATACAGTTTATTTTTATGCTAACTATTATAGTGCAACTAAATATGATGGTTATGTAACTGACACCCAGGAAGAAAGAACAAGGGGAGATGCTAGTGTTACTTTCTCGCCTGATAAATCAAATCGTTATTATACTTTCCAAAAAGCTTTACCATTATATGAGATATCATCATCTGATTTAAAAAATGGTAAAGGCAATTATGATGAAATTCTTCTTGATGATAATGAGGCATATAATGCATTTAAGGCTACACATAGTAATATAACGGATAGTCAAAAGCTTGATTCTAATAGTTGGTATTATATTATTGTTGATTATTATATGCCTGGTAAAAATACCATTACGCGTTTAGCTGTCCCAAGAGAAGGTAAAGAGTTTGGATCAGGTATTGCTGGTGGTCATGTCGAGACTGGTGCATACTTATCTTGGTATAGCCCATCACTTGATAAATACGTCAATTATGTCGTCAACAGCGCTAAACCAACTGATGCTGAAGATTATATAATCGCTACACGTCCTGGTGGTTTAAGAGTTGGCGATTTAGCGCAAAGTTTAAAACAAAAATCACAAAATAATACGCAAACATCAAGAAGTTATTATTTACCAACGGTAAGTGTAACTTCTGACAATAATATTGTTATTAATGATTTTTTAGGCAATAATGGTCGATTAGATATTAGTGATTCTCTTATGATGATTGCCAAAGAAGTAAAGACAACGTCATTTGGTGAAAAGACTATCGATAGATCGCGAGATTATCAATTTGAAGTAAAAATTGATGGCCACGAAGGCGATTATAGTGCGATTAAAATGTATAAAAACCCTTATAGTAATGAATGGCAACTTCGCCTTAGTACCATTGATGTTTTAACTGATAATAATGGTTTCTTACAAGATAAGGATACAAGATTATATGTTTACGAAGAAGCTGGTCAAAAGTATTACGTCTATATTGGTGATAATGAAATAGATGGCGATACAGGTGGCGACGATGTCTTTAGAGTATATTCAGCTCCAGATAATGATAATCACATTGAACTAACGAAATCTGGCATGACGACCTATGTAACAGATCCAAGTACGATTGATGGAGCTACTAGACTAAATAAATATAAAAAGGTTGATGACAATCATAGTTTAGGATCAGTCGATTTTTGGATTGATAAAGTATATTTAATTCCAACTGATATTGTCGATGGAAACACTTGGAATCGCTCTTTAGAAGGATATAAAACATTAACAGAGTTTGTAGTAGCGCATTTGGATTCCATGAAAAAAGGTGTTGAAGAATTAACGACAACGTATAAAACAGAAACATCATATTTAACAACATCTATCAAATTTGGTTATACTGCCCAAAATAAGCCAGCATCAAAGCCAGCAAGTTGGACACAGGATGAATGGGATAATCAAAAAGAAAATATTGCTAAATTAGTTTTAAAAGATAATGAAGGAATTATGTTATCAGGACTAAAATCAGGAGTAAATTATGAGATGGTTGAAGATATAACTTCATTAGATAATAAAGAGGGCTATTACTTTGGAGAAATAAAACTAGGTGAAGAAGATATTGCCACAGTAACTGATAAGACGGTTAAAGGAAGAATAAATGCTAATTATATCGATGAGGTCGAATATATTAACCGTTATTTTGCTCCTACTAGTTTGGCTATTAAGAAGACTGTTAGTGGTTCATTAGGTGAGAAAGATAAAGATTGGACTTTCAAGATAACATTAACGCCACCTAAAGGTGCTACGATTCTTGATAGTTATAATTATCGTACAGAAAATTTAGAAGATGTAACGTCTAAACCACCTGGAGAAATCATCTTTACTTTAGGAATTGATGGTAAATATCAAGGTGAGATAACCTTAAAACATGGTCAATCCGTTATTATTGATGGTCTTCCTGAAGGAACAACTTATGAAGTTAGTGAAGATGAGGCTAATTCCAATGATTATATTACAAAAGAAAGTAATACTACTGGAATATTGACTGGTGAGTATCAAGAAGTTATATTCGATAATGCTAAATACGCTAGGTATGATATTAATATTACAAAAGAAATAAAAGGTGAGGAGGCTGAAGATAAAGATTGGACCTTTGAAGTAGCCTTAACACCAAAAGATGGAATCCCTCTTTCTAATAGTTATGTTTATACTGGCGATACGAATGGTCAAATTAATTTAGTTAAAAATAGTGATGGTAAGTATGTTAGTGAAGTAAAGATTAGAAGTGGTAAGTCAATTACGATTAAAGGCATCCCAGAAGAAACATCATATGTTATTACCGAAAAAGAAGCCAATCAAAATGATTATATAACTTTGATTGAAAATAATATTGGTATTTTAAATAATGATGCTACTGCAAAGGTAAAATTCACTAATATTAGGTATTCACGTCACAAATTAACCATTGGTAAAACTGTTACCGGTGGTGCTGGTGATAAAAATAAAGAATGGACTTTTGAAATAACATTTACACCAGATGAAAATGTAATTTTTGATAGTAGTTATGACTATAAAGGAGGATCAACTATTAGTGGTGTTGTCGCACCAGCTGATGGAAAAATCAACCTAACTGAAAAGAATGGTGAATATAAAGGTGAAATAACCTTAAAGCATGGTCAAAATATTACCATTCAAAATATCCCAGAAAGAACTACTTATAATGTCGTTGAAAAAGATGCTAATAAAGATGAATACACAACTAAAGTAACTGTTAATAAAAGTGGGGTTCTAACTAGCGATGAAGAACAGGTAATGTTTACCAATCGTAAGTTAACAAAACATGATTTAACTATTAGTAAAACCGTGTCAGGAGCTTGGTCTTCAAAAGAACGTGATTGGACTTTTAAAGTAACTTTAATACCCGCTGATGAAGTATATCTAGAGACTTCTTATAATTATGAGGGTAGTAAAAATGGTGCAATTTCTTTAACTGATAATAATGATGGAAGTTATAGTGGTATTGTCACTTTGAAGCATAATGAAACGATTACGATAAAAGATTTACCAGAGGGCACACGCTATAAAGTTGAAGAGGTAGAGGCTAATAGTGAGGGATATACGACTAGAGTTACAGGACAAAGTGAAGGAATTTTTGTAGCGGACACGAAAGCTGTCGAAGTAGCATTCAGTAATATTAAATTGTCAGAACATAGTTTAACAATTTCTAAAGAGGTAACTGGTGGTGCTAGTGATCCAAATAAAGAGTGGGAATTTGTTATAACACTAACTCCAGTTGAGGGTGTTACGCTAAAGGATAGTTATGAAGTTTTAGGTGGTAACACTACAGAAGAGATATCTTATGTTGATTTAGAACATGTAGCAGTAAAACACAATAGGGATGGGACATCAGAGATAAGAATTAAATTAAAACACGGTCAATCTTTGACGATTAACAATTTACCAGAAGGAACAAAATATAAAGTTGAAGAAGTAGAAGCCAATACTGATGAATATATTACAATAGTTGATGCTCCTGAAGGAACATTGGAAGATAACGCTCAAGAAACAGTTAAGTTTGTAAATAAAAAGCCATCAAAACATGATTTGGTTATCAGCAAAATAGTTGATGGTGGGTTAGGCGATAAAAATAAAGAGTGGACTTTCAATATAACCTTTATTCCAGATGAAAATGTATCTTTAATGGATTACTATCTAGTTGATGGCGTAGATTTTACTCTTATCGCTTTAACTCGACAATCAGATGGTAGTTATAAAGGAACTATAAAATTAAAAAGTGGAGATAAGGCAACGATTAAAAGTATGCCAGAGAAAACACAATATAAGATTGAGGAAGTAGAAGCTAATACCGATGATTATATCACAATAGTTAAAGGTAGTAGTGAGGGAGTGTTAGAAGACACTACTAAAGAAGTAACATTTACTAATACTAAACTATCACTACATAATTTAGTAATAAGAAAAAGTGTTAAAGGAAATTTAGGCGAAAAGGATAAGGATTGGACTTTTAAGATTATCCTTGTCGCCCCTGATATTAAACCATTAAATAAAACTTATCCATATGAAAAGATTATGCTTACCGAAGAAGATCCTTCAAAAGAGACAGGGAACGTTTCCCTAATTAAAGTTGAAGATCATTATGAAGCAGAAGTAAGTTTAAAGGATAGTGAACAAATTATCATCAAGGATTTACCCGAAAGGACAAAATATAAAGTTGAAGAATTAGAGGCTAATGCTGATGATTATGAAACAACTTTTGATGGTGAAGAAGGAATATTAAGTGATAAGGATTTACTTGTAGCTTATATTAATACTAAATTTTCTCGTCATCGTTTAAAAATTGAAAGCAGTTTAAAAGGTAATAATACTGATCCAAATAAAGATTGGACAGTCGATGTGACAGTAACACCTGACCCAGATGCTCATCTTAAAGATAGTTATGTTTGGACTGACGAAAATGGGGAAGAACACTTATTGGAATTAACACCTAATGATGATGGTAGCTATAGTGGTAAATTGACTTTAAAAGGCAATAGTAGTGGTACAATTGATGATTTACCATATGGAACTACCTACGAAGTTAAGGTAGAAGAAGAAAATACTGATGGTTATAAAACAACTATCGATAAACAAAGTGGTACTTTAATTGAAGAAGAAACTATTGTTCCATTTGTAAATGAAAGAAATATAAAAATACCAAATACAATTGATAATATTGCTAAATACTTTGTTATTTTAATAATTACATCTTTGATAACAATTTTGGGAATAGTTTACTATAAAAAGGAAAGAGGAACGATTTAGTTCCTCTTTTTGACTTAAATTTAATTGTTTTACTATTATTTTAAAGTGATAATTGATATAATATATGTATCGCACTAGCGAATATCAAAGGAGAATGACATATGAAATTATTTAAGAAGTTATTCGATCATGAATATAAAGAATTAAAAAGGTTTGAAACTTTGGCTCGTGAAGTAGATGCTTTAGATGAAGAATACTCTAAATTATCTGATGCTGATTTGAAGGCTAAAACGGATGAATTTAAAGAGAGACTTGCTAATGGTGAAACTCTTGAAGATATTAAAATTGAAGCTTTTGCGACAGCTCGTGAAGCAGCTTATCGTACAATTGGATTAAAGCCTTTCTTTGTACAAATTGTCGGTGGTTTTGCTATTCACTACGGCAATATTGCCGAGATGAAAACTGGTGAAGGTAAAACTTTAGTTGCGACGATGCCAGCTTATTTAAATGCTTTAACTGGTGACGGCGTTCATATTATAACAGTTAATGAATATTTAGCTGAACGTGACGCCAATTGGATGGGAGAAGTATATCGCTTTTTAGGATTAACTGTTGGTGTTAATTATCGTGAAAGTACAACAAGTGAAAAGAAAGAGGCATATAACTGTGATATCTTATATTCAACCAATAACGAGATAGGTTTTGATTATCTTCGAGATAATATGGTTGTAAGATCATCTGATCGTGTCGCACGACCTCTTAATTTCGCTATTATCGATGAAGTTGACTCTGTTTTAATAGATGAAGCTCGTACACCATTAATTATATCTGGTGGCCATATGCAATCAGCTAATTTATATATTCAAACAGATCGTTTTGTTAAAAGTTTAAAAGAGAATAATGGTTATGTATACGATGAACAAACTAAAGCTACTGTTCTTGATCCGATAGGAATTGAAAAGGCTGAAAAGACTTTTAATGTTTCTAACTTATATGATATTGAAAATACAAGTTTAGTACATTTTATTAACCAATCTCTTAAAGCTAATTATGCAATGCACGTAGATGTTGATTATGTTGTTAAAGATGATAAAATAATTATTGTTGATCCTTTTACTGGACGTTTGATGGAAGGACGTTCTTATTCTGATGGATTACATCAAGCTATTGAAGCAAAAGAAGGAGTAACAATCAATGAGGAAACTAAAACTTTAGCGACTATTACTTTCCAGAATTTATTCCGTATGTATAAAAAGCTTTCTGGTATGACTGGTACAGCTAAAACAGAAGAGGAAGAATTACGTGATATATATAATATGTATGTTATCTGTATTCCTACTAACATGCCAGTTATCCGTGAAGATTGTGATGATTTATTATTTGCTACTAAAGAGGGTAAATATAAGGCTATTGTAAATGAAATTAAAGAGCGTCATGCAAAAGGGCAACCAGTATTAGTTGGTACAATTGCTGTAGAGACGAGTGAACTTATTAGTGAACGTTTGAAAAAGGAACATATTCCTCATGAAGTATTAAATGCTAAAAATCATGCTCGTGAAGCTGAAATCATTGCTCGTGCTGGTCAAAAAGGTTCTGTAACCATTGCTACTAATATGGCAGGCCGTGGTACAGATATTAAGATTGATGATGAAGTTAAGGCTTTAGGTGGGCTTTGTGTTATCGGTACTGAACGCCACGAATCAAGACGTATTGATAATCAGTTACGTGGACGTTCTGGTCGTCAAGGAGATCCTGGATTTAGTCAATTCTGTGTATCCTTCGAAGATGATTTAATGGTCCGTTTTGGAGCCGATCGTGCTAAAGCTATTCTAGCTCGTGCTGGCTTTTCAGGTGATGCTGCTATTCGTAATAAAGCATTGGCGAAATCTATCGAATCTGCTCAAAAACGTGTTGAAGGAAATAACTTTGATGTTCGTAAAACTTTACTTGAATACGATGATGTAATTAACGAACAACGTGAAATAATTTATGAAAAACGTAATGAAATATTAGATAGTGAATCAATACATGAGACGATATTAGAAACTTTTAAAAATTATGTATCTGATGTTGTTTTTGAACATACTTTAGATGGTAAGTTTAATGAAGATGATATAAGTGAAATGATTGAATATTTTGATAATGAATTAGGTGTTAAACTAGTTGATGATGATTTTGATGTTGATAGTATTGATAATACTACGGAAAACATCTATAACAAAATTGTTAACAGTTTTAATGGTAAAATAACTGAATTACCTGATGAAATAATCAACGATTTTGAAAAAGCTATCTCACTTCGTGTTATCGATATGCATTGGATGGAACATATTAATACAATGTCTCATTTACGTGAAGGTATCCATTTAAGAGGTTATGCTCAAGAAAATCCACTTCGTGCGTATAAGAGTGAAGGCTATGAACTATTTGATGAACTTTTAGCGAAGATTGATCGCCAAACTACAGTATATTTACTTAAGGCTGAAGTACGACAAAATACTGAACGTAAACAAGTAGCAAAAGGTGTAGCTAATCAAGATAATAATAAAGTTAAAAAAGCTACTCCAAAAAGAGTCCAAAAAATTGGCCGTAATGATCCATGTCCTTGTGGTTCGGGCAAAAAGTATAAGAATTGTTGCGGAAAATGATTGTAAAATAAGGGTTTGCAAGCAATTTTTGAAAAAATAAAATATTTGCAAATTGACTATCTAAGTTTTGTCAATACTTTTTTCATACAAATATTATATCACGACAAAAATCACGAAAATAGACA